>JADFYW010000028.1 GCA_015232855.1 Fibrobacteria bacterium
ATGAAACGCTTCAATTTGGTGATAATACAGCCCGGAGAACGGGTGGTGCTGCAACTGGAGATTTAAACCACAACGGATGGCAGGATGTCTTTGTTGTGGGTCGGGCTGATGAATCTTCACCGATCTCTCTTCCTGTTTTGTATATACATCAGGGTATTCAGCCTTTAAACGCTTTTACATATAGCCCGGTTTCCTGTCCACCGATATATGGGTCTGCAGAATCGGACGAAGCGTATGGTGCTACCTTTGGAGATGTCGATAATGACGGCGATTTAGATATGTTTTTGTGCAATGGAGGAAAACTTTATTTAAATAAAACGAATTTAACCAACGCCCCGGCCAGTCATAATGCTCCTACAGGAGATGTGGCAGAGCATTATCTTGATGTCAAGGTTTCAAGGTCTTTTATTGATAAATCTGATAGAGCTGCAGACGGAGTAGGGAGCCGTATCTATCTTTATACCTATATCGACAACTCGCCGGCCTCTTATGATTCTTCGCATATGGTTGCCATGCGGGAAATTAATGGCGGGGCGTCTTTTGGAAATCAGTCTACTCAGGTCCAGCATTTTGGATTATCTGAAAGTCTTGGTGCGGAACCCCACACCCTGGCTTATACCGTTAAAGTTATTTTTTCTACGAGTGAGGTAGAATGGCGTTATCGTATTATTCCAGACTCGGTGCGTACCTTTGTTCCCTATAATAATAATCAGGATACAACTATACTGGAACAAACCCTGGAAATCACAAATTCGAGTATTATGGATTTGGCAGAACCTACAGCACTACCTGCTGCAGGTGATTTTAAATCTCAGATAAATGTTACACTGCAGTCATCAGATGAAGGTGCTGTTCTACTGTACACACTTGATGGTACCGACCCGGATATTACAGCAGGAGGTGCAACTCAAATATACACGGGTCCTGTTTCACTTATTAAGAGCGACACCATAAAGGCCCGGGCGGTTAAGATGGGCTGGCCTTACAGTGAAGTACTCACCGCTGTATATACAAAAATAGAAATACCTTCCAGGCTGGAAATCCTGGATGAAAATGGCAATCCCTTTTCAGGAGACATTTTAACGAGCGACCAATCACAATTTACCATCAAACTTTCTACCAACCAGGCAGGTGTTTCGGTATATGAACCTCTAGTGGTAAGTTCTGTGCTGCAAGACCAGGAAAGTCTGGCCCTGTCTACTAATACCGGTGATGAAGGAAACTATGACAGCGTCTATCAAAATCTATTTCCATTGCACATTGCAGGGGCGGTTTCCGGGAATGATACGGTAGAAACCGCTGATTTCGATGCCCTTGTGGTTCAATGGATAAATCCGGTTAACAGTAATGATATTGCTGCAGATACCCTTATTATACAGCCTGCTGATATTGTGGCTGAGGTGTATTTCAGTACTTCTGACTCCCTGAAAGATACGGTGAGCCAGTTTAATGGAGAAGGAGAAATCTATATCCTTATCAAAGATCAACTGCCGGATACCCGCTTTTCAAGTGTAGTTGTTTTACAGGCTGGACTGGATTCTGAAAAAGTAGTGCTCGAATGGGATAAGGGGATCCTGATTGGCCATTTACATGCGGCTTATTCAAACATCACGCGTGGTGACGGCACTTTACAACCCAAACTTTCCGGCGATGATATTGTAGCAACATACATTGATCGGCTCTATGGTGAACAAGCTCAAAGCTCAGTATCATTTGCCGCTAAGCCCATATCGAGTCCCGCGGTAAATGTATCAGATGGCAGCTGGTTTGCGGGAGATACGGGTATTGTTTTCTCATCTGCCGGAGACGCTATCATCAGGTACCGTGAAGGCACCGGTGCGCCCCTTGAACATCCTGATTCTGGTTTGGTTTACAATAATGGGGATACACTGTATATATCCGCAACCACGACCCTCAGGGCTATAGCTTATTACCGAAACAGCGATAATAATTACCTGGTGAGCAGTGAACGTATTGTTACTTATAACCGGCGGCCTCAGGTAGCGAATCCTTCTGCAGAACCGGATTCGGTATTTTTTACTGATACCATCACGGTTACTCTCGACCCCGCTGATGGGCAGGATACTGTCTATTACCGGATTAATGGAGGGTCGTATCAGTTATACAGCTCGGCTGTTTTAGTCAGTGCCTCATCTCTGTTTGATTTCTATGCGGTGAATGCTCCTGGGCTTCCCAGTGATACGGTTTCTAAAACCTTCACCAGACGGGATACTCTGGCGATGCCAATTGCAACTCCGGGTGATACTGTTTTTCTGGACAGCGTTGTGGTCAGTCTCGTTGCAGTTGATGGTTCTGTTATCCGCTACACCCTTGACGGCAATACACCGACAGAGACCAGTACCTTGTATGATTCTATGTTTGTATTTACAGAACCTGCTGAGTTAAAAGCCCGTTCCTTTCCGGTAGGTGATGCATATATAGCCAGTAAAGATGTCATGAGCCATGTTTATACTCCCATCCTGACGGTTAGTTTTACTCCGGGGAGTACTTCTTTTATTTCTTCCCTATCTGCTTCGCTTTTTGCAAATACCGATAGTGCTGATATTTTTTATACGGTTGATGGTACAAATCCGGTTACTTCAGAAACAGGTTCCACCCGTCTTTATACAGATATACCTGTTCCGATTGTGAATACAACTACGGTAAAAGCAATAGCAGTAAAATCTCTCTGGCGAAACAGCGATAACACCGAAGCAGTTTATACCCGCCAGTCTACCCCTTCCCGCCTGGTTATTCTTGATGCTTCAGGCGACAGTATACCGGATGGAATACTCACAGGAGAGCCCTCTGCTTATACGCTTCGTGTTTCCACAAACTACATGGGAAGTGACAGCCTGCATTCTTCAGTACTTTCTTTGAACCTCGGGGACGATGAAAATCTCTTGCTTGATACAATGCTCAGTGCTAGCGGCGGTTATGCAAGTGTTTTTGAAAACTTGTTTCTAATGAATTTAAGTGGAAGCGCAGCCTCCAACGGTACATTGGAGTATAGCTATTACGATACCCTGGTTGCGGTTTGGGGTAATCCTTTTGATGTACTTGATACGGTCCGGGATACGGTTATTCTGCAGCCGGATAATTATGTGGCATCGGTCCATTTCTCTTTAGCTGATAGCGGCAGTTTGATCCATGCTTTTAGCCGGAGCCAGGACACGGTCTTTCTGGTTGTCCGGGACCAGCAGTCTGACTCGGACAGGATGTATGAGATACTGATAACCACAGAGCAGCTCGACAGCCAGAGGGTATCGCTTAGTGTTCGGGATGACAGCACCTTAACAGGCTGGGTGCTGGTGAATTATGATACTGTACAGCCGGGTGATGATACCCTGCAGATAAATCTACAAGGGGAACAGGTAAATGTGCAGTACTATGATTCCCTGTATGGCGAGCAGGCTTTGAATTACGCCTTGTTCCAGTCAGATACAGTGATGGCACCAACCTTTACTTCTGACAGCGGTACCAGTTTTGCTGATACCACCAGGGTGGTACTGAATACTTCTACCGCCTGGGCGAAGATTCGGTTTTACGCTGCTGCAGGGGTTGATTCAGTACCCAGCCATTTACTGGGAACATTGTTTGAGAGTGGGGATACGATTATTATTGATACAACTCTTGTGCTCCGAGCAGTGGCCTATAAAGAAAATGATGTATTGGAGAATTATCTGGAGAGTGAAAAGCTTATTGTAAATTTTACCAAAAACGGGGACGTTGCCGTTCCGGTTGCTACTCCTCCGGGAGGGTATTTTACTGACAGTATACAGGTATTATTATCTACCGAAACGGACAGTGCCAATATTTTTTATACCCTGGATGGCACGGACCCCAGGAGCTCCGGGACGGTTATTCCCTATGACAGTACCGTGGGTATTACGATTACAACAGACAGTGTGGAGCTTAAGTTTTATGGAAAAAAAACATCCCATACTTCCACTCCTATGATAACCGAGAGCTATCTAAGGCGTGATACGCTTGGTGTTCCGGTTGCTACTCCCGGAGATACGACCTACCGGGACAGCGTACAGGTTACCCTGACACCTCCGGTTGTCAATGGGGCAATTATCCGGTATACTCTTGATGGAAATATGCCAACAGAAGCTAGCCAGCTCTACCTTGGAGCTCTGACATTTACTGGACCCGTTATTCTGAAGGCACGCACATTCCCAGATTCAGAAGCCTATGTTGCAGGAGACCGTGTCATAAGCCATGTCTATACTCCAACGCTTGTTATCAATGTTGCACCGGATAGTGGTACGGTATTTACTTATCAGCAAACAGTGACATTGAGTACCAATTCGGCAGGTGCCAGTATTTATTACACCCTGGACGGAAGCTCTCCTGATACCATAGCAGGGTCTTCTGTATTTCAATACAGCAAGGCTTTTAGCATAGCGGATACGACTACAGTAAAAGCTATTGCGGTTAACACAGATTGGCAGATGAGCGATACGCTTACTTCCGTTTATTATCGCGGCCATACCCAATCTACTATAGCGGTAACCGATAGTAATGGAAGTGTATTTACTGATAACAGACTGCAAACAATCGAAGCAAAATTTGCTATTAAGCTTTCTACAAACTATGGGGGAAGTGATACGCTTTTGCCCCTGGTGCGTTGTGCCGGGACAGGTGATAGTGAACGTGTCGCGTTGTATACGATTGTGGATTCGGATACCTCCCATGCGAGAATATACTGGGAGAGCCCGGGATACGCGCTAGCTGTTTCTACAGTTGCCAAAGGAAACGGCAGTGTAGAAGTCAACAGTTTTGATACACTCATCTTCGAATGGGTGAATCCCCTGGATTCTGCAGATAGAGTAGTTGATACCGTGTATATTGAACCGGCGGATCAAAAGGCTATTGTGTCTTTTACCGATACCCTGAATGGCAGTGTGGTGACTGGTATTGCAGAAGGAGCTACAATATATATTGCAGTAGAAGACCAAACCCCGCATCCGGACTTAACTTATAGTGTCAGGCTTGAGACGCCAACCGGTGATGTGCAGGTGGTGTACCTGAGTCCTGTAGGCGGCAGACTCACAGGTTCTGTTCCCGCCAGTTACGGTCCAATTGTTTCCGGGGATGATACCCTACAGATTAATCTGGGGGGAGAGCAGCTCCGGGTGTATTATACCGACCCGTATTTTACTTCAGATAAGGCCGACGGGGCGGCGGCATATGCGGCTAAAACCCTTTTACCACCTACTGCCCAGCCGGCTGCCAATGCTTGGTTTATGAACGATACTCTGGTCAGCCTCATAGCTGATACAGCAGCGGTCTTTATCCGCTGGACCCTGGGTGGTTCTGTCCCTGGATGTGAAAACGGAATACTGTCAACCGACTCGGTGCCGGTGTTGCGTGCCAGTGTGGTACTCAAAGCAGTTGCCTGTCTACAGCATAATGCGGGCAATGCCGTAGTCAGTGCGGTGCTGTCTTCCCGATATAATCGGCGGGATACTACTGTAGTGCCTTCTGCCAGTCCGCATTCAGGGTATTTTACCGACAGCCTGCGTGTGAGTCTTAGCGTGCCGGACGTTCAGGCCTCCCTCTACTATACTCTTGACGGCAGTCTTCCCGACACTACTGCCAATCTCTATAGTGGCCCTATACTCATTACCGATACCACCCGTCTTCAATTTATCGCCCATGCTCCCAGTGATGTTCCCAGCACTGTTGTGAACGAAGTGTATATACCCAGAGACAGTCTTACCACTCCGGTCGCGGTTCCAGGAGATACGAGTTTCCAGGGGATGATAAACGTTCGTTTGCAGCATGAAAAGACAAACATTACCATTCGCTATACTACGGACGGTACCCAGCCAAATGATTCCAGTGCGGTATATAATGCGGCGGTCCCCCTCCAATTTATTGAACCGACAATTTTGACAATTCGCACGTTTAACGCTCCCGGAAAAACTAATTTTATCTCGTCTGGTTCGGTTTCTTATCGATATGTGCCTATTGTTTCTGCTCCGGTTGCTGACCCCGTATCCGGGACATCATTTGTTTCTTCACTAGTGAGCCGTTTGTCGAGCGCGAGTTACAGAGCCTCCATTTATTATACTCTTGGCGGTGCTGTACCGGACACGAATTCTCTGCTGTATACGGGTTCTCTCCTGTTTTCTGCAACAGATACACTCAAAGCCTTAGCTGTAAAAGACGGCTGGATGCAAAGTGATGTGGTAACTATTGTATATACCAAGTCTTTTACTGGTTCAGAGCTGAAACTGTTTAACGCATCTTTTCAGGAGCCGGAATACCTTTCAGAACAAAACGGCAGTTTTATAATACAGGTAAAAGCTGCAGAAGCCGCATTAACTACTGTGCACCCGGTGGCCTCTACCCTGGTTAATGGTGATGTTGATACCCTAATGCTCAATCGCAGCGGAAGAGATGGTGATTTTTATCTTTTTAGCAGCGAGGTAAGTTTTTTGCTGGGCGACGCAGATGTGAAAATTGGTGATGGTCATGTACAAGCAGCTTATTTTGATACTCTTGTGGTCTCCTGGCAGAATCCCAAAGATACAAACGATGTCGTAATGGATACGGTGGTGGTCAGACCGAAACCACAGCAAAGTCTGGTGTATTTTGGTGACCGTTTAGGGGAAAATGCCAAGGTTCGTCATTATGAAACAGAAGTGGATACGATATATATTGTGGTTGAAGACCAAAAGGCCTGGTCCCGGGAAGTCTACCGGATATCAGTTACCACGCGTACCTTGTATAATGAACGAACTCCTGACACGCTTTCAATAGAGCTGGCAGAATTGAAGCCAGGCCTGTTTGGAGCTGCTATCGCAGTCATACATGATTCTGTACCAAATCTCTCTGATTCTCACCTTCAGGTTCTCCGGGGAGATAAAATTTACGTAACTTACTCCGATCCTGTTGATGGAGATGAAGCCGGGGCTTTTATTGACTATAGTACACCAGGTGAAGTACGGGAGCAGTTATTTTTTACTGATAGCAGAGGTGAAATAATTGCGGATGGTGTTTTTGGGGACATACAGAGCGATTCACTTTACATCAGGTATATGGATGATTATTCGACCTTTCTAAAAACCGTTACTCTTATAACAGAAAATACAAGTGGTACCGGTGCCAAAACTTTTGACACCCTGATGATTTCTTTTACACCAGCTGAGCGGGTAGACAGTATCGGTTTTTGGTATACTGCGGTACCTCTAAAAGAATCGATGATTCCTGCTGATAACGATATATTGGAATTATATTATAATGCACGGATAATTGCCTCAGTCACCTCCCATTATAATAATGGCAATTCCGGAGTTGTGGTCAGGGACACGATGAGTGTTGCTTCGGATTATGTGGAAGCCGAAATTTCTCTTCGTGATAAAGATTCTGATACTTCTCTTCTGTTGCGGACCAGTGAAAACATTGAAATTAAGGTTGAGGGTCAGGACTTTTCTTCCTGGAAAGATACCATACAGGTTAATGTGCAGTGCAATAATTCTATGGACAAAATTGATAATGTATTACTGGTTGAGGATGAGAATGGTGTCTATACAGGAACACTGGTTAAACACGAAGGCAGCAAGAACCCAGATGACAGTGTGCTCAACTGCCTGGCAGAAGATGATATTAAAGTAACCTATTTAAACCCTGTGTATACGGATTTTTCTTCTTTTCAATTCGGCTGGAAAGATAAAGAAAACCTTACTGCCTGGTTTGCTGTGGCTGACACTGCACCGCCAGTTGAAGAATTATGGCAATATGAATATAAGCGCTTTATGTATATCATCGAAACAGTGAGTCCAAATCAGGATGCTGTGGATACTCTTGAAGTACTCCTGAACATCACCAATGGTGAAACATGGAAAATAAATGTAGTTGAAACAGGAAAATACACCGGACGATTTGAATCGGAGATGATAAACTATGGTTTTGCAGTTGTACCTGATTCTGAAAATGATGTTCTGGAAGCTCTCCTGGATACCAGTGAAGCTGAACATGTACATATTGTTACAGCTACGGTTTTTGCTGGTACCGATACTCTGCAAAGCAAACTCATGGTTAAAGCCTCTTATATTGCACCAAAACAGGCCTGGATAATTGACGGGAATTCAGATGGTTGGGTAGACAGTATATTCATAAGGTTTAAATCTCCGGTTTTACAGCTTCCAGAACAAATTTCATCTATAGACTGGCCCGCAGATGGCGGGAATGAATATACTGCAATGAGAGAAGAAATTACCTATTACAAAACTGGTGAAGATCAAATAGACAGTACATTGATTGTTGTCAGGTTGGATGAAGAACAATTTGATTCATTGGTTACCAGTCCATTATCGGAAAACCCTCCTATGCTTACCTTACCTGAAGGGGGTTTGTTTGCAGGGGTTTCTATTAATATTGAAGACAGGCTGGGGCCGGTAATAATAGCAGCTGAGAAACATCCTTCAGATTTGGAATATTATACTGATGCAGAAGGAAGAAGTTTAGTAAACCCGGATACATTAGATGTCACCCTTTCAGAGAAAATAAATTTATCCTATAATACGATTTTGCCCTGGGACTCATTGGTGTTGTTTTATAATCCAAACGAAACAAAGCTAAATTCAAAAAAACTGGTAAATTTATTACCACCGATTGTTGTAGATGATAAAGACAGTCTTGTATGGCGATTTTTTGTCACTAATACAAAATCCATTTTTAAACCTGATGTGAGTGATAGAATATATCTGAGTCGTTTTGCACCGTACACTGATACATCTCCCGCAAAAAACCTTCCGCAGGAAATTGAAGCGGTGGTGAGAGGGGAAGATTCAAAAAAAATAATCAGCAATTCCTCTGTGTTTATCCCTATTGAAGGTCTTAACCCGGGAACGGTAGATGGAATGAATGCTCTTATGATTTTTGATAAGAATGGAAAAGTTGTGGTTCATGACGATATTAAAATCATAACAGACAATAATGGACAGAAACAGGTGTTTTTTGAATGGTTCAGGCCAAAAGGATTACAAAGTGATGGCACTATAAATACAAAAATACAGATGTGTCAGGAAGGAAAAACCCAGGATGAAGAATCATTGAGCAGGTATCCTTCTAATTGTTTATCTGCGATCCAGATATTTTCACGAGATAAGTACATCGCTGAAATTAACGTCTTTGACCATCTCGGAAAGTTTATTCATTCTTCTGTTCAGCGTTTTGGTTATTGTGGTGAACTGGAAAATACGAAAAGAAAAACATCACAGGGTCATGTGAACTGGCTCGTTTGGAATCAAAAAGATGTGCAAGGAGAATATGTAGGGACTGGTGTGTATATCTGGAAAGTTATATTCCGTTCACCAGAAGACAGCCGTGAAATAGAATACCGGCAGGGTATTATCCGCTCAACTCCTCCGAATAAGGGATGTGCGGCTAGATAAAATAAACCATAAACATGCGCTGGTCTTCTATGTGAAAACACACTTGGACAGACTTTTTCTACGATAAATCAGCAATTGCCGCTTCTAACTTCTCCGCTTTCTCTTTCTGGGTTGCCAGTTTTTCTTTTTCTTTAGCTATTACATCAGCCGGGGCGTTGTTAACAAATTTTTCGTTCCCCAGTTTTTTTGTCAGTCCCATCAGGAAATTCTTCGTTTTAGCCAGTTCTTTTTCGAGTTTTGCTTTTTCAGCATCAAAATCCAGGATGCCTTCCAAAGGTACGTATACATGACCGCCGGGAATAACCGCGGCTGCTGATTTGGCTGGCTTTTCTCCGCCCACCGAGACCTCAAAACTTTCGAGGTTCTCGAGATTGGTGATAATTTCCAGTTGGGCATCTGTGAGTCCTGCATCAGAATCAAGGCGTGTGATTGCTTTGAGTTTCTGGGATCTGGGGATAGCATAAGCGCCTCGTATAGAACGGATACTTTCAACGATATCCTGGGCACGTTCAAAACCGTCTTCCACCTCTTTATCCATCATGTTACGGTCTGATTTTGGCCAGGTAGACACGATAAGCGAAGTATTCATTCCAAGATTATGCCAGATTTCTTCAGTGATAAAAGGCATAAAGGGATGCAAGAGGTGAATAAGATCTTTAAGTACACTTACGAATACAGAAACAGCCTGTTGCTTCTCAGGGGAATTCCCTTCGGCTGTAATTACTTTTTTGCGTATCTCAAGATACTTGGAACAAAAGTCGTTCCAGGTGAAATGATAAAGGGCGTTACAGGCATCCGCAAAGCGGTATTTTTCGAGGGACGTGTCTACCTGCTCTATAATTGAATGCAGGCGCGATACTATCCATTTGTCTGCCAGGTCCATGTTTGCAAGATCAATATTGATATCTACGCCCTCGGTATGGGGGAGCACAAATCTTACAGCGTTCCAGAGCTTATTTGCAAAGTTCCGGCCCATTTCAAACTTAGTCGGGGAGAGCTTAATATCCTGGCCCTCGCTGGTGAGGGTGAGGAGAGAAAAACGTACCGCGTCACAGCCATACTGGTTTATCATGTCTATGGGGTCGATACCGTTCCCTTTGGATTTGGACATACGTTGTCCTTTTTCGTCCAGAATGGTACCATTGATGTATACGGTATGAAAAGGTTCTTTTCCCAGGTACTTTATACCGGAGAACATCATGCGGGCTACCCAGAAATAGATAATATCCCGGGCCGTAATTAATACATCGGTGGGATAATGATCTTGTAGTAATTCTGTGTTTTCGGGCCAACCCAGCGTAGAGAAGGGCCAGAGGGCAGATGAAAACCAGGTGTCCAGTACGTCTTCGTCCTGTTCCAGTTTTACGGCGTCTCCGAATTTTTCTTTGGCCTGTGTTAAAGCTTCTTCTTCTGATCGGGCTACAAAAAATGGGGTATCTTCGGTACGTACATTTTTCGTTTCGCTTATGGCGTACCATACGGGTATCTGATGTCCCCACCAGATTTGCCTGGATATGCACCAGTCGCGGAATTGTTCCAGCCAGTCAAAATAAGTTTTGGCATAACGTTCCGGTACAAACCTGGTACGCCCTTCTTTTACGCTTGCGATAGCGGGCTCTGCGAGCGGTTTCATCTTTACAAACCACTGGCGCATAAGTCTTGGCTCAATAACGTCTCCGGTGCGGTAGCAATGGGGGATAGGAGTGTTATGGTCTTCTATAGAATCAAGGAGACCTTCTTTTTTTAAGTCTTCCAGTATGCGTTCCCGGGCCTCAAAACGGTTGAGTCCCTGATAGGGACCGGCAAGTTCGTTCATGGTGGCGTCAGGGTTCATCACATTAATCTGTTTGAGATCGTGTCTGAGGCCCACTTCAAAATCATGGGCGTCATGGGCAGGTGTTATCTTAACTGCGCCGGATCCTTTTTCGGGGTCGGCATGTTCATCGCCTATTATAGGGATGGGTCTGTTCATCAGAGGAAGAATAACGTTTTTGCCAATGAGGTCCTTATAACGTGGGTCATCGGGATGCACGGCAACGGCTGTGTCGCCCAGCATGGTTTCAGGTCGGGTGGTGGATACCACGATGTACTTTTCAGGTTCACCTTCCAGTGGATAGCGCAAGTTCCAAAAATGCCCGGGGGTATCTTTGGTTTCCACTTCTTCGTCTGCAAGAGCAGTTTGTAGTTTGGGGCACCAGTTGATAAGCCGGGTGCCCGGGTAAATGAGTCCGTCGTTATAGAGGCGTACAAACACTTCTTTTACTGAGTTGGAGAGTCCCTCGTCCATAGTGAAACGGGTACGACTCCAATCGCAGCTGCAGCCGAGTTTTTTGAGTTGGTTGATGATACGATCGCCGTATTCAGCCTTCCATTCCCATACCTTTTCAATGAATTTTTCTCTGCCAATTCCCCTTGCGGTCAGTCCTTCTTCGGCAATTTTTCTTTCTACCACCGATTGGGTAGCAATGCCTGCGTGGTCGGTACCTGGCTGCCAGAGTGCCTTGTATCCCTGGAGTCTCTTCCAGCGAATCAGTACGTCCTGCAGAGTATTGTTGAGTGCGTGTCCCATATGCAGAGCCCCGGTCACATTGGGGGGAGGGATTACAATAGTGAACGGTTTACCCTCGCCTTTAGGCTGAAAGGATCCTTCTGATTCCCACTGGGAATACCATTTTTCTTCGATTTCTTTGGGCGAATATATACTTTCCATAATAGCAGGTAATTTTACTAAATAATGCCGGAAATGTTAAGGATTCCAATTGCAGGCAGAATTCATGAATCCTGCCTGCAATTGGCCGGGTTCCAGTATTCCAACACCTAAATTTTCAATTGCTTTATTCTTTCAATTCCCAGCGAGCTAATTCCGCGCTGCGGTAATACGCTTCCAGAATATCAATGAAATTCTGCCCTTCCCGGGCCCTGCCCATGGCTCCACGCTGACACATACCGATGCCATGACCGAACCCCCGTCCCCTTATAAGGACCTTGGGGCCAAAATTTTCTATTTCGAACCATGCACTTAAGAGAATAGGATTTCCTGGCATATCGCGCCTTAAGGCCCAGCGGGTTTTATCTCCCCGAATGTTGATAACGCCATTATCGGTTGTGATTTTCAGGTTCTTCACCCGTCCACAGGCAGCTCTTTTGGTGACTTCTAACCCTTTAATACGGGTGAATTTTAACATTTTGTCTGGCTTTGCCGAGGCAAGATTGATTCGCACAATCTGAGAAAGTTTAGGGAGGCTCCAGCTTTCATGCCAGGTACTGTATTTTGATGCTTTACAGTAGTTGAGGCCATTGGGGTTTGCATCAGATCGGGTTGATAGATAGTGTTTTGTGCGTTGGCCCCAGACATCATGGATGTTGGCAGTTTTACCTCCGCAGGTGGAGTGATAAAAGCATTTGGCCAGTTTTGCGTCATAAGTAAGGACAATATTGCTGGTTTCGGAAATGGCCTTATCTGAAATGAACGTTTCTGTTCTCACTCCTTTGTATACCTGGTCTCGTTGGTCATGGTAGAGATCAAAAGACATATTTTTGTATTGTCCCTGGTGGGCCACCGCATAGGTGCGGGCGGCTACTGCCTGGGCTTTGAGCGCTTCGAGTATGCCTCGATCGGTTGCCGGCATTTCGCTTGGAAGAACCCCTCGCAGGTAGTTTTCAAGGCCGATAACATTTACCAGGAGGAGATGGTTGTTGTTGGTGTGGCTGACCTCAAAATAACCACGGTAAGTGCGGTGCTCAGCTTCTATAATATTGTATTGGTTAAATGACTTTACCTGGATAACGCCTGATACTGACCCTGGAGATTTACCATCTGCGTATACAATCCTCAGAAGGTTCCCTTGTTTCTGGATGGAAAAATCGCCCTGAACCGTGGCGATTTTGGTAATCAGGTCACCCTTTTTTTCAAGGAGTTCAACTTTTCCAAAGCTACTGAAGTTGAGTTGATCTTTGTTTGTGCTCAGGGCTATTCTGATAATGCCGGTTTTATCAGGGAGTTTAATGGACCGCAAGTACTGCAGGCTGACAAGGGAGGTACCGCTTGCCTTACGCTTTTTTTCTTCTTTAAATTTACTTTCACGGTCTTTGAAATACTTTTCCATCTCCTTGTCTTCTTTTGGAGGAGGAATCGTGGGAGGCGGAGCAACTTCTTCCGATACCTTTGTAGACGTACAGGAAAAAAGAACCGTTAGGATAATGAGATAGATAAGTTTCAGCGTGCTTTTGTCTCCCTGGCGAGTTTTTTGAGTTTGCCTGAAAGTAATAATTTGTCTGTTTTACCAATTTTATCTACAAAGAGAATCCCTTCAAGATGGTCCATTTCGTGTTGGATACAACGTGCAAGAATATCATCAATGTCTTTAAGAACAATTTCATTTCCGTTCTGGTCAAGGGCTTTAATCGTGATTACCTCAGGGCGTACCACATTTGAATTGATACCGGGAACTGATAAACATCCCTCTTCTTCAGCGCAAGAGCCGGATGAGTCGATGATTTCCGGGTTAAACAAGATATAGGGGTCTTTTTCATTGTCTTCGACAATTTCATCATCTTCAATGTCATATTCATACCGATTGACATCGACTACTATCAGCCTGATGCTGTGACCCACCTGGGGGGCAGCAAGTCCGATACCCGGGGCCTCGTACATGGTATCCAGCATGTCTTTTGCCAGAGTTATTAGTTCTGGGGTAATGTCCTCAACAGGCTGAGCGGTTTTACGGAGAATCTTATCACCGTAGGTAAGAATTGGAAGTACTGCCATAATACTGAAAATTAGTTATTTTCGTTTACAACTTTAGCGATTGAAGCTTTGGTAAAGTCTATTTTCATGTTTTCGCCGACTTTGAGAGTGACTCTTGTATCATCTTTCATAGCGTAAATTTCAGCGTACATACCGGAATTGGTGATGACTTTGTCACCTTTTTTAAGCGCTGCAAGCATCTTTTGATATTCCTTTTTTTCTCTCATTTGGGGACGAATGATAAAAAGGAAGAAGACGCCGATTAAGAGAACTGGAAAAAGCATACCGAAATCCATGATAAACCCTCTGAGTTAAAGTGAAAAACTTAAAAATCGGTGTAAATATACAAAAATTATGATTTAAACTTACATAATCATCTCACTTCCGAAGACAAAGTGACTTTTTTAGTTCACACTGGGAATTTTTAGAAATTTTACCGAATCTAAGCTTGATTTATGAAGGAGGGTCTGGTGGAGGTTGCAGTAGTTTGTTTGCGGCAGGTCATTCATTTTCCGGCCTGGATGGCATGAGGCCCTTTTCTATGAAGAGGTCTCGGATAAGGTTATACCAATTGAAATCAGCAGATAAAAAATAATTATGGTTTAAAAAATCCAATTGTATGTAAAAGATACATCATCAGACTGGTAGTCTTCAACCACGTAATACTCATTAAAAGAGTCAAAAATATATTGATACTTTATGTTAATGTATGAATGGGAGAAATATTTTGAAACTCCCAGTTCTATATATTTGAAAATATCATCAAAAAAACGAGTGTTTCTAAAATACGTGTATTTCCCATCTATATTTAGGGTCCAGGGTAGCCCCAGGCGGGCCTCAGAAATTAAGTGCAGCCCCAATCTACCGTTATAGGCGTGGGCCAAAAGTATTTTAGCCTTTATGACACCACTTGGCAACAGGTAACCATGTGTATAGATAATAGGCGATAATTCGCTCGGCCTGAGTTCTTGCAGAGGGAAATTTGAATAGGCCATTTCAACACTTGATTCATCCTGTTCAAAAAAATTGCTTTTTAAAGCGTATGTTCCTCCTACAGTTAGTTGATCAAAAACTCCATATTTTGACCGGAATGAAAAGGTTCTTTCCCCAGTGCCTGGGTTGTCATAATTAAATGTGAGTAGTATCTGATGGTGCCCAATATTTGAATTAAAAAACTGGTTGTAATTAGCCGCAATATTTCTAATGGATAATGCTCTTTTTCCAATGAGTAGCCCCATGTTTGCATGGGTCTTAAAGTTGCTTGTTTCCCTAAAAAAATCGCTGAATATATTATCATATCGCTGAGATATATCAACCTCTGAAAAGAAAAGTTTATATCTGAATTTTCCTCCGGTCATCAGCTCAGATGGTTGCCTTTCCCACTCATCAGGTGCTCTGTATTTAAGATGGATATTTAGGTTATCAAGCAGACCATACATGATGTGTCCATCATAATTTAAATACAATTGGTCTTCATATCGGTGGTAAATTGTAGGAGTGGTATTGAAGCTGATTTGCCCTTTATTTAATAATGGTCCCTGGTAAAAGGTGAGGTCATAATCATCAGGCTGGATATGTATAACACCATCATTGGAAGTGATGTTATAATTCAGGTTATAATAAAAATCCAGAATGTCAGTTAATTTAAAGCCACTAGTCTCCTTGTTAAATATGTTCATTCGTATATCATTAAAATGCAGATATGAACTGAAAAAATGACCGGGAAAAGGTTTGTAACTGCTTTTTAAATCAATTATACGGAAGTAAGGATGGTTCTCTCCAGGGTTTTTATGATTTACAAAACTGGTGGTGCCGTCAATCTGAAATGATTCTGGTTTTCCCAGGGAAAATGTGTTTAAACAATTCATAGATTCCCAATGTTCTTCCCTGCTGAATACCGGATACCGAAACCAGCTTGTGTTGTTGTAAAAAGCCGGACGACCAAGTATGCGGCCTTGGGTAAAGTTTGATGTTAAATAGGAGGAATCTGAGGGTGCCCCAAAGGTTATCAAGGGTGAAAACAGTATATAGAGACAATAAATAGTTAACAAAAAGAATTTACGCATTGTTATATAATAGTGGCTCGTTTTAATTTCTTTCCTGATTTTACTAGAGAATATGACTTAAAAATTCAAACTATATCAAGTTAATTTAAATTTTTAGTAAACAATTTTAAGAAGTATAATAAATTACACTTTTAGAAAAATACTCTATAGGCTTAGATGAATAAAGCAACAGATTTCGAATCCGTTGCTTTTGGGGTTAATATCCTATTTGCTAAATAGATTCTGTTCAAAATAGCTGGTTTTAACGTCATAGTCATTCCGGCTTGTCCGGAATCAGATGTATATGCTAGTTAAAATCAGCGATTTTAGGCCATTTTAACATGCTCCTATGTTAGATTCAAGCCGGAATGACTGGATTGTTAAAATGGTCTATTCTGAACACATACTAAATAGTTTCTTTAAACCGGGCACATGTAGAAGGATAGTGACTAAGGGTTTACAACCTTTTTGAAATCAAAAATATAGAGGCCCTGCTGATATTTCCCCTCAGACACATTAAAGGTCTGTGCAGTTGCTTGCTGATGACTACCGACTATTTTACCGTCTATTGTGGATACGGTAATATTGTATAGATCATTGGAAGGGAAGTATACCGAAGTCTGTGTATGTTTGCCTATGAAACCCAACTGGGAAAAAACAGTTTTGTTCTGCGGAACAGTCTGGTGATGGTTACTTAAAACTTCTCCTTCAGGAATAAGTTTACGCAGATAAATGTCATCACCATTGCGGACACTTATCACTACTCCGGGACCGGGGATGTCCGCAACAGAAGGTCCGGTTCTCCATGCAGTCTGGGCATCGTCCGCTTCCGGGTATACTCGTTGCAGGGATGACCATTCTTCATTTTCATATACATAATAACTGGCGAAATTAGTTGCGGTGTTTTGAAAGACTATGACTATTGCACCGGTAGCTTCATCAATGGCGATGTTCGGATGCATGTCGCCTTCGTGTTTCGTAGGAAGATCTCCCAGATATTCTGGATTATCAAAAGAATCTTCTTTTTTTATGGAGCAGAAAATCCCTGAAGGGCCATCTGATTGCCTGCGGAGACTGCTGGCGACTGCAATGGTGCTGTCTGCGGCAATATCTAAATTTGCGCCTTCGTTCAGGTTTGCCACATCTAGGTTGAGGGCGTTTACTGCTTGACCACCAGATAAATCGGATCCGGCTTCCACTGGTCCGATTACTTTCCAATCGGTGCTGGCTGCCTGATAGAGATAATAAAACCCACCGTTTAGTTCTTCAACTTTGGGGAGGGAAGACCAGGTATTGCCGGTAATCGATTTTAATTCACCCCAGATTCCTTCTGGAGAACGCCACCGGTACATGGCATTGTCAGGGGCCCTGTATTTTGTATTATCAATATTCCATACGCTAACAAGTATATTGCCATCCTTATCAGCAGCCACATCAGGAACATAGGACCTTTTTTTGTCGGGAAGTTCGCCTGAATCAGAGACCTTTTCAGGGGCAATCCACTTACCGTCTTTTATGGTGGTATACCAGGTTGTTGTTCCTGCGCCGGCAAGTCCCTTTTGGTAAACCAGATGCGGAACTCCATTGGGATCAACGATAAGTTTTGGGTTGTACATATCAGTGAGGCCCGGTACTACTGTGGTAGCTGTCTCCATTTTATCCGGTGCGGAGCCTTTTTGGTATTTATTGCCCTGGTTACTCCTGTAAACTACATGAATTGTTCCGTCGGTATGGGTTGCTACCCAGCCTTGATCGCCAGCACCAAGCTTATGTGCGTCCTCTAAACTGGCCGAAAAAATAGGAACAACGAAAATAAGTATTAAAAAACAAATGATTGATCTGTGCATCTATAAACTCCTTTTGGCTTTTTAACAAATTTACCATCCTTCGGGACCCAAAGACTCATGGCCCAAATTATTGGGTTTCTTTATCTCTTAGCAAATTTAGCGGGAATTTATGAGAAGTCAATAAGTTTAGTTAAAATAAATAATAAAAAACTTAATACAGTCATAACAGGTTTGATATAAATAGGTTATGGTTTAGTTTAAGATATGGCTATATTGGATGTTGACGATGAAAAGCTTGCAAAATGTACAATTGGTCTACAGAGACGTTTAATGTTAAAATGACGTTGAAGCGGTTTTTAAACTATTAAAAGAGTTTAAAACAGTTTATTATGTTTTTACCAGGCTAAAAGAAGAGATTAGTTGCTTAAGGACTAGAAATTGCTTAAAAGTTTAAATAAATTGCGTTTTTAATAAGATGCTCCAATAGCTCAGCTGGATAGAGCAACGGATTTCTAATCCGTAGGTCTCAGGTTCGAATCCTGATTGGAGTAGAAGAAAATCGCTTAAATCAGACTGATTTAAGCGATTTTTTTTTGCCCGGAAGCTGCTTCGTGCACGCTTGTACAAAATTTGTTTAAAATTTCATTTTGATTTTTGCATTATGTGCTTGGCATGCTCGTTACAAAGCTGTTTTAGCTCCACAAAATCTTCTCCAAAGACCGAGTCATATCGCTCTGAAGTTTTAGAGCAATGATGCCCCAGAATGGCCTTAAGAAGTTCTGGTTTGACACCAGCCTGACGAAAAAATCGTCTGGCCCAGTGTCTTAGATCATGAAAGCGCAGGTCCTCAATTTCTGCATCGGTCTTAGCATTTGTCCAGGCTTTTCTTATCTCCTTCACAGGTTTACCGTGATAATTAATTACATATTCTGACTTACTCATTTCTGCTATCAAAAAAGGTTCAAGCTGAGGGAGAATAGGAACCCATCTTGGATACTGTTCCTTTGTCTCTTGTGGAGATAGATATATGTAACCCTCGTCCAGGTCTATCTGGTCCCACTTGAGATTAAGGATTTCTCCTCTTCTCATACCGGTAAAAACAGCGATTCTGATTGCCAGTTTTAAATGAGGTGAACTCATATTTATAATGTTTTGTAGTTCTTCCCATGTCGGAAATCGGAATCTGACAACCTCGTCTTTTACCGGGATTTTAATCATAGCTACCTTACCAAGAGGATACCAGTCAAGTTCAGCGCCGTACCTTAGTACGGCTTTGAGCCACCGTAAGGTATTGTTCTTTGTGCACTGACTTAAATGCCTTTTGGTCCTTGGGCTTTTGATGTTATTGAGTTTTGCTTTGAAAGCTCTAATTTGAGGAACACGTATCTCAACAGGATTACATGTGCCGAAATGAGCGACTAGTTTTTCTATGTACGGCATATCATTTTTTGAGGTGTTTTTATCCTGACAGTATTTAACTGCCAAGTCCTCAAAGGTATGCCTTTTTTCCTTAATGTTAAAAACCGGTTGGGCAGCTTCTTCACGGAATCTTTTTTCCAGAACTTTTTTGGCTTTGGCCAAATCAGTTTGGGATGTTGATTCCTGTTTGAATACTCCCTTCGCACTCTTAAAATAGATGTACCATACTTTGCCTTTACCGCGCTGATAAAGACTTCCATATTTTGTTTGAACTCTGCTCATGTTAAAATTTCCTCCTAACACGAGGCGTCCACACGTTCTCTAAAAGAGACTAAATTAACGGCTTCAGTGTCAACTGAAACACGTTGAATATATTCTTCAAGATGTGCCGGTTTAAATTTTATCCGGCTGCCAATTTTAATAAAACTGATTTCATTTAATTTTACCAGTTTATATATCATACTCCTTGAAACAGCCAGTTTTTCTGCGGCTTCTTTTGGAGTTAATAAATCAGGCAAATTTCTATTATATGCTTTCTCCATGTTTGTGCTCCAGGTTATTCCCCGGTTGCATTTGAACGCTGGCGAAACACCTGCGGCGCATATCTGGCGAACTCGTTGGCGGCCGGCAGATTGGGGTGCCTGCAGAACTGCAGGGCTTGTAGGAGGCACGGGGTTTTGTGTGAAGAGGAATTGGAACAGGGAGCTAGAATTATAACCGGGAGCGTAATACCCCACTGTTCCTGTTTTGTTTTTTGCTCCCTTTATCATCATTTCTTTAGATCTTCATTCTTTTCGCAAAATTTTTTCATTGCTTCAATAAACGCTAAGTTCCTAAAAAAGTTCGCGGTTATTTTATCATTAATTTGCTGAATTCTTTCAGCCTTTTTATACTCTCGGACTTTCTCCGGATTTAATCTTCTCCACTGACGTTGATAATCATGTTTGTCAACAGCAGTGATCTTCAATTTTCTATATGGTCTTTTACCATTTACATCATTGTTCTTTTTTTTTCATTATTGTCATTATTTCAATCAATCAAAAGAAATTTTGGTTGAGAATATCGCATATTTGGAGGAACATACTTACCCATTTCTTTGAATTCCTTCAATACACTGTTCACATCAATAAATTCTGTTTTACCATTTTTATTTCTTACTAAATGAACGACAGGGAGGAGTATATCCTTCTTTAGTAAATTCAGATACTCGTTGAGTATCCCCAATCCAATTTCTGGGAAAATTGCATTTGCACAATAGTTTGAATCCAATAAGTGGATTTCTAAGTGTGCAGATTTTTTCCCTCTCCTTATTACGACAGAAGCTAAACCTCTATAATTTGAGTCCTTCTTGTTGGTTGCCTTACGGCCTTCCTTCTGAGTCATAATAACTCCTTTTTTGTTTTATTATTTTTCGGGTTGATTTGATTGTTAATCCACCACAGCCTGCAGCCCGCGTTTCAGACTGGTTAGTGGTTTTAAAGATCAGCATAGAACTCCTCCTTTTTTGGTTTGTTATCAGGTTAGGTCTGGTGGCCATCCCAGGTTTTTCAGGTCTGGAATATCCAATTTGTCCATCATGAGCTTATTTAATACAGTGTTACTATTGATACCATTCATCATTGGATATTCTTTTATCCGTCTCTGATATTTACTCTTAAGTTTTGCCAGTGTTATTTTGTGATCTCTTTCCCATACTTCAGGATTATCAAGTGTGGTGCATTGGGTCACGGAACCAATTGGCTCATTAATAGGCTCAAAGAAAAATGAAGTACCGATGGGCGGAATTTTACCAACTGCTAAATCCATATAATCGGAAATATCTTTCTCTGTCCATCGAACAGGAATGCATTCATTAGGTGTTATTCCTGCATCAATAAGCATTTGCCTGACTTGATGAATAGGGAAACTGACTGGGTTTATACCATATCTTCTTGACAGCTCTTCAAAGGCATAGGAAAACCATTGTTCTTTGGTGTAAATATTCAACTCACTTATTTTTAGTAACAAGGGAGCGACAAACCGGTCAAGCTCAAAACTGTATTCAAGTGGTGATTTTGTGTTTTCACCATACAGAATTGCAATTTTTGCAGCTGCATCAGGCCATTCATCCTCAAACTCCCAGCTGGGAATTTCACTGGTCAGGCTTATTAGTCCTTGAGGTTCAGAAGAAGAAATATGTTTGGGTTGAAGAAAAGGTGATCCTGTTAAAGGTTCATCATTCAGAAATAAACAATAATGAAGTCTACGTTTGATCTTCGAATAATGTCTGCTTTGCTCCGGGGACATATCCCGAAGAAAACTTGATTGTTTTTTGGTGTTCATGATATTTTTTTCCTTTGTTACATTTTGTTATTGTGGCTATATCGAACCACAGGGTTAATAGTTCTTGTTAATTTTGCCATCTCTGTATTTATCCTGATGGCTAAATACTGTGAAACGCAGGATATAGTCTGCTTCACGGATTTACTAATAAAAATTTCCGGCATATTATTAGTTGTAACCATAATCAATCAGGCCCAATTGGCCTTTCTTTTGTCCAATCGTCCTCGATTTTGCAACCGATAAAATCGCTGTCAAAACCAACGAATTCACGGATCGTTTCATCCATCATATTTTTCACGGCAGCCACAGCTTCAGGAGCAGATGCCTCCGGTATCTCAAGTAATATTGAATCATGCACAGAAAGTACCCAGCGTATTCCGTAGCGCTCCAGAAGCGCCGGGAGATCCATGACAATTCGTTTTAGCATAAGCGATGATGTCCCTTGTACAAGGATAGACCGCTTCGTTCTTTCTATTTTCGAGGGAGAAATCCAACGCGGATAAATTGGCAACCGCTGGCATATTTTAAGTCCTCCAAATTCCCAGCGGACAATGTCATCAGTTGTCGCTTGAACCGCTAGTTCATTTACTCTGGCAAGTGTCTTTATAAACATCTTCTGCAGAATGTTCTCTATTTTCGCAGCATTTTCTTTGCTACATCCAAGCTCTTCCCTGAATGTATAGGCGCCGCCACCATTCAAATACACAGGAAGGACGGCCTTCCCTAGCTCCCGGGTAGATATCCCGGGTATGTCTATGCGATTAAGAATCTTTTCCCCTGTTAGTTCATATACATCCCCTTGTTGAATGAGTACAGCCATCTCGCCGCCGGCAATACCGGCAGTTGCAGTTGGTTCACAGCTTTTGACATCGAAATCAAGCAGCACATAACCGGGGCGGACACGAATACAATGTCTCGCTTCCTTTGATAATCCCTGGAGAGCATTTGGATAATCGTTTATCCGGCCTGTGACGGTACTATAGTTGTAAAACCTGCTGCACAGGATCAAATTATTATCCTTGATCTTTTTAATATTTGAAATGAGTAGCGAATATTTTTGGTACAGCCAGAGGAGCATACGGCAAAGGGAAGATGATTGTTGGTTTTGTTTTAAAATGCTGTATGCGTATGCATTGAAATACTTGTTGGTTGGTTTAGAGACGATATTACGCAATTCAAATTCCTGATAAACTCCCGCACAAGTCATACCCATGTCATACAGTTCGTTTATTTCACTTAAGTCGCCCTTCATTTGTGGATAATCAAGCTCCTTTAAATCGTGATTGTGCTCCTTTTTTATATACTCCAAGATCTGCTTTTTAACCTGTTTTACCTTGTTTTCCCATGCATGCAATTTTACTTCATCGAAAACAACGGTGGGATCTGAATATTCGTCATAAATTTGCTGGATTGGAGTCTCTTGGTGGATCAGAACGTTCTTTATGTCAGAATGCGCAGATAATATTTTATGGCATTTATTACTCGTCTTTATCAGGGATATTGATACCTTACTCAGTTCTTCTTTGGACTGGATGACGCGCCGGGTAAAAACAGATTGATAATTCTTCAGCTTGCCGTGTTTTTTGACAAGAATGGAACACATCCGGGCCGCCATCAAGCCATCTATTCCACCAGGGATTTGCGGACCAGGTATATCTGAGAAAATAAAAATCGGTTTACCATCTGATGGAAGACATTCCAGGAGTTTCTGGTAGGAGCTGTATTTATTGATTTGACCGTGATATGAGTGGTTTTTTCCCTTGGTATGGATCCGTATATTGGTAACAAGCACATACAGTCCTTTCAGCCCAATGATAATTTTCCAGGGAGGGTTGTGAACGGGATTACTCATGACTCTCTCCTGCGGATCCAGTGGAAAGCTCTTGATATATTTCATTGAGCTTTTGCATATACCTTGACTGCTGGACGTAATGCCCTTTTGCGTTAATACTATTAGACAATAGATAAAGGCTCTCCATTGCCCTTGTGCAGCCGACATAAAAAAGCCGCATCTCATCATCAAGAGCTTTCATACTGCCAGACTCTTTTGCATAATAGTGAGGGTACATGTTTTCATTACAGCCTAATAAAAATACAACTGGCCATTCATTACCCTTTGAACGTGAAATTGTGCTGCATGTAATTGAATCATTTAAATCGCGCTTACTTAACCAGTTTATAAATTCAAGCGGATCACCAGATTTTATTTTTGAGTAATAGAAACTGATTATCCGTTTCATCTCATGATGTATTCGTTTAATTCCGCTTTTGCTTTCAGAGTTGCCGGAAATTAAATTTTCCAGTTCTCTTGGCAGTAATCCCAAAAAATCACCATCAGCAAAAATAGCCGACACTTTTTTCAATCTGTAAGCCAGGGCTGGTGCAAGCATATCTGCATAATCCGGAAATTCTGAAGCGGGAACACATGGAAACGGTAATTTTTTTACCATTTCGTCTATTTTGTCTACATCTTCAAAGATTCCGTTATTAAACGTATACCAAATTAGCTCCGCTAGCTCAAGCTGGTAAGGCTGGCCTATTTCTTTATGCTGTGAACACCAAACGTCCCCGAGCAAGAAAATGTTTTTTGCTATTTGCTGTGCGTCCTGGAAATTAGTTTTCAAATTCATATTGTAACGGGAAGCAATAGGCGATTCATCTCCAAACAAACGTAATGGCTCATACAACTGCCTGTTTGTTCTGCCAAGTATGGCTATATCTGATTTTTTATAATCTTTTAAGAGGTTGCTGATTTCGTTGTGTAAAAAATCATACTGTTCCGTTTCCCGGTGAAATTCCTTGAAAATAATCCCACGCTTCTCCTGTTCCTTTTCGGGAATAACCGGCCGATATATTTCCCTCGGATTTGAACGGATAAATTGGTCCATAGTAATAACAATATCAGATGCGGAGCGGTGATTGTACGGTAAAACCATTAACTTGCCGTCTATTCGGTCTAATACATCTTTAAAGGCATTATCAGCGGCACCAGCAAAGCCAAATATTCTTTGACTAGGATCACCAACCACTAAAACATTTTGATAATCACAAATCAGAGACAACGCCTCAATAAACACCGGAAAACAATCCTGGGCTTCATCAAAACAAATTGCCGAATACGCCATGGATATTTCATTCCTTAACATCGGCTGTTCACGTAGCGTCTTGATTAACTGATAAACCATATCGTTAAAGTCCAGGCCATTTCTTTCTTTTTTTTTCTGATTGTATTTGGAGATAACTGTTTTTTGAATTTCTGATAACCCTACGTCACCAAGAGGATCTTTTCCTATATGAGCATTCTGCTGCATTGGTAAAAGAAAATCATCTACATTCGCCGTGATCTCTAATTCTACGATTATTTTTTTCAGTATGCTTTTTTGTTCTTCTTCATCAATCACCCGCAGATTATGGAAATTTAATTCAGGAAAAAAGTAGCAGTACTCATGGATAATTTTAATAGCAAATTTGTGAAAGGTGCATACTTCTACACTTGGGAATTCATTTTCAATCCTTTTTGTAGCTACTTTTGAAGCATCGTCGGAGAAGGTAAGAATTAATATTTGACTAGGCTGCATACCACCAACAACAAGATTGCGGACCCAGAAGTACACCACCCGGGTTTTACCTGCTCCAGCCCCGGCAATAATGACAACAACTTTGCTTCCACTGTCGATAACTGCCAGTTGATATTCGTCAAGTTCATATACAAACTCCAGAAAATCTACAACCCTTGGAAATAGGGCTTTATATTTATTTTTCATCAGTTCAAAGATTGGCGTTAAAATATTTTTACCAAAGGTTATTTTTGAAATATCAGATTGGTACTCCTCAAGTCCTGCGAAAAGCCTTTCAGGAGAGTACTCCAAGGAGTCTGCAATAACAGACCTGAAATCGGGGCGAATCTTTTCTATGGCTACTTCCGAACATATTTTATCTATGTTTCCCGTTATGATACCTTTAATTTTTTTAAGCTTCCGGACATCCGGCTTCATTGATTCCAGGGCATCCGCTATTTTTGCATTAAACTCTTTTGCCGCTGCTTCAGTTGGATCCTTATTTATTTCTACAAGCATATTGGACGGCGCAGCTGTCTGCTGTCTGATTCTGCTTGGGGCTAAGTATTTTGACGCCAAACCCATTATTCAGCTCCCTCAATTTTTCGCGTAAATTCATTTACAAACCAATCCGGTATAATAAGCGAAAATTTTCTGTACGCTGAACCACCACCTCCTGACTGGTATATCTTTGCCTGCCATCCCCGGTTATCCAAATATTTAAATGCTTCAATCAACATTGATTGGAACTCATCTTTGGTAATATTTTTTTGGTTATGGTTAAAAAAATGTATTGATAAGTCAGCGTACCATTCATCCAGTGTACCATGAATTTGATTATTGCTCTTTTTGAATTTCAGGCCACTGGTACAAGTTCTGCCATGATTAACCAGTATCTTCCGCGCCCGTTCTTCAATCCCTCCTATCAGTAAATTTTTTATTTCATGAATAACCTCGTGTTGGCGCTGCTGATATTCCATAAATGCATCAAAAATTTCCTCAGCTGTATAATCACTTCCCCAAAAGGCGATGATATCAGGTTCCATGATCTGCAACATCATTAACAGATGAGCCAGATTTTCCGCCTGGCGTATAATGCCATTGTCTTTATATTTCTCTCGTATTTTTACTGTAATATTTTTGTGTACACCATTTTCACGGTCCTGAAGAAAATCCGGAAGCAATGTAATTATGTATGAAAACACATTATTACGCACAGAACGTACATGGTTCCTCATTTCTTCATCAAGATGTAATTGATTAAATAATTTGATATCATGATCAAGATGAATACATTTACCAATCTGGTTTGTATCCGAAGAGACAGAGCGTGCAGCAGAGATTATCAACTTGCAGGAATTTTGGATATTATTTGTAACCAGTTTTTCCTGAATGTTATCAATCTTAGAACCGACACCTTCAGCACCTCGTTCATCATAGAATACAGCAATAGAATTTTTAATTTCTTTTTCATTGATTTTGCACTGCCGCGCCGGGAGGCTGCCGGTAATTAGAAGGCTAAAAAGAATAATGGCTGTTGTTTTACCAAATTCACCAGGGGCGATCATCCTCAAGACGGTAATCATATTTGAACGGTTTAAATCCAGTACAGCAATAAGAGCGAGCAGCAAAACACAGAGGGCTATCTCTTTATGTGCGGGCAAATAGCGGAGGAGTCCCGCAAGGTCTCTAAATAGTGTCCTCCGATTGCCAATTTGCAGGTGAATTGGAGGGAAGGTGGAAAATACATTATAAGAATTCGCACCATTTAATATCAGACGGAGTCCAAAAGGAATAAGGTTTTGTGCTGTGGTGTCAAGCATGCACACTCCTCCTCCAACATCAGGTATAGAAACAGGGATTAATACATGATTGTTAAGATTGTCATCTTCAAACCCATCTGTATATATAGGCCCTGGCTTTGTTTCTGCAATTGGATAAGGGTATACGAGTTTGTCTTCTTTTTTCTTTTTTTTCTTTTCCTCATCTGGAATTTGGTGTTCTTTGAAAATTTTATCATAGATACCATCAGGATAAATTTCACTAGAAACCCGATGCTTTAGTATTGTCCAATAAGCGACAACTTCTTTACGTCCTTTGTCTGTTAATATGTATTCAAGATCCGGGTAAGCAGGTTTATAATAACGGTACAAGTTTTTCTTGCGTGCGAAGCCAAACAAATTTGCCCAGTATTTGCAACACTCACGGCTCTCAGGTGTAATATCGGAAAGACTGTGTAATATTATAAAAGCAGCAAGGAAAGGGGTTTTCTGGGGCTTTGTGGCTACCTCTTTAAAAAGCTTTAACTCATTAATCAATTCGGAAATAGAATAGGATTTATCCTGAATGGTAATTGTAACCCCGCCAAGATCCATTTGGTATTCATTCATATAATACAGTAATGTATTCATGAATCCTGCAATACTAGGACAATCAAGAAGAATGAAATTAACGGAAATTTCCTTCCGCTTTGAGACCCTCATAACTTGCCGGAAAGTCTTCCTTATGGTCCGGTGGCCGGGCTGGTTATAGTCAATCGTGATATCCATTTTTTTCATTGAGCTCTGTTTACCTTGTGTGTTTTAGACTTTTTTTATCTTTGGATAGCCTGTATTTAGATTTATTGTTATATTTGCATATATGGTTTTTTAGAAGATTAAAAAGAATTTAATGATATTTAGATTAGTGTAATTCTAAATATATCAATTTTGTAACGGAGGTCAAGTGATATCCGAAAAAAACATTCCTGTGTTTTATAACAGAAAAACCAAAAAAGAATTTATTCGGGATTTTGTAGTCGATGCAAATAACCAAATTGCACAATTCAGATCATTGATTATTCCCCTGTCGATTGCCCAAAAGGAATATTTAAAGGGAGCTCGGGAAGATATGGTGCTGCATCTTTTGAAATGCGAATGGTATATAGAAAGGATGAAAATTGTCAATTTCGCTAAAATTTTAAAGGAAAGACAATTTCCGGACGCAAAAAACGAGAAACTCGGTCTGCAGATTTTTCTGGGACAATCCGCACCTTCATTTATTGAAATCCAGAACGAAGAACTGGATGACTGGTCCTACACAAGACTACCATATTATTTGCTAAAGAAGTTTGTTGAAGAGGGGCTTAAAGCATGTATCAGTTTCTACAAAGCCCATACTCTGATCCAGAAGGACCCTTCAAAGCGTTTGATTAACCTGAAAGAAGTAGCAGAAGTTTCCAGCGGTAAATCCTGGCCGGCCAAAGATCACGATGAACATACAAGCAAGAGGGAATATATATCAGCGCCTTTTTTACAGAAGCACTCGTTTATTACCCCAAAAGTACCCCTGGAAGTGAGCACATTCAAAAAAAGCGGCAAAGGTAGTATTGAACAGATCAAAGATTTGAAGGACTGCATCCTTTCCGCATCTGTGGTATACGGCCCGGGAAAAATCGGTAAAAGTTTGAGTCTTATAGATGGGCAGGTATCAACCCGGGTAACAACCGCGGTTAGCATTCTAAAACCCTCCCCTTATGTATCAAAGCAGTACTTTCGGTATTTATTTACCTTTTTGTGTGATGAAGCTAATCTGAAAGAACAGCTGGTTTACTTTACCTCCCGTACCATCAATATCACTGGCAAAGACCTGGAGAATATTCTAGTAATCAGTCCGGAATCAATAAACCAGGATACTCTGGATAGATCTGAAAAGAAATATTTTAAGATGGTGGAAATGGTAAACAGTAATCCCCAAAAAGACTACAGCTTTGAATCTTTAGCAAAAATTCTGCATAACTAACCTGTCATTATTTTGTCAGAATCCGACAAATTCAGGTGCGGAAACGGGATGATTTTGAAGATTATCAATGGTTGCTTCTGACAAAACTATTGTTTTTGTACAGTTTGGCGACAAAAATAAAAAGTCATAACTATATATATTACAGTCTTTTATATAAAGTGACGCTTGTTTTTGTCGCTTTTGTCAGGTAATAAAACATTAATAATATTACAAGTTCAACAGGCCAATTTATGCATAAATCTTTACCCCATACATTTCTGACAAAAAATTCTAAGAAAATTATTAAAACTGATTTTTCTGCACCAGTTTCTAATTCTCCTTAAAACCCTAATGAAACGATGCTTTGAGTGAGTATTTTTAACAGTAATATTTTGCCTAAAATATTACCTGTTCAAACCTAACTTCATTCGTGCATTCAAAAAGGAGAATTTTTTCCGATATTTTCTTCCTTTTTATAAATTTGTACCACCATTATTATAATGATAATAATGTTTTAATTGGGATATTCAAGCAAAATGCCAAATACAGATCTTAAAGAAGCAATTGCCACCGCAGAAGGTCTGTATTACCGCTTAGTTTTACTTGTAGGCAAATCAGGTTCGGGCAAGACTCAGATCCTGAAAAACCTTGCGGGCGAACTAAATACGACCATAATCAATATTAATCTGATCCTTTCTGAAAAATTACTTGAGCTGTCCAAAAAACAACGGACACTGCAGATTCCCTCCATACTCTCTCAAATTACTGCAAAGTCTACAAACCCTGTTATTCTCGATAACCTGGAAATCCTATTTGACAAGGACATAAAGCAGGATCCGTTGCGGTTGCTTCAGGGCATTTCAAGAAACCAGACCGTAATTGCAACATGGAATGGAGAGTTCGATGGTAACAGGCTTTACTATGCAGAACTGAGTCACCCGGAGTATCGGTGTTATGACAATGTTGATGCACAGATCGTGACAATAAACAATACTTCAGCTAAGAAGGCACAAATATGAAATACGGAGACCTCATTCAATTTGACCCGATTGAGTCGGTAGTTCAGTTACGTGACGCGGATAAATCAGGCGCTGCACAGCAATTGGTGAACACCTATGTCATTTCTGATGAAATGGCAGACCGTCTCACACAAATTGTTATTCCGCAAATGCAGTTCGATAAGCCTGTTGATAATAAGGGGCTGTTAGTTGTTGGTAATTACGGGACCGGTAAATCACACTTGATGTCAGTGGTTTCCAGTCTTGCTGAAGACGCTTCACTACGCAAACAATTAAATCATCCCGGGGTACATGATTCTGCTGAGCAGATCGCAGGACGATTCAAAGTCATCCGAACTGAGATTGGAGCCACTACCATGTCCCTGCGGGATATCCTGGTAGCGGAGCTGGAAGAAAATCTCGAAAAATTAGGTGTTGAGTATGTTTTTCCCGACGCAAATACTATCACCAGTCACAAGCGGGCTTTTGAAGACATGATGGCTAAATTTGCTGATGTATTCCCCGAGCAGGGGCTCTTATTGGTGGTTGATGAACTGCTTGATTATCTGCGCTCACGCAAGGATCAGGAATTGATTCTCGATCTCAATTTCCTCAGAGAGATGGGTGAGATATGTAAGGATTTACGCTTCCGCTTAATCGCTGGCATACAAGAAGCTATTTTTGACAGTCCTCGTTTTTCCTTTGTCGCTGATAGCATCCGCCGCGTGAAGGATCGGTTTGAGCAGGTACTCATTGCCCGCAACGATGTTAAATTCGTTGTAGCTGAGAGACTGCTGAAGAAGACAGCAGATCAACAGTCGAAAATCCGCGATTACCTGACTTCCTTTGCAAAATTTTATGGCGGGATTAATGAGCGTATGGATGAGTTCGTCAGGCTTTTCCCTGTGCATCCTGACTACATCGACACTTTTGAACGGGTTACTGTGGTTGAGAAGCGCGAAGTTCTGAAAACTCTGTCATTAGGTATGAAAGGAATCCTTGAAAAAGAAGTTCCTCAGGAGGAGCCAGGACTGATTGCATTCGACAGCTACTGGAATACACTGAAGCAGAATGCTTCTTTTCGTTCTATTCCTGATATCAGGGCGGTCATTGACTGCAGCCAGGTACTGGAATCCCGCATTGTGAATGCAATTACACGCAAGCAGTACAAGCCAATGGCGCTTCGCCTGATCCATGCTTTATCGGTCCACCGGCTTACCATCGGTGATATCTATGCTCCGGTAGGTGCATCAGCAGAAGAATTACGAGATCGGCTCTGTCTGTTTGACCCGCTGATTGCCGAGCTGGGCAGTGATGAACCTGATAAGGATCTCCAGACCCATGTGGAAACAGTCCTCCGTGAAATACACAAAACGGTCAGCGGCCAGTTTATTTCTTTTAATACAGACAACCGCCAGTATTATCTTGACCTGAAAAAGACAGATGACTTCGACGCCCTGATTGAAAAGAGAACTGAGAGTTTGGATCCGACACTACTCAATCGTTTCTATTACGAGGCACTTAAACGGGTTTTAGAATGCCAGGATACAACCTATGTAACGGGTTATAAAATATGGCAGCATGAATTAACCTGGCAGGAGCACAACGCTACAAGAACAGGCTATCTTTTTTTCGGTGCGCCCAATGAACGATCAACTGCTGTGCCGCAGCGTGATTTTTACCTTTACTTTATTCAGCCTAATGATTCGCCCCGCTTCAAGGACGACAAGGCAAGTGATGAGGTGTTCTTCCGCTTGAAAAACTCTGATGAGGAGTTCCAGACAGCACTTAGTAATTATGCAGCAGCCCTTGATCTCGCAACAACATCTTCTGGACATGCGAAATCAACCTATGAGGCGAAGGCTAATGGGTTCCTGAGACACCTTGTCCAATGGCTCCAGAAACATATCGGCGATTCCTTCGATGTTACCTATCAGGGCCGCGCCAAATCAATGACGGAATGGGTAAAAGGCAAATCTATCCGCGATTTGTCTGGTTTGTCTCCCAACGAAACAATTAACTTTCGTGATCTTGTTAATACGATTTCGGGTGTTTGTTTAGCACCGAATTTTGAAAACCAGGCTCCGGAATACCCGTTTTTCTCCGTTCTAATTACAGGCAATAACCGGGCCCAGGCCGCACAGGATGCACTGCGTGCTATTGCCGGCCAGAACCGCACCAAACAGGCTGTTGCCATGCTGGATGCATTGGAATTGCTTGATGGCGAGAAGATTGATCCATACAAGTCAAAATACACAAAGTTCATTCTTGATACTGTCAAAGCCAAAGGACACGGCCAGGTTATAAATCGAAATGAGCTCATTCAGGATGATCATGGTCTTGAATATATGAACCCGGGCAGTACACGTTTAGAACCCGAACTGGTAGCGGTTTTGATAGCAGCATTGATTTACTCCGGCGACATTGTACTTTCTATTCCAGGAAAAAAATTCGATGCCACAGCATTACAACAGCTTGCTGCAACAGGCATGGATGAACTGGTTCACTTTAAACATCTGGAACAACCAAAGGAGTGGAATCTACCAGCACTGAAAGCATTGTTTGAACTTCTCGGCATGACACCAGGTATGGCACAACTCGTCACCCAGGGAAATGACGAACCGGTTCAGAATCTACAGCAGGCTGTAGGCAAGATCGTCAAACGCATTGTAATGACCCAGCAGAGCATACGTGAGGGGCTATCTTTTTGGGGGGAGGATCTGCTATCGGGTACGGACATGGCCAGTCAGGCTACTGGACTCGATGGAGCTAAGAATTTTTTTGAATCACTACAGGCTTATTCTTCGCCCGGCAAACTAAAGAACTTCCGCTATAGTGCACCCGACGTGCTTGCTCATGAAAAAGCGGTAAAGACTTTGGATGAGCTCAACGCGCTTCGTAAGTTTGCAAATGATCTTGGTCCAATAGCTTCATGGCTTTTTAGTGCTGAATCCACCTTGCCCACGGATCATGATTGGGTGGATCGCATGAAAACTACCCGAAAGGATATACTCGACATCCTTAAGCAAACCAATCCATCTGATCTGTCGTCATTGACTCAAAGCATTGGAAGTAAGTTACAGAAGCTCAAGCAAGATTATATTGTTACCTATATCAGTTTGCACACAAAGGCCAGGCTGGGCATAAATGATGATAAGCGCAAAGCTGGACTACTCAATGATCAGCGGCTACAAACACTGCTTAAATTGGGTAACATTGACCTCATGCCGCGTCAGCAATTATTGGATTATCAGAATCGACTGGCTGGACTGCAGAGTTGTGTTGCATTGACTGAACAAGAGCTCGAATTAACACCCGTATGCCCACACTGCAAATTTCGACCAGCTGTTGAAACAAATACCGTAGCCAGTTCACAGGTTATTGACCAAATGGACAATCAACTTGATACCATGATCGCCGCATGGATATCAATAATACTCAGCAATCTTGAAGATCCAATTACCCAGGCTAATATGGAACTGTTAAAAACTGACGACAGGGAAGCTTTAAATGCATTCATCCAATCAAAGGAGTTGCCGACACCATTGGATAGTAATTTTGTCCATGCATTAAAGGAAGTACTTTCCGGTCTTGTTAAAGTCGCTATTAAAGCAGAGGATTTACAAAAAGCATTGCAAGTAACTGACGGACCAGCTACTCCAGCGGAAATGAAAAAACGCTTTGAGGAGTTTGTAGATCAGCTCACCAAAGGTAAAGAACCTAGAAAAGTTCGGATTGTTATTGAAGGATAAATAGAATGAAGAAAAAACAAGGAAGCCTTTTTAAATCAAAGATCGTACCTACCAAGGAAGGCACCGGGGAATTGTTTGAAGAAGAATTGACAGCAGCAGATGAAGGGCCGGTGACTTGTCTCGGTATGACATTCGAGAACGACGATGCACGATGTGTCTATTTCACTGACGAACTTCGAAAAAAACTGCAAGATCCAGAATTTCGCAAAATAGACGGTTTCCCTATTGGTAGTGACGAAGATATTTTGAATCTGAGTGATCCACCATATTATACACTTTGCCCGAACCCTTGGATTCCAGATTTTATTAAGGAATGGGAATCAAAAAATCTTAAGCAAGCCAAAGGTTATCATTACCATCGCGAACCATTTGCGACAGATATAAAAGAAGGTAAAAATGATCCAATCTATAACGCACATTCTTATCATACAAAAGTACCACATAAGGCAATTATGCGTTATATTCTCCATTATACTCAGCCAGGTGATATCGTTTTAGATACTTTTGCTGGAACTGGTATGACAGGAGTGGCAGCACAGATGTGCGGTGACCGTGATGTAGTAGTATCACTTGGTTACCAAGTGAAGCCCGATGGCACTATCTTAAAAGAAGAAGTTAAGGAAAAAGGTAATAAGGTTTGGCAGCCATTCTCAAAACTTGGTGCAAGAAAGGCTATATTAAATGATTTGTCACCTGCAGCAACATTCATATCGCACAATTACAACACACCCGTCAACATATCATTATTTAAAAAAACTGCAAATAAATTAATCCATGATTTAAAAAACCAAACAAGTTGGATGTGGGAGACCTTACACAGTGATGGGAAAACAATTGGAAAAGTAAATTATTTTGTGTGGAGTGATGTATATAACTGTCCCGAATGTTCTGGGGAAATAATTTATTACAAAGAAGCTTTTAGAAAGATAGGCAAGACTGTTGAATTTAATCCAGAATTCAAGTGTCCTCATTGTAATTGTTTAATCTCTAAAAATCCAACTAAAAAATCAAAGGCTCAGAAACCTTCCCGCATTTTTGAAGCTGTGTATGATCCTATTAAGGGATCTGTACTAAAAAAACAGAAACAAATTACTGTTCTTGTTAATTATAGCATAGGAACTAAAAGATTCGAAAAATTGATGGATAATGATGATTTGCAGAAGATAGCATCAATCAATATCGATAACGATCTCATTGATAATATTCCTTTAGCAAAGATAATTGAGGGTGATAAATCAGCGGATCCATTCGGGTGTGGTGTTCATTATGTTCACCAATTTTATACAAAACGAATTTTGGTATCATTATCAATACTAGCGAATTTTACAAAATCAAAGCCACAACTAGAATTCTTAATAGGAAGTATGTTACCAAAGCTAACAATTATGAACCGTTATATGCCTCAGCATGGAGGAAGGGCACTTGTAGGACCAATGGCAAATACTCTCTACATCCCCCCTGTAAGTGTCGAAAACAATGTTATAGACCAAATTATTTTTCAATTTAAGAAGATAGTGCAAGCACTTACGTCGTTTTCTGGGTCGATAATAACGACACAAGCTGCTCAATCAGTGGATATCCCAAACTCAAGTATAGATTATATATTTCTGGACCCTCCGTTTGGTTCAAACATTATGTATTCCGAACTAAGTTATATAAGGGAATCATGGCTTCGTATTATTACAAATAAAAAACCCGAAACTATTGAAAATAAGTCTCAGAAGAAGGGAGCAAATGAGTATAGGAATCTGATGACAAGTTGTTTTGAAACTGTATTTAAATATTTGAAGCCGGGGCATTGGATGACTGTAGAATTTTCTAACACCAAAGCCAGTGTGTGGAATAGTATTCAGAATGCACTTTCAGATGCAGGATTTATTATTGCTTCAGTTACAGCTCTTGATAAATCACGTGGAGGATTGCACGCCATGCTTGGGCCTACTGCAGTTAAGCAAGACCTTGTTATATCGGCATACAAACCTAATGGTGGCTTTGAAGAACGTTTCAAAAAAGAAGCTCAAACTAAGGACGGTGTTTGGGATTTTATTCGTACACACTTAACCTATTTAGCTGTCACCAAGCAACAAGGCCCTATACTACAGTTCATTCATGAACGTGATCCACGCATCCTTTTTGATCAGATGGTTGCATATTACGTTCGCAAGGGCTATTCTGTACCAATCTCCAGCCAGGAGTTCCAGATCGGTCTGGCACAGCATTTCATCGAGCGTGACGGCATGTACTTCCTGCCGGATCAGGTGGCCGAGTATGACCGTAAGAAAATGACCTCGGGAGAACTTAAGCAGATGGATATGTTCGTTTCTGACGAGGCATCTGCCATCCAGTGGCTCCGCCAGCTCATCAAGGAAAAACCGCAGGCGTTCTCTGATATCAACCCACAGTTTATGCAACAGCTTGGTGGTTGGAATAAAAATGAGGCCCAGTTAGATTTACGTGATCTTCTACATCAAAATTTTCTTTGTTTTGATGGCAAGGGTCTTGTACCAGACCAAATCCATTCTTATCTCTCAAGTAATTGGAAGGACATGCGGAACTTACCAAAGGATGATCCTAAGTTAATTGCAAAAGCAGCAGATCGATGGTATGTACCAGATCCCAACAAAACCGGTGATCTTGAGAAGCTCCGCGAAAAAGCATTGTTAAAAGAATTTGATACATACAAAGCGGCTACTAAAAAACTCAAAATTTTCCGCCTTGAAGCTGTCCGAGCTGGATTCAAGAAAGCGTGGCAGGAACGAGATTATGAAATTATCGTGGCTGTAGCAGAAAAAATACCAAACAATGTCCTTGAAGAAGATCCTAAACTGCTCATGTGGTATGATCAGGCAGTTACGAGGATGGGAGAGTAATGGAATAATGGAATGTTTTTCAAGAGGTTCTGAATGGCGGCGTTGGGATTTACATGTCCACACACCTGAAACAAAAAAACAAGATCAGTTTTTAGGATCTACTGTTGAAGAAAAATGGTCAAAATTTTATTCCGATATATCTAGTTATGTTGGAGACGGGTCTGATCCAGTTAAAGCTATTTCTGTTGTCGGTATAACTGACTATCTGTCAATCGACAATTACAAGAAAGTTGTTTCCGACAATAAATTGCCAAGCTGTATCGAGCTAGTCCTTCCTAATATTGAAATGCGTATGCAGCCAATTTCAGCTGGAAAACCAATTAACATCCATTTCATATTTGACCCTACATTTGCAGATGATTTAGATGAGAGATTCTTTTCAAAATTATCATTTTCTTATGGTGAGACTACATTTTCTGCTATTAAATCGGAATTAGTTCGTTTGGGAAAGAAAGCTGATCCTTCACTAGATGATACTGCTGCCCATAAAAAAGGTTTGGAACAATTTGTTATATCATTTGATTCTGTGAAAAATGTTTTTAATAAGGACCATGAACTGCGTGAACATGTATTTATTGCTGTTTCAAATAGCACAAATGATGGTGTTAGTGGGTTAACATCTCATTCCGAATATTTCGAAACGGAAGGCGAAGATTCACAATTAAAAATGCTTCGACAAGCTATATATCAATTTGTCGATGCAGTTTTTTCTGCAACACCTAAAGATACTAACTTTTTTCTTGGAAAAAAGGAGAGTTGTCCGCCTGAATTAGTCATCAACCAATGCGGTTCGTTGAAACCTTGTATACATGGTAGTGATGCACATGAAAATTCAAATCTCTTTGAACCAGAGCAACAACGATATTGCTGGATCAAGACTGATCCTACTTTTAATGGATTGAAGCAAATTATATTTGAGCCAGATGAACGTGTTCGCATTTCCCCTATAAAGCCTGAAAAAAAACCAAATTATTATGTCATCGACCACATCAATTTTGTTGACTCTGACTTCCAAGATGAAACAATATTTTTTAATGATAAGCTAAATTGTATAATAGGGGGGAAATCTACAGGCAAATCTATTTTGCTACATAACCTCGCATTAACAATTGATAAACCTCAGGTAGACAAAAAAGATGAAACGTCTATGACAAGAACAAAAGTTGATGTGAGCATGAACGTGACATGGGCGGATGGCATAACATCAAATGATAATCCCGATTCAAGCAGAAAAATTATTTACATACCACAAACATATTTAAACAAACTCTGCGACGTAAGTACGGAGAAAACAGAGATCGACACTATTATTCAAGACATTGTTCTTTTGAATTCAAATGCTAAAGAAGCTTTCAGCACGGCAAATCGTGAGATAAGTAAGTACAAATCCGAACTACACAAAAAACTTGTAGACCTGCAAAATGCGCACACAGCTGTTCAAAATCAAGCAGAAGAAATAAAAAATCTCGGTGATAGGACCGGTATTAATGCTGAATTAAAAAAACTGGATCAAGAAAAAAAGCAGATCGCAAAAGATTATTCAATAAGTGAAGATGAAGTTGAACAATACAATACATCTATTTCAGAAATTTCAAAATTGAACAAGGAAATTGAAATAATCAATGCAGAAACGACTTCAATAAAAACACTGGCATCACTTGTTGAACCAATAATTATTGATGATGATTTTTCAGATAAGACGTTAGCGGAAATAAAAAAGGTTCAACAAAAGGTGATCTCGGAATCGGATCAAACCTGGGGAAATGAAAAAACCAAATTGCTTGATTCTTTGGAAGAGCAAAAGGAAAGTAAAAAGGGTGGACTCGAAAAATTCCAAAGAATCAAAACTGATTTGCATGACAAAGTCCAAAGTAATAAGGCAATGGCTGAACTAACGGAAAAAATACAGATTGAGTCTGATAAACTGGCATTATATGAACAATACAGTAAAGAGAAAAAAGAAAAAGAACAAAAACTGTCGGAATTGCTTGGCCAAGTAGTTTCTTCGATGGAAACTTATAAGAAACATCATTCACTTTTCGCAGACGCAGTTAATGATAATTCCGATCTAAAAACAGATGAATTAGAATTTTCAGTGGAGGTACCTTTTAAGAATGACGCTTTTATTGAAAAAGTAAAAGGGATAATGGATACAAGCCGGAAAACCTTTAAGGAGGTTATATCACCTGATACTTTTTCTCCATTAGAATATACTACCGATAGAATTAAAG
>JADFYW010000290.1 GCA_015232855.1 Fibrobacteria bacterium
TACAACTGCAGCTTCCCATCACCCGAAACCGGTACCGGGCTATCGCTAAGTGCCACAGCCGCACCCCAAAACCCCAGGTCACCCTGTTTTGTAATATAACGAAGATTTATCAATTCCGTATCCACAAAACTCCTGTTTAAAGCACCGGTATTTTCAATAGTTACCACAGCCTGTTTAGTACTTATTGCCTGGACATAATCGTCAGTGTAGAGCACATAAACACTATCCTTCCCCGCATCCCAGAGACTCCCGCCCATCAGTTTTGCCGGTACCGACCAGTCAGCATTACTGAAGACTACCTGACCCGGCATCTGGGTGGGGATCCCATAGCCGATAATATCCGTATACTCGGTTTGCGTAACCGGATTTACATAGACTGCCTTCAACTCGTCCCCTATCCGGATTTCAAAATGACTGTTATCAGCAATTGCCGGAGGACTTTGCCTCACCGGTAAGCTTATACTGTATTTTCCCGATGTAATTTCCTGCAGTTTAAAAACCTCCCGGTCGGGAGGACTGATATTGCCATCACCCTTCCTGTTGCTCAGGGTAACGGTATATTCATCCCGGCGGCCCGGGTCAAAAACCGCATCCTCAACCACTACGTACACCATGCTTTCTGCCCCCGTCAGCGACTGAGTCAGTTCATTCCCGTTCTCGTCGGCAAAATAAATTTTTGCAATTTTCGGGGCCGGTTTTACCGGAAATCCACTACTCAACACATCCTTGCTATTTTTAGGATTAGTCCAGTTCACCGTTATACTGTCATAAATAGAAGCTTCAACCATTTTATTTCCCGGAACCGCCTGCCCGATAGAAAAGAGAACCGTATCGGTAAACACCAGCGCATTATTTTGGATAGTGGGATTCGTAATGAGAACCGTATCGCTATCCTGTGCTGATTTACTGGCAAGTGCTACATTCACACTGTCAAGACCTGCATAGGGTACGGTAAGCGTAACCACAAATTTAGGGTCATTTTCTGTGAGATTACTGGAACCGCCCAGGGGCTCGCCGGTTAACCTTGTTAACTGTAACTCAGATCGGTTATCCGCCTTTATATAATTTTCAGAAACAGTGTCACTGTTCCCCCACCCTGATTTTTGCGCAAAAAACTCCAGTGTTCCGGTTTCAGATAGGGGAATTGCATTTCCGGTATAGGGGATAAAAGAACCCGCCTGGTTCCTCCGGTAAAAAATTTCTGAACCTGAAACCTGATTGGAAAGCCGCACATTCTCCAAAAAATCAAATATTTTACCAGCCGGATCCGCTACCGGCGGAGGCAGCTTAAGCACACAGATACGTGAAGAATTATCCGCAACCAGAAACATTTCTGAGTCTTCCTCAATATAATACCCATGATAAAAGAAGACTTTTTCATATACAACACCTTCAGATAAATACATAAGGCTGTTCCAGGCCCATCCTGATCCCTGAACATAATTCGTGCGCTTCCTCCTGATTTTGAGTGTGACAATCGGGTCCGGTAAAGAAAGAAAGGTAACACCATCCGGAATATTCTCTTTTGCAATAGCGCGGGAATGACTGAGACCTGCTAATATATTGCTTTCCGTTATCCCGCCAGAATCCGGGTCAACGTATTCATTCCCGGCATTAAATATTTTCACCAGCGTGACCCCGGTACTATCCAGCATACCCGGAAGAGAATCAAACTTTGCCTGGTAATTAGAACGGGTCCAGGTTCCCAACTCATCATCGGTTATAATATTCATAACCCTGTTTAACAGCGGTCTTTTAACCGCAAGGGAATCAGCATCATCAACACACAGCATGTCTGCCTGCACCGTAACCTGCATAAAAGCAAAGAATATCACCGCCAGTGAAAAAACACGAGATTGATATTTTGACTTCGAAAAACAAACCGCAACAGACTGCAAAGGACTGAACATTTCTATTTTTCTTTCCTTTTCAAGTTTTACGATTATGAAAATAAATAATCAGACGGTAAAGAGCAGGCTATTTAATCCATCTTCTGCGTTTCATAGCTAAGCTTAATCCAGTCAGCAGAACGGGCTTTTCTCGAAACTCTTAATTCATCCAGTTTTCCGTCCCATTTGCCATCACCGGACACATTACCAATAAAATTGTCACCATCTGTATCAGACAAGACGGTTCCCTCAGTATTGTCCTTAGCTCCGGGAACAGCATCTACATAGGCAGTAACAACACTTCCATCCCAGGTAAAGGAAATATAATGCCAGTTTTGCCGGGTAAGGCCGGTAGTAATAACTTCGCCATCACCTGCATTGTCAGGGGTTTCCATACGGAACAATAAGTAGTCCTGATCCGGTACACCATAAATCATGGGAACCTGCCGGGAATTACTGCCCCTGCTGAAAATGCCGGAAATCGACGGGAAACGAACGCTGTCAGCATAACACCAGAAACTGATTGTTAAAGCCGCTGCACCGTCAAGACTGGCAGAAGCACCAAGATCAATGTAATCATCTGCACCATCAAACTCCTGCCCAAAACCGATTACCGAAGACACCTGGCTTGCAGCTTCCATACTCATACCCTGTCCATGGCCTGCATAAGACGAAACATCCCGATAATTATCAGCAACCGTATTTCCATCCTCTTCTAAATGCCAGACTCCGGCAAAGCCTGAAGCCGTGTCAAACACACCGCCCAACAGAAAAATATATCGATTCGGGTTCCCATGTAACCTCAACGGTTATCAATAATTTTGTAATTGATATGATAGATAAGGGTAAAGAATCTTTTGATCGCTTTCCCGACGATGAACGGAAATTTTCCGGGATAACCATGGGTATTGATGAAGAAGGCTACGAAGCATTTTTGCAGGAATTACGGGCCTTTAGAATGAAAGTTGGAGAACTTGTCCAGAAGCATAAAGCAAATCGCGTGTATCGGGTAAATATCGGGGTGTTTCCTGTCACTAAAAAATTTGGTGGAGCAGATAAAGAATAAACTCATAAATGCCTACTATGAACAATAATACGCAGCATAAGCACGTCACTTCGAGTAAGCCCGGAGGGCTGTATCGAGAAGTCACCATTATGGTTGAGTTTTGGAACATTCTGATGTTGTTGAAGCAATCCTTGTTTAGTTGCAGGTTTGTAAATCTCGATGTTGTTCGAAGTCTTCATTTTTTAGCACCTTTGTTGACTTCTCGATACAGCGCAGTTCCACTGCGCTTACTCGAAGTGACGAAAGTGGGGACTTCCATTTTGGTCTTAACATTGATTTCTTCATGGATGTTAACCGGGTGCGGGGCAGGTTCTGATACTGCCGGTACTGCTTCAGGAGAA
>JADFYW010000291.1 GCA_015232855.1 Fibrobacteria bacterium
CGGGCGGTAGATTTCGGTTAATGGTTTTGAAAACCGGAAAGCTGCAAGAAAGAGGTTGAGCCCAACCGGAGGCGTTAAATACCCCAGTTCCATATTAACAAGAAAAATTATTCCTAAATGCACGGGGTCTATACCAAAGAGAGCGGCGAGGGGAATCATAATGGGGACAATAACCACAATCGCACTGAATATATCCATAATGCAACCAACAAGTACCAGGAATATGTTAAGAGCAATGAGAAACAATATTTTTGAAGAAAAGGTATTTTCTACCCATTCAAGTATAAAAGAGGGGATCTCTGCATCAACAAGATAACTCGTAAAGCCAAAGGCAAAACCCAGAATTATCATTATCCCACCTATCAGAATAACCGCTTTGGTGATAGTACGTGGAAGATCATGGAAAAGGCTTAGCTTCCGGTGGACAAAACACTCAATACACACGGTGTACAATACCGTCACAGCAGCAGTCTCCACAACAGTTGCAAGCCCACCAAAAATGCCAAATAAAATTATGAATGGGATAGCTATATCCCATTTCGCCACTTTTAAAGCTTCCAAAATATTAGGAAATGAAAATGGGATCGGGCGAATCTTTTCCTTTTTGTATATATATATGGCGTACCCAATGGTAAAAAATAACAGTAACAAGCCCGGTGTAAGACCAGCAATGAACATTTTGTCAATGGGTATACCTGCGACCACAGCATAAAGAATGATTGGTAATGCGGGTGGAAAAAGGAGTCCAACTGAACCCGAAGAGGTAACCAAACCAAGAGAAAACTTACCATTATATTTTTCTTTTAGTAAAATGGGTAGCAGGATACCACCCAAAGCAAGTATGGTAACTCCAGAAGCTCCGGTAAATGTTGTAAAAAATGCACAAACCACTGTAGCCGCAATAGCGATACCACCTGGCATCCAGCCAAACAAAGAGCGGAATAGCCCAACGAGCCTTCCTGATGCTCCTCCATCGGCTAATATACAACCAGCCAGAGTGAATAGGGGGATAGTAGGCAGGTTAGGAGAGGCCACCATTCGGTAGGTCTCAGAAGGCACTGCTGAAAGAGGAATGTCTGCAGTAAAAAAAAGAAGCAATCCGCTTCCACCTAGAAAAACAAACAAGGGTGCACCGGATAACACCGCCAGTACCAGTATTATTAAACCTGGAACTACAAGCCAGGCTCTATTGTCAGGGGGAACAAACCCAATACACATAAGGATTGCCGTGCAAAATATAATGGCAACAAAAAAATACCATGTTTTTGATTGCCGGTAAAAGATACGAATACCGGCAATCAAAAGAAAAACCGGCATACAGAGTAATGCACCCCATGTAGGTAAAAAAGGCGCAACCGTAATGGGATTTTCCATTTCCATGATGGCCAGAGAAATACCACCAATACAAAAGGCTATAAATACTAAAAGAGTTGTTGAGGCATGGAATACCCGAGTTGCATTTTTGAAGCGTCCAGGCAAAAATACACCTGTTGAAAGCTTAAGGTGGCGTCCCCGATGAGCTGCCAGCGAAGCCCCGGCAAAGGTCAACCACAAAGTACCATGTTGTAAATATTCTGAAACTCCAAGAACGGAGTAATTAAAAAATTTCCTGGTTACAATCTGGAAACAGGCAAGAAGAACCATAACCGAAAAAACAAGAATAGAAGAATTACGTTCGAAACTATAGGCAATTCTATCGAGACGGGTATATATCTTTGAGGGAAGGTTAACACTCATTATTTTTTTGTTTTAGCAGACTTACGTAGTGCCATCATCTTTTCATAAACATCATCAGGGATAAGATTCCCTTTTACCTGTGGGTATGTATTCATAAGTGATTCTATCCATAAATATTCTTCTTCTTTGGGAGGAGAATAAACTTCCAATCCGTATTGTTTCATAGTGGGAATTGCTTTTTCATTAAGCTTGTTTATCTCGATAAGATTTTTCTTATTCAATTCTTCTGCAGCGGCTAATAATTGCGGCTGAAGTTGAGGATCAATTTTATCCCATTTTTTTTTGGTAATAACACTTGCTGCCAACCCATAACCGTAATTAACCTCAATCATATATTTGGCTTTAGCAAACCACTGCATAGAAAGTGCATATAATGGCGAATGGATAAATCCATCCAGCATACCTGTTTGAAGTGCAGCCAGGACTTCGCTTGAGTTTACATTGATAACTGTGAAACCAGCGTTAAGCCATACCGCTTTTGAGTTTTTTTCAGTTGAAAATGTGCATAATTTCATTTTTTTAAGCTCTTCAATGGAAGTTGTTTTTTTGGTAGTGAAAAAATAAAGTTTGCCAAGATTTGTGTAACAGAGTGGGATATAACCTTGTTTTTCAAAGCGTTCTTCAATAAGAGGCTTTAATCCCGTTAAATAATAACTTAGTTCTTCTTCTGAACGTATGAGACAAGGCATCTGGAGCGCATTTACAGAACGGTCGATAAGAGCGAGACCTGTGATGGACATAGATGCTCCATGTAGTTGTCCTATTTTCATTTTTCGGATCATATCAGGCTCCGCACCAGCAATACCACCAGCATATATTTTCATTTTCACGGATCCTTGAGTCATTTCTTGCCACTCATTATTTATCTGGTGAATGATATCATAAAAGGGAGTGCCCTCTGGTGCTAGGGATCCCCATTTTAAGGTAACTTTGCTACCTCCAATAAGTGGCGATACCAATAGGGTAGATAATAAACTTATTATTAGTAGAACTCTTGCTGTCATAATCACTCCTCTATAAATAGTTCATCAAGCTTAGATAAAAGATATTCTGCCCGTTGCATGGTAATAGCGTTTGTCAGACGCTGTTCCGGGTAAGCATCAATATCAAATCCTTTTACTTTTTGCAAATAACTTAAAAATTCTGTTTTGTTTTCCCGAGGAAGGGAAAATGATTCCGCATAAGTAAGGTAAACAGAGGCCCGTTGCCCCTTCGAAGCTTCTAAAGCTTGTTGATAATGTTTCAGAGCCTGTGTAGTATCTTTACTTACTTGCGCTTCATAAGTAACCAATACCTCGTGTATGGCACCTAAGTCAAAATTCGAGTCAAGTTCCAAAGCACGGGTCATAAACAATTTAATTTCCGGCAATCGTATAAGGAGTACAGGATTGCCTTTAGCAAAAGAAATCCATTTGGCGAGTGCTGCACCAGTCCAATAGAGTAAGCCTGCATCTTCTGAGTTCTCAATAAAACTCAAAGCAATTT
>JADFYW010000292.1 GCA_015232855.1 Fibrobacteria bacterium
CACAGGGATTGCTTTTTTGAAGCAGCAACAGGAAAGCGGAAAAGGCAAAAAAAAGATGCAAAGCCGGTGATAACAAATTGATAAAAATGATAAAATATCCGGCTTTACATCTTTGGAAAGATTCGGGGAGGCTCACTAAAATTTTGAAGATGAAATTAAGCCGGGGGGCAAAGGTCATCTTCCGAAGCAATGGTGAACTCCCCAACTTTTAGCATACATCCTTTGTTTTTGATTTTCAGCATACCGGCCTTATGGTCCAATTTTTATCCCAGATGAAATCACCTGCCAAGGGGTTGGGTGATAGGTTGGGTGATGGCCCCTCGGAACGGATTGCCAAGCTTGTGCGTGAAAACCCAAAAGTAAGTATAACTGAGATGAGCAAAAAATTAAAAATAAGTACCACTGCCATAGAAAAAACTTTGAAAAAGATGAGGGAATCAGGAACAATAAAGCGAATAGGTAAGCCAAAAAGTGGATATTGGAAATTGGCAAAAAAATGACTTGAAAAAGGAACCTATTCCGAAAACAATATTGGATAAAAAGGAATGTAAGAATGCTCAAATTCATTAAAGACCTATTAGGAATAAAACCTGTCAGTATTGGAAAGTTAAATGAGCAAGCCACCTACATCCCCAACCAGAAGGATCCCCTTCCACCTAATTATCCTGGGAACCAAGTGGGCAGGAAAAACTGGTCGGACCAAGTGAAAGTTTCCTGAGCCGGCCCGTTCTCCCAGTCCCAGCAACAGAAACAGTTTATGCAAGGTCTGGTTCCGGCAATCGCTTTCGCCCCCTTCCAGAGCAATTTCAGCAGGTACACGCATCATCCCCGGGTTCCGGAAATAAAAGCCTTTTGATGACATTACCACCTTTACAGAGGCCCGGTCAGAGTAATCAGCATGTATTTAGCAATTAACCAGTGCCTCACGGACAGCCTGGTGTGTAAGGGTTTCATCCTGCCGGATAGTTTCTTTTCCTATAAGCACATCGGCGATGTTAAAACGCTGATAGCTGCCTTTGAAAAGTTTTCGATAACCGGAGATTTAACAGGCACCGCCTGTCGAATCTGCAATCTTTTGGACGTTGGCAATTTTGCAGATACAAGAACAGTGTTGACAATAATAGACCAACCAATCAGTTTAAAAAAAATTCCGCTAGCCAAAAAACCGATTAAGAAGAAACACCAACCCTGAAAACAGACTCTTTCATCTACACTTTAAAAGCGCCAAAGCTTTTTGGGACTGCTATTCAGCGAAAAAACAAAAAAACCTGGATTAAGCTGAAACTTCAACCCAAAGACCTGAAAAGCCTCCGGCATACTTTTGCGACCGAACATGTGGAGCGAGGAGTCCCAGTTGATGTACTCAGAAAGTGGATGGGGCATACCCCAAACTCCCGGACTCTGGATGGTGTGTATCTGCATCGGAAATCAACAGCGGAGTTTATGGCTTAGCAGGAAGCACTTGGAAAGTATAGCACGCTCGCCTCATCACTCTTCGTTCTTCAGGCAACGCACGCTAAGACCGTAGTACTGATAGTAGTTGACGCGATACAGACCATCCTCATCCGAGTGTAAGCGACGGTACCACGCGTTGGTGGCATTACTTTCCGTAGCAGACCAGAAGTAAGCATTGGAGTCAAGGTAGTTGAACGCACCATTGCCGCTCCGGTTTCCCGCAGGCAGAACGGAAAAAGCGTAATCATCAGTACCATTAATTGAACGTGCTTTTAGTATTGCCCCTGCAATTGAACTATTACCAACAGTATTTTCTAATTCAGTCCATTCAGTATCAGACGGGATATGCCAACCTTCCGGACACACACCTCTTACCCCGCTTGGACTGCTGTTGCTTGAAGATGCTCCGTCCATAGCCGCATACCAGTTATAAAGCACCCCATAAGTCTGATAATTTTCTGTCGTTTTCGCATTCGCAATTTCATCATTTTCGGAAGCACCTGTGGGCGTATAATCATACACATAATAATACTTCCCATCTGCGACATCCTCAGAACCAGCTGAACTATTATCAACTTGAGGCAAATAAGCCAAGTTCTCAGCCATCCATACTTGGGCCCCGATATGTACTTTTTTATAAACCCTTCCATCTCTATTATCAGTAAGAGTTGGACCTTCCCAATCATTTAAGGAAAATAATGAAGCTATCGTGACAGAATCAAGCACAGTGTTATAAATTAGGACATCATCAATAGCGCCGTCCATGAAAAATATAATGGTCGGACCAAGTGAAAGTCCTTTTTTTGGCTAATTTTCTCATAAACAGCACCATTTTGGCTTGAAAGTGCCCCTTAGAGAGCTATAAAAGCCCAGTTTATAACAAGACTAAACCGGAGTATCAGGTCGAATTTGATTCGGTTCTATTGAATTTTCAGCTGGAGCCCATTTCTGAAACCAATGATAATTTGGAGAAAACGTCGGGGAAAGCGTCGGGGAAAACGTCGGGAAAAATTCTAGAAATGATTGGTGATAATTCCGAAATATCCATTCCTGAGCTCGCACACGAAATCGGGGTGACTGAGCGGTCTATTGAAATCAAAGAATCCATTCTGGCTTACCTAAAAGCCACCTTTACCTTCCAGGACAAAGAGGTTCATAAGGCCTTTTATAACTTTATTAACCATCCTACCGATGGCATGTTCAAGGGACCCTATCTTTCCCTCAAACTTCCGTTTGTAAAGGTGAATTCAGAAGTAGAAGCAGAAAGATATATCTACTCATGCTTATAATTCATCTGTTTTAAATTCACTATAGCCTTCATAAAAATAGCTTACATCAATACCTTTCATGAAGAGGGTGCGGTCGTCAATCTTTTGAGTGAGTGCCTGTTTGAGTAAAAATTTTATTTCAATATCTTTTACCACACTCCGTTCCATAGCAGAGAGGTAATCATCTTTATCTACCATATTCCAATCTATTACCTGTTTGATTTCTTTTTTAAGAATAAGATCAAGCCAGATACGAGTGGTACGCCCGTTTCCTTCCCGAAAGGGATGGGCAATGTTCATCTCCACATATTTTTCGATAATTTGATCAAAACTATCCTGCGGCATGGCATCAATATGCTCAAGCGATTGTTCTAGATACATCAGCGGCGCAAAGCGGAAATTGCCTTTGGCAATATTCACGGTGCGGATTTTACCGGAAAAATCGTAAATATCCCCAAACAAATAGGCATGGATAA
>JADFYW010000293.1 GCA_015232855.1 Fibrobacteria bacterium
ATTTTTTTCAGCCTTTGATTCCGGACAAGCCGGAATGACTGGATCGGGGAACAGGTTTCCTTAAGTTGATGCGTATGGGTTTGTCCGGAATCAGGATGTACATGAAAAAACTAATTTGACAGCTCACTAGAGGGTAAAATCAACAATAACCGGATAATGGTCTGAGCCAGCATTTTCACCTTTGAAGCTTCTGATAACCGTAACACTCATTGAATGCAGGCAATGGTCAATTGGGATTTGTAAAGCCGAAAATTTCAAATAACCCGGCCAGGTAGTATACATTCCCTCAGAACGGCTGCTGTTTATTAGACTCGTTTCTTTAATAAGTTGTTTGTACAAATAGGACCAAGGCGTCACATTAAAGTCTCCCGCAACCATCACAGGTTCCTCCACCGATTGTAACCATTTCCCTAATGACCTGAACTGGCTCTCTCGCCAGGCCCCGCAAATATGCTCTCCGGGGGGCATCAGGTGAAGGGCCACCAGTTGAACGGGCTTCCCCTGTAAAAGATATCTCACAGAAATGGAGGGGTTAATTGCTATGCCAAAACATTTAACCTCAGCAGAAGAAAAAGGCATTTTACTGAATAACGAAATACCAAAATGCCCCTCGGTTAACGTCTTTTTTTGATAGGGGTAATCAACTTCTAACGAACCCAGATTTTTTATCAGGCGATCATCTGATTCAACCAGAAAAAACAAGTCGGGATTATATTTCCTGATTGAAGAGTTCAAGGCCGCATAATCGGTTTGAGTAAGGTGTACATTCAAAAAATACATCCGGTACGAAGAAGATGTATCCGTTACGACTTTTCCGGCAGGCATGAAAAACCAGAGTATTTCAACTAAAAGAATACCGGCAAATAAACCAATTATACCAGAGTATACATATTTTCTGCCCACTAAAAGGACACCGCTAACCCCAAAGAGAAAAACCGTATACTGGATTTGAAGATTGGAAGTATACTCAAACAACCAGAACGCATATCCAATTTTCCCAGCCAGCCACAGCAGCAGACAAGTAACCCCCAACACAAATATGACATCCCAAACAGTCAATGGCTTATTAAACAGTGTTCTGATATTCATTAGAAGTAAAATGGAGATTGATTATTTATTAAATAAAGTTACTCTACAATATTGAACAAGCACTAATTCACCTCATTTTTGGTTGAATTCTATATCAATCAGACTTTTTTCAAAAATTAAATTATTTTAATAAATATGAACGCATCGCGTAAAATACTACCACATAAAACCTGGTTACTCGTTTCCTTATTCATTGTTTCGTTAACCTTGTCTTTACACTCCGCAGATACCTGCGAAGGTCGTGTGGTTAACGCTGCCGGAGAAGGCGTAAGAGGCGTTCAAATATCCCTTTTAAAAAATCAGTTAACTACAGAAACCGATTCCACCGGGCACTTTATGTTTGATTTCAGCATTGTTGCAAATGAAACTCCCGTTTTTTCGGTAACACCAGAATCTCCAGGAGCTCTGTTTCTCAAAAACAAACTTCTCTTCCCCAAGGGCGGAAAACTATATACTCCGGATGGGAAACTCTTTCAGCATACAATGTTACCGGCTCAAAATTCCCCGAACAGCCCCCCTCTGCTTTTCGCCAAAAAGACTGAGGGCGACCCGGTATCCCCCGACACCCTAAAACTTTCCACCTTTGGCTATGTAATGCGGCATGAGGTTGATCCGGGTCAAGCTCAATTGGGTGATTTTTTCTTATATGACACCCGGGGTATGGACCCGGCGGAATATGAAAAATTGTTTTGTTTTGAGGTTCTTTATATCTACGCCTACTTCAGGGATAATGTGCCCACTAGTGCCGAAACAGCACCTGAGCCTAAAACCATGTACAAAAATATCGATGACCCCTATACGGTCTATTATGATTTCAAGTCAAGCTATAACATCCGTAACTCATTTTCTAATACCCATACGGGTATCGGTGTAACCCTTGACTCCACTGCAAAGGGTTTTATCATCACGTCTGTGGTCCCCGGAAGCCCGGCAGCCGATGCCAAACTCAAAAAGGGTGATATTTTTACTACGGTAAACAGTGTGTCGGTTGTAGGCCTTAATTGGAAAGACTTTCGCGCCCTGATTATGGGTGAGCCAGGCGACAGCAAAACTCTCGGACTTGATAGAGATGGGGTTACCATTAATGTAGACATAATTCTCAGGAGCTTCGTGTATCCTTCCGTATACCATTCTTATACCGAAGAAGACTCTCTTCCGCTCATTAAGATGACCGGTTTTTATAAAAGCACCATAAACGGAGGTGGTACGGCTAAAGAGATGCGAAACGCTCTGGAGAATTACTCCCAGGATGATTATGTTATCATAGATATGAGGGGAAACGGGGGAGGAGAGATTAACGAGTGTGTAAACGTCATTAGTGAATATGTACCCACGGGCACTCAAGTAGCAAAATTTACCCGGTGGGATTATAATTTTTCAGAAGATGCTGGAAAACATAAAGACACTATCTATACAACGAATTCAGAAGGGAACTCTCTCAGTAAAAAAATTTATGTCTTAATGGATAAGTATTCGGCCAGTTCAAGTGAAATTTTTATTTCCTGCCTGATGGACAATCGCCCCGACATTGTATGCATAGGAGAAAAATCTTACGGCAAAGCCCGCGGTCAGGTGGTATTACTTACTCCCATGGGTGGCATCGCCAGGGTGACTTTTTCTACCATAACACCTCTAAAATCCCCAGCCTATGATATGATGGGGATTGAGCCGCATATAGCTATCCAGCCATCACAAGACGCCTATGAGGTAGCCGTTGAACATATCCAAAACGCCCAATCCAGCATCCTTTCTAAAAAATCCGGTCACCGAAAAAGAAATTCAAAATACTATCACCGAACACTTGCTGACCTCAGTACCAAAGAACCATGGTTACTGATGAAATAAGTAGAACGAATACCTATTAAGTTCCTGTTCAAAATTAACTATTTTAACAACCAAGTCATTCCGGCTTGACCCATAGGCATCAACTTAAGGAAACCCGTTCCCTGAACCAGTCATTCCGGCTTGTCCGGAATCAAAGGCTGAAAATAATTGCATTGTTGTAAGTATTCTTATATTCACAGCTTAGCCATTTAAGATTGTTGGTAGTATCAACATAAATTGTAGATCAATGAATTGCTATGATATATATGAAAAAAATATTCA
>JADFYW010000294.1 GCA_015232855.1 Fibrobacteria bacterium
AACTCGAAACTGAAAACTGATTACTATAAAGACTTTGGAGTAATAATTGCAAGATTATAAAGATTTAAAAGTGTGGGAAAAGGGACACGCGTTAACGTTAAAGGTGTATAGCATAACAAAAATGTTTCCTAAAGAAGAAATGTATGCCTTATCTTCACAAATGCGCCGATCTGCTAGTTCAATTCCCATGAATATTGCAGAAGGCTGTGGCAGGATAGGAAATAAGGAATTTGCACATTTTTGTGATATTGCAATAGGCTCAAGTAATGAACTAGAGTACCAGTTGATTTTAGCAAAGGATCTTAAATATATTGGTTTGAAACGTTTTACTGATCTGACAGAATTAGTGGTTGAAATAAGAAAGATGCTCTTTTCATTTGTGAAGAAGTTAAAAAAATAGAATAATAGTACAGGTGATAGATCTGTTTTGTAGTAACGTGATTTAAATTGATGCGAAGCACTTTCTTTTAACTGAAAACTCATAACTGACAACTGATAACTAAAAAAAACTTTGTATAAAAAATTATTAATCATAGCATTATTTGTCTTTACTTCTAGTATGGCCGCTCTTCCCCCTGCCGGTCTTATCATGATTGATGCAAACAAGCTTCATCAGATATCCAGTAAGCAGAGTTCCGGGGACTTTGTGATGACGTTTGAAGAGCTTATCGAAGCGGGTATAAATGGAGTTCATTATAAGTATTATACCGAAGTAGCACCTATCTATTCTTATGCGGAATGGGTGCATGAAGCACATTCCTACGGTTTGTGGGTGTGTGGAGGTATTCCCAATAACGGGCAGACTGAGATGGTGGAGGCTGCTGTTCAACTTGCATCTCACGGGGTTGATTTCCTTGAAATAAACCTGCCTTTTGATGGTGTAGCAGCGGGTTGTAGTAGCTGGCATGACCCCTTTGGAGAAAATGAGTTTTTAAGGATTAAATCGGCTGCGTTGCAAAATTGTTTGCAGGATTCCTGCCCGGTGTTAATTACCGATAATGAATGCCAGGATAAATATTCGGGTTGGTCTTCATTGGCCGGTAATGTAACTCAGGTCTATAATGATGTTGGGCTGAATACGTATCTTCCTAAGGCTGTGAATTTTAAAACCGGTAATCCAGACAAGTTTGCAGGGGCCTGGGTCTGGTCGCAGACATGGAATACCTTTGATAGTGTAGAAGTATCTGATGCGGATTTTGCAAACTGGTTTGGGACGGTATATAACCAAACCGGGAATGTAATTCTTTATAACTGGACCCATAAATTATCTGAAAATGAAGGGGTGTACGGTACTAATTGGCCTGCTCGTAGCGAGACTATAAAACAAGTTGCAGCTAAGGGCGGGGCTATACCCGAGTGGCGTAACTTTTTACCTGCAGGTGCAGTAACCAGGTCAACTCCCGATTGCCAGGTTCAGGTAAGGTGTCCGGTAAATGGGCTGGACCCGGGCAGTGTGGAGTGTTTCTATAGTGTTGATTCCTCTTTGTTCTCCACCTATGTGAATGAAAGATGGGTGAAACATAAAAATATCAGTGTGACAGGTACAAAAGGAACAACTGACTGGGTGACTATTACTGCAACTGGTGTTCCTTTTAATCAGGTGACTGATATCCACAATCGGATTCGTTTTAAAATTGCGAATATCTATTCTGGTGATTATTTTCGGGGAGCGCAAACATTCAAAAGTACATATACCGTAATTATATCTTCACTTGACTGGTCAAATTTGAGGAATGACGGTGTGATCAGCACCATGCCAACTGAAATTGCTGTTGATATTCAAAGGAGTGCCGGGCTGGATGTGACTACTGCCAGCTGTGAATTCAGCACGGATAATGGGGTGAGCTGGCAGGCTCATGGGGCTCGTTGTTCAGGAGAGAAGGGGAGTACGGCACAAGAAACAATTATTGCAAAAGACATTCCTTTTGTGTCTGAAGGGATTGGTATTAATAAAATTCGGTTTAAAATAAACACGATGTCAGGAGAGGTACTTACCAGTAACGACTATCCCATAACAGTCTCTTATCCGCCGGTTTTCAGTGAATTAACTTCAATTCGTTCGGGCGACAGTGAAATAAATTTTTCTGTAAAACTACATGATTCACAAGGACTCAGGGTTGGGTCCCAGGAAGCCGTACTGACCAAAGAAACATCTGCCTTGTACCATTTTAACGGTGATGTTAAAGATGCTTCTCCTCATGGTTTAGATGGCGTCTTGTATGGGAATGCCGCTATTGCAGAAGTAAATAGTTGGAAGTCTTCCGGTGGTATGGAACAGGTGTTGCAACTCGATGGTGAAGGTGATTTTGTAGACTTTGGTTTTGGCACTATCGGAATTTCCCGGGAGTTAACGATATCGGCATGGGTATTTGCTGAGAATGCTCAAGCGGCAATATCCCTGGGTGGAGTTGAATCGGTCGGTTCAATACTTGTATATTTTCACAATGGTAAAGTTCTGGTGGACGCTGTTAACCTTACTGGCAAGTCTATGCCTGAGCTTGTCTCGCCAGAAGGGAATTTTGTTTATGGCCAATGGTATCATGTGGCTATATGTTTTGACGGCAAACAAGGACAGTTATTTTTAAATGGTAAACTTGCGGTAAATGCAGACTGGAATAATTTTAATGTTTTTCAATTTAAACCATTACGGCTTGGTAAATCCTCAAACAGGGGTGGTTTTTTCAAGGGTTACCTGGATGATGTGCATATTATTAATCGTGCCCTGACGGACACTGAAATAGCTGCTGTGTATTCTTCGGGAATGTATCGTACGTCTACGGACAAAGGAGCAAGTTGGAATAACTGGACCCAATTGCCCGGAAATATTCAGGATGGTTCTGTGCAGGAATATGCGTTAAGGATTTTCAGAGTGCCATTGCCGATAAATAATGATTCTCTAAATAGAATTCAGTTTATGGCTGGGGATGTAAGTGGGAATATCACTTTACAGGAATATATGCTGCTGGGAAATGATGTTATTCCTGTTGAATCCGAAAAAACCTTACAAGTTGGAATACAAGCGTTTCCCAATCCCTTCCGGGAACGGATAACGATTAGTTTTCAGCTCGATAAACCTCAAAAGATTACTCTTAATATATATAGTGTGGAAGGCAGATTGGTTCAAACTTTAGCCTCAAAAAGTCTACTCGCAGGGAATAATGTTTTTGTCTGGGATGGCCGGGG
>JADFYW010000295.1 GCA_015232855.1 Fibrobacteria bacterium
AAAGGTGCTGGAAAAATATGATGCCTGGGGAGAAAAAGTCATGTATGGAAAGAAAAAAATGGGTGTGATACGGTCCACTTTATGGATTTCTCCAGATGGCACGGTTAAAAAACACTGGAAAAAGGTGGGGAAAGCTGAGTCGCATCCTGCTGAAGTACTTGAAGCTCTTGAAGAAAGTTGACTTTATGGCTTAAAATTCTGGAAAGTGGAATAATTTCAGATTTTGGAGAAATTACCAGACATTTGCTATATTCTAAAAAACATTATGTGAAAAGGAAGTATTATGTCAGGTTTTTCTGTGAAAAAAGCAGTTGAGTTGGCCATCCGCACAGAGCGGGATGGAGCAGAGTTTTATTCGGATATTGCCCAGTCATTTTCTGATAACCAGGATTTAGCAGGTATTTTTAATCAATTAAGTAGTGATGAAAAAGCCCATGAGCGGGAATTTTCGTCCATTTTAAAAAATATGCCTGATAGTGATAATGTGGATGCTGATTCTAATGCATTTTATCTTTTACAGGCAACCAGTGTGTCAGAATTTTTTAAGCAGGATGCGATAAAAAACAAAACCGGTCTGACACCAAAGGATGCTCTTTTAACCGCTCTTAATTTCGAGAAAGCCACTCTGATGCATTACCATGCACTTGCAGAGGTTTTAGGTGAGACTCCCCAGTTAAAAGGTTTAATTCAGGCCGAAAAGAACCATGTAGCCGCACTTATGAAAGTAGCTATTTCCGACGCGCAATTTCGCGGACTGGCAGATAGCTGGTAAAAACAGTTTTTATTCAATAGAAAAAGCGGTCATCCAGTAAGGGTGGCCGCTTTTTTTTAATTTCCTGAACCTATTACGGCAATCGAAACAAACGATTGGCTTAAAGGGGGGCTCTGTTGGTATTATATTAAGGAGGTATTGTTTCAACTATTGTAACTAATTGAAAAAATATTTAATTAAGTTTTGATGAAGTTGCTTTAAGGAGCAGGAAATGAAAAAACCAATAATAGCCAAAAATAAACCAGTGGTACTTGAATTGGAACCTGGTACTTATCATTGGTGCAGTTGTGGGAAGTCAAAAGACCAGCCATTTTGTGATGGTTCTCACAAGGGATCGCCCTTTAAACCCGTCACCATTCGACTGGCCAACAAAAAGAAATTAGTCCTATGCCAATGTAAACAGACAAATAATCCGCCCTTTTGCGATGGCTCCCATCAAAGAAATATCATAATGGGGCAGGGTGAAACCGAGATGTAAATTTTAGAGAGGTTGGTGTTGCAACCTGAAATGAATAATTATGAAAATCTTGTACATATTTCCCCATCCCGACGATGAATCTTTTGGGCCGGCTGCTGCCATTCACAGCCAGTTATCTCAAGGCCATGAAGTGCATCTTCTAACCCTTACCCGGGGAGGGGCCACCAGGCAGCGCCATAAACTGGGGCTTTCTGTGAGTGAAATGGGGGAAGTGCGCTATAAAGAAATGTTGGATGTGGAAAAGACTCTGGGGCTTAACAGTATGACCGTGCTCGATTATCCAGATAGCGGGTTACAGGAGATGGACCCGCGGGAGCTCGAAAATACCATTAAGGATTTCATCAAAAAAATGACTCCTGATGTTATTGTAACTTATCCTGTGCATGGAATCAGCGGGTTCCATGATCATCTGGTAACCCATGCAGTAGTCAAACGGGTATACCTGGAATTAAAAGATGAGGGCGCTTCTTATTTAAAACGCCTGGCTTTTGTTACTGTTCCAGACGATGGTTCACCCAGTTGGTCTGGTAAGGGACTTCCCAGACTAAAACTTTCCGGGGAAGAATTGATTGATTGTATTATTAATTTAAATGATGATGATGTGAATGCCCTTAAAGATGCGCTCGCCTGTTACGCCACTTATAAAGAGACCATTGAAGAAAGTGGAGTAGTGGAGACTATCGGAGACAAACTGTATTTTGAATTTTTTCAAGAAGACTGCAAACCGGTTGTGGATTCTATAACGCAATTTGAATGAGCATTTTCATAATCAAGTCATTCTAGCTACGTCGCATACGCGTCAAGCTAAGGGACACTTCGCCCAAGCACAGTCATTCCAGCTTGTCTGGAATCCTGAACACAGATGCTTACTACCGTTTTTTTTCAAGATTTGAAGATTAGAAAATGTATATCAACAATGTTCCTGATTCCGAACAAGTCGGAATGGACTGGTTTTAAACACTTTTTTCAAAGAAAAAACCTTAGCTTGACGCGTATGGGCTTGTCCGGAATCAAGAGCTGTAAAGAACCACTATTTTTAACAAGAACTAATTACTGCTTTCAACAAATAAATCCTTATATTCCCCATAACCATACTTATCCAGTTCATCATAGGGTATAAATTTTAAAGCTGCGGAATTTATACAATAACGGAGGCCTGTAGGTTTGGGACCATCATTAAATACATGGCCAAGATGGGAATTGGCTTTTTTGCTACGCACTTCTATTCGCTCGGTCCCCATGCTTTTATCTTTGTGTTCGATGATGTTGCTTGATACAAGTGGTGTAAAAAAACTGGGCCAACCGGTTCCTGAGTTAAACTTGTGGGTTGAAGAAAAGAGGGGCTCTCCACTGACAATATCCACATATATCCCATGTTTTTTGTTGTCCCAGTAATCATTGGCAAAGGGGCGCTCTGTCCCGTTTAATTGGGTTACCCGGTACTGAGTGTCGCTCAGGTTATTTTTGATTATACTGTCGTTGGGGCGTATATGACAGCCCTTGAAATCGGGTGAAAAATTAAAGGAGTTGTTTTTGATAAAATTTTCTCTTCCGGAATTTTTTTTGTAGCGGTTATAATGTTCGGGGTTTTTCTGGTAATACTGTTGATGGTATTCTTCGGCAGGGTAGAAGGGGGTTGCCTTTATTATTTTGGTAGCGATGGGATTCTTGAATAATCCCGATTGCGCTAATTCTTCTTTGGAACAGACGGCTAATTGCTGTTGGCTTTCGTTATGATAAAAAATAGCGGTAAGATATTGACTTCCCCTGTCTGCAAATTGTCCACCGGCATCAGTGGGGTCGATTTGCTGCCAGAATATTTTTAGCATTTGCTGGTAGTCGGTAATGCTAGGGTCATAACTAACCTGGATTGCTTCAATATGGCCGGATTTCCCGGAGCTTACCGCTTCATAACTTGCAT
>JADFYW010000296.1 GCA_015232855.1 Fibrobacteria bacterium
GGGGTCAGAATATTTTAATCATGCAAAAGACAAAAAAACTTGCTGAACGCAAATACTATTTAAATGCGGTACGTGAAATGGCATGGAGCAGAAATATTTTGTTGAATCAGATTAAAAGTAATGCATATCATCGTCAAAATCGAAAAAAACAAAATAATTTTCCAAAAGCCCTTCCAAGGCACCTTGCAGAACAGGCTGATAAAGCAATGAAGGATGTATATATTCTGGATTTTCTTGGTGTTGCCCAACCTGTTCTGGAGCGGGAACTAGAGGGCAGGATGATAACTTGTATACGTGATGTATTGTTAGAATTTGGTAATGGATTTTCTTTTGTTGGCAGCCAATATCAGTTGGCAACACCAACGAAAGATTATCGGGTTGATTTGCTTTTTTACCAACGGAAACTTCAATGTCTTGTAGCAGTGGATCTTAAAACAGGACAATTTGAACCAGAATTTGCCGGGAAAATGAATTTTTACCTAAACTTGCTTGATGATACCGTTAGGGAACCACACGAAAACGCATCAATCGGGATTATATTGTGTGCAGAACGGGACACTTTTGATGTTGAGTATGCATTGCGGGGCATTACGAATCCTGTTGGTGTTGCAGAGTATCAATTAACCAAAGTGTTGCCTCGCAAATTTAAAGGTTCACTTCCCAGTCCAACACAAATTAAGCGAAAGTTATCAAGGAAATTTAAAAGACGATAATACTGTAATTCAGAAAGATTACAGTAGTGTTTCAACGTTGTCTCCAGCCCTCTGAGTTTCTAGTTTAAAGAGGCGACAACTTTCCCCTGACACCGGGGGCTATTCCTCAATACGATCTTATTTCATCAAGGATTGATAACTCATCCACAAATTGTTATTGCATAACCCTCCCAGGATATTTTGACCTGATTTTACCTGGTTGGTTTATTTAGACGGGGGGTGGGAGATAAGCCATGCTGACGTTGTTTGCGGCAGGCCAACCCTTCTCTTGCTAAAGAATATATAGAATCCGAAATCCCAATATTGATCCGACACCAGTAAAATTCCTCTTTCAAATATCAGTGAAGAAAAATCCCGTAAATTACGGCGTTCCTGTCTGAGGACTGAACCCGGGCGGAACGCAAGTACCGCCCTAATCAAACTCGGGTGAAGGGTTCAGGCCGAGTTAACGATGTTCGGGATTTTTCCCTTGGTTCAGAGATATTTGAACCGGGGCGGCTTTTTTGTCCAGTCTTTTACGCTACGCTTCCTGCTCCGCGCCCTTCGGGCCGGTGATGCGAAGCATACCGGCACTCTACGGCCATCCCTGGCCTCCGAGTGTAACTGTTGACAAAAAGGTGGTCGGGGTTTGGGGCTGAAAGCCCCGCAAGACAACAGGCAAAAAATACTACATTTATCTTTCAAAAGGCCATTAAAAATGATTAACCTCAGTAAAAAAGCTGCAGACCGGTTCAAAACAGGCTGGCGGGATTTACCAGAACAGCAGGGTGATTTCTGGAAAATTGATATACTGATGGTACAGCGGTTTCCGGTGATTCTTATAATTCATGAATACACTTTATACACCCTGGTGCGCTTAAAAAAAGATTTCAAAAAGATTGAGGATGTTGCTGAAGAGATAAAAAAATACTGTCCCTGGTATCGGTATGTGGGTACCTGTACGGTCGGTAAAAACGGAGACCGCTGTTTGAATGGGAGTATTAACGACATGAAAAGAATGACCGGTTATCTGGAGTATTATCCGGGTGTGCTGGAAGAAATGGAGTCCCGGATTAACACAGGCCTTTTTTCTGCGTTGTCTTTAAAGAAGAACGACTATGGAAAGCCGGTTGAGGTTGTGGAGATGTATAAAGCGGGGCAGTGGCCGGCGGTCTGATTTTCTGTTCTTTACTTAGCTGAATTCGTAATAATATGGAAGGTACTGGCTGGGGCTATTCTCACGGTTTCGGGGGTAGGCATGGCTGTTCTGAAGTTAACAAATGGCATTGAATACACATAGATTTATTTCTTCAAATTTTTCTATAAACCCATAGAAACTTATCATATTATGTTTTACCTTTTGGAAAACATTATTGGAAGAAAATAATGGCAGTAAAATATCAATCTCAACTGAAAGCAATAAAAAAGTATACCAGTGATCGCCTAAAATTCGCTATCTGGTATCCAAAATCAGAAAAAAAACGTTTGGAGCAACGGTTTGGACGTATCCACCGTATTGGCCAGAAAGAGGTTTGTCATTTGTGGAATCTTTTAGCAAACGGAACAAGGGAGCATGATGTATTCAGTCGCTTGCTCGAGAAGTTAAAAATTGAAAGCAAGGATCTTGGTGGCGATGTATTTAATGTTCTCGGGGAACTTTTTCATGAGACAAGTTTGCAAGACCTCTTGGTAGAAGCCGTCCGCCTTGGCGATACCCCTGAAATTCAAACACATAGATGAATTTTTGATGTGTATGAATTTTAACACCTTGAAAAATAATATGTTACGCAAAAACAATTTGTTTGATGGTTGTTTGATTGGCAATCTGAACTGTAAAGATGAAAATAGGTAAAATTATGGATAAATGGCATGGCAAAACACCTGATAATAACTCTCTGAAGCTCTGTCGTTAAACAATGAATATACATCAATTGAAAAATCTTATCTCCCTGGGCGAGGGCTTCACTATTGAATTCAAGCGTTCTGGCAAAGCTGAATTAGGGCGTGAGCTTTGTGCATTTGCAAACGGAAGTGGAGGTGCGGTTCTCCTTGGGGTCGATGATAATGGAACCATTTGTGGGGTTGCAAACCACAACAAACTAAAGTCTGAAATACAAAGCCTTATCAGGGCTTTTGAGCCTCCATTAAAAGCAGACATCGAATCGGTAGATGATGTTTTGGTCATTACTGTCCCTCCGCAAAACGGCAAGCCTTATTCCTTTGGGGGAAAGTTTTTTCTCAGGGATGGCGCTTCAAGTCAGCAGTTACGCAGAAATGAGATTCGCGAATTCTTTTTTCGTGAAGGTGTTATCCGCTATGATGAAACAGTTTGTGAATGGTATGATGTAGAGAAAGAGTTAACAGGCAAACAATGGCGTGTCTTTGCCGACAGAGCGGGTATTCCCGGTACGATCAAATCAATACCCGCTTTGGAAAACCTTCATCTCATGCGAAAGGGAAAAATG
>JADFYW010000297.1 GCA_015232855.1 Fibrobacteria bacterium
TATATCCAAAAGCCTGTCATTCCCCTGCTTGACAGGGGAATCTAGCGCACACAGTGCGCACCATTGACGATTAATTGCTGCTAAATTGCGCATAAACATGCGCTGGATTCCCCGGTCAAGCCGGGGAATGACAGACTTAGGCTTAATTTCTATCACAACTATTTAAGCATCATCAACTTTTTGACCTCTACCCTATTCCCTATCTTTACCTTTGCAAAATACTGCCCCGGCTCTGCACGAACACCATTATCACTCACACCATCCCAGCCTATTGAATGGGTCCCTGCCGATAGTGGTCCTGCATGTAATTTACGTACCTGGTTACCCATAAGATTAAAAACCACAATTTCAGCCTGTTGAGCTGATTCCAGTTTAAAATTAAGGCTTGTTTGGTTGTAGAACGGATTAGGGGCAAAACTAATTTTCCCGGCAAAAGCAATCTTATTTTCTACCGGCACTGTATTTTCGCCTACCAGAGTATAATGTTTGGATATCGCATTTCCCTGCATATCCCGAATCGCAAACTCAATCAGGTTCGATGAATCATTACTAACGGGCATGGGTACTGCTTTGGCAGTCATATTCCCTGCCTGGGTTGCCCCATCAGCCACACTTAATTCTGCAGGTTGCCATGTACTCCAGGTTGCACCGCCATCCTTTGAGTAACGATAAGAACCGGAATGTACATCAGCAGCTATTTCATAGTCAGCCAATTCCCGTGCAACCACACTTACTTCATCCAGGCATCCCTGCCATGAAAAAGAACTGGTTGTGGTCATTGCCAGGCGTAAAGGCCTGAAATTCCAGATTTTAAACCGTTCCCAAGCACCGGCAACCATTTTTTTCTCTGCTTCCAGATTACCATCCAGATAAAGTTTAACGGTTGAGTCACCGTCAAAGGTATATGCCATATGGTGCCAGGTGTTGGCGGATACTACTGTCTCAGAAAGAACATTAAAACCTGAGCGTTCAATCAAATCATTATGGTTCGCATACACTTTCCCCTCTGCATTTACCCCAAAGGCAAGACTTCCTCTTTCTGCATCACCACCTACAGCAATAAATGGTCTTGCTGCTGCTTCATGGTAAAACCAGGTTGATATGGTAAAAGCATGAGTCCGGCCTAACCAGACTAATCCTGCTTCCGCATAATCAAATTCCCCTGAAACGGTAAAATACTGAGCCGTTCCCAGGTCAAAACACATAGCTTTGCCCTGTTCACCATTGCTTTTCCAGGTTTCGATATCATCAATGGAAGTACGATTCTTCATAACGGCATGATACCCTTTGCCGGAAGAATCAGTACCGTCTTTTTCCATACGCAAAAGAACTAATTGTTCTTCCCTGATTCCCGGATCCTGTTTACCAACCCGTATACCTTTGGAATCATGAATATTCATAGTAAAGTCCACATTATCACCACTTCGCGCAGCAGTTACCCCGGATACAACCGGTGGCAATTCTATCCGCACCGGATATTCTGCACTCTTTAATATTTCCCCACCAGTGGTATTAATACTAAATCTTACCTTATTTTTACCAGGCGCTTCCTCAGCAAACGGTACAACCGCACTAACGGTTTCTTTAGCAGTGGTACCTGACTGTCCGGAACAAGTTGCAGCCTGAACATTCCAGTTTGCTCCGCCATCGGTAGTGTATTCGCATTTCACGGAGGTGACATCAAGTCCGCCTGCATTCTGAACACTTATGGTAAACCCGGGAGTTAAGGTATTCACTCTGCCTGTACCTGAAAAGTTTGTCCAGTCTCTGGCGGTGATTTCTACCGCATAATCCCGTTTAAAGGTACGGACATTTCTTACTTCTTTACCGCTATAGGTATCTTTGATTTTAAATCTCACCTTATGCCCAACATAGCCATCACCGCTGCCCACCGAATCAAAAGGAACACGGCTGGCTGTTATGGTTACCCAGTCCGTAGTACCCTTTGTACCGGTGGCACTTACCGCCTCGTGCCGTATCCATTTGGTATTTTTATTCTCTACCTGCATGGCATAAAAACATTCTACAGAGGCCGGGTCAAGCCCAAGACTTGATTTCACCTGCACCTGACAGTCGGGGGCTCCTGTTACCTTTGAAGACTGAGAGAAACTCTGCCAGACCGGTATGGCCTGACCGCCACCCGTGATACGTTTGACCACTGCCAGCCTGTTTGCATAATCGTTCTCATCTTTTTTCTGGAATACATACAACTCTACATTCCCCAGTTGTTCATAGGCTCCTTTAAACCACTTTTCAAAACTTCCAATCCCCAGGTCGGTTTCATAATCGTCCAGGGTATACTTCATAAACCAGACCCTGCTTCCGGTAAACTGGCCGGGGTGTGCCTGGCTATGGGCCACTGTGGGTGCCAGGCGGCTGGTATATTGACTTTCATCATAAATTTCTGATAAAGAACTCTGCAGGTTTCCCCAGCCCAGATAATTTTGGGGACAATACCCGCATGCCATCACCCAGGGAGTACCCGGAGCCATCTTCTCATAATTTGCTCTCCCGGAGTTATACGTGGATTCATCCATATTAATTTCCGGGCTGCCGTCTTCCTTCCAACGATCACTCTTACAGGTCGTATTAATCCAGGGTTTATCAATAACCACCCAGTCATAGTTGTATTGGGCAAAAGTCAACAAATATTGGGTAAAACGAACACCATCAATATTGGTATACACATTAGAACTTACCCACAGACCATACTCCTGAGCCTCATTAATCCATTCCCAGGTATTGTACCACTCACTACCGGTCCCGCTCTTTATGTACAGACCGTTAATACCGGCCTCAATCAGTTCTTCAAAGGTAAGCTGCCTGTGGTCTGGAAAGTCTTTTGTCATCACCCGTTCTGCATCCTGCAGATTCAGACTTACATAATTTGTAGCGGTAGGGAACCCGGCATGGAGAGTTGAAACCATCAAGGCAAATATTCCGGATAATACAATATTGTTAAAAGTTTTTTTCATAAATAATTCTCACATTTTTTGGACTAACAAAAGTTTACCTGATGACGCCACCCAAGACTTACAGGTTCTTGTACTATACTACCACCAAAAACCAAATTTCGCAGGTAAAAACTATTTTATTTTTATATTTATGAAACATTATATAA
>JADFYW010000298.1 GCA_015232855.1 Fibrobacteria bacterium
TACAGGCAAGGGATTATTCGTGCAGGTCAGGACCCCCCAAAGCATTGCATAAATCCATAAAGGATTTGTAAATATGTTTTTAATACTTAGAAAAACATTTGAAATAAATAAACATATAAACCACTGTAAATTAAGTGTTTGTGTAAAATAAGTGTTAATTATTATGGTTCTATAGCAGAATCTGTGGGTGATTTTAAACATTGTCTTTTTGTTTTTGCAGCGTAAATTGGAGTACTCCATTCTACCCACAGATTCTGCTGAGGAACCATTTTTATTTTTACAGAGGTACAGAGAGGAGTATAAGGCAACGTTCTGCCTTAAACAGAAAAAAATGGTATCTCTGATGAAATATAATAGATTGTAAAATCTGTTAAAAACCATGACTGATTCTAAAAAACGATTGTGGATATGGCTTATCGCTGGTTTGATGCTTCTTTGTATAGTGGCAAGTGCGATATCGCTTTGTGTTGGTTCTGCTCAGATTTCTGTTGCTGATATTATTCCTTCACTGATGGGACAGAGGGGTCAGGCTGATTACAGCATTTTAGTTAATATACGGTTGCCCAGAATTCTACTCGGATTTGCTGTGGGTGGTGCTTTGAGCCTGGCTGGAGCACTACTTCAGGGGATATTCCGGAACCCGCTGGTGGAGCCCTATACCATTGGTATTTCGGGAGGGGCTTCTCTCGGGGTATGTCTTGCTATTATTTTTGACTTTCACCTGTTTATGGGTATCATTGCTTACCCCCTTTCCGGTTTTGCAGGTGCTTTGCTTACCATGTTCCTTGTGTATTTTCTAAGTGCTAATAAGCAAGTGATGCGAATCCAGGGAGTACTCCTTACGGGGGTAATGATTAGTTTTATTTCATCATCTCTTTTTATGCTTATCAAATCTTTTTCTGATGATGAAGATCTTCGGAGTATCGTCTTTTGGATTATGGGTTCTCTGGATGAACCCAATCTGGCCTTAATCTGGATAGCTGTAGGTGTATCGGTTTCCGGGCTTATTATATCCTATTTTTTCTGCCTCAGTCTTAATGCCTTTGCCCTGGGTGAAGAAGAGGCTGCCCATCTGGGGGTTAACACCGAACGGGCTAAGAAGATCCTTTTTGTTATCGCTTCTATTTTAACCGGTCTCAGTGTTTCTGTAGCCGGGGTTATTGGTTTTGTGGGTCTTGTGGTACCCCATTTAATAAGACTCTTTACCGGCCCGGATCATCGTATCCTCCTTTTGGCTTCCTTTTTGGGAGGCAGTGCCTTTATGATTTTTAGTGATACTATTGCCCGCACTATTATTATGCCAAGAGAACTCCCAGTGGGGGTGATTACCGGTATTATCGGTGGCTGTGTATTTATTTATGCCCTGAATAAGAGAAAGGTGAATTTATAAAAGAGTACATCCAGTTGCTATGCAGCAGAGCAACTGAAATAGATACATTTTGATGTTCTCTTTATTGATAGGGATATTGGAGTCTCACTGTGCATCTCGCTGGTAAAAAAGTTTACCAACTTTATCAATGTGTTCGCGAAGCTCAGTGTTTTTGAGATCCGCATATACGGAGAGATCAAAGGTATAGGGTAAAAGCAGATCATCAAGTTCATCATAAATGGTCCCAAGCAATTGAGGGGAAATATTATCTCCGAAAAAAGTTAAATCAATATCTGAGCCAGTATGAAAGTTACCTTTGGCTCTTGAACCGTACAGGATTGCTTTATGAATATTTGCATGGGAAGAGAAAACAGCACAAACACTGGAAATAGTCCGGTTATTTAAGCCATATTGAAGACTCATTGTTCTTCCTTCTGTATGATAGCTGTAAATTTTTTGGTAAAGGAAGCAAATTCAGGATAAAATTGCTTTACAATTGAGGTGAAAACACTTTCCGCCAGAGTTTCGTCATAGGTGTGTGACGTTAGATTTCTGGCTTTTATCATCTCCATCCAGATTTCACCATTATCCAGAAGTTGGTTTTTAAAGGCTGAACGTGTACAGTCTTTTGAGCCTATAAGTCCCATGATTCCCTGTTCGGTCAGGTAGTCTTTTAGCACGTTCCAGGCAAGCTCATGGGTATATTCAAATCCCTGGATAAGACCCTGTTTTTCAAGTTTTGAAAGTGTTTTTTGATGACTTAACTCAACGGACTCTTCAAGCGCTTCAAAAGCTTTTAAGTAATTTTTAAATCGTTGGATCCACCTGATGTCCGTATTCATGAAGAGTTCTCCTCAGTTTGTGTGCAATATAACCATTTAATTAACCCATAGAAAATAGAATATTGTACCTGGTAATTAATGTTCAGTTATTTTCTACATTTAAACAAAAAAAGTATGCCAGAATCTGTTTTACAACTTAAAAACCTCAGTTGCGGGTACCAGGATATTGTTATCCTCAATGGTATTTCCCTTAATTGTATTAAGGGTGATCTCATAGGTATTATCGGCCCCAATGGTTCCGGCAAGACAACTCTGTTAAAAGTCATATCCCGTATTTTAAAGCCCCAGGGGGGGGAGCTATTGATAGAAGGGGAAGACCTTCAACAGATTTCCATACAGACAATTGCCCAAAAAATAGCAGTAGTTACCCAATTTATAGACCCTGTGAGCATCCCGGTATCTGATTATATCGCTATGGGTCGAATGCCCTATTTTAATAAGCTCCAGTTTTTTATGAACAAAAGAGACCAGGAAATTGTGGACCGGTACACAACGCTAACAGGTTCGGACAGGTTCCATAATAAACTCATGAGTGAAATTAGCGGTGGGGAGCGCCAACTTGCCCAGGTGGCCCGGGCACTGGCCCAGGAGCCTGTTCTTATGCTGCTTGATGAACCCACCTCTCATCTTGATATTACTCACCAGATTAAAATCCTGGACCTGATCAGGCGCCTGAACAAAAACCTGAAGCTCACCGTAATCATGGTTATGCACGACCTGAATCTGGCCAGTGAATATTGTAACAGGCTTGTGTTGTTAAATCAGGGGGGCATTTACAAAGAGGGGACCCCCCATGAAGTACTCACCTTTGAACATCTTGAAGACGTGTATCAGACGCCTGTGATTGTGGAGAAGAACCCTTTGTCCGGGAAACCCATTGCGCTGCTTGTTACTGAAGAAGAACT
>JADFYW010000299.1 GCA_015232855.1 Fibrobacteria bacterium
TCAACATAAATTGTAGATCAATGAATTGCTATGATATATATGAAAAAATTATTCATTTCAACAAAATAGTATTGTTTATTGTTAAGCTCTCGATTCCGAACAAGTCGGAATGACTGGATTTTGGCAATTTTTTACCTGTTCATCCTTAAGTTGATGCGTATGGGCTTGACCGGAATCAGACATCAGTACTTGTTAAAATAGTCAATAATAACCGATTTTAATTAGCATATACATCCGATTCCGATCAAGCCCGCCTTCCGAAGTACTTCGTACGGAGGGCAGGTCGGAATGACTTTGAAATTAAAATTGGTTGTTTAGAACAAGAACTATTTAGAATAATCTGGAAGTCTTCACCACAGCCAGGACATACATAAACGTCCAAAACCATGATCAAAAAGCGCTCCACGTTCCTGGAGTTTAGGCCGGTAATCTGTATGGCCACTTTGAAAAGCCTCTTCAGGCATTGTTTTCGTCTCCCGCGACCACATCGAAAGCGATGCACTTATTTCTATTGAAGGAAAAGGGAGGGCAATAACAAGTCCAAATTCATTCTGCCAAAATACAGGTGCCGGTTCAACTTCAGACACACCTCCGCTAAGCACTTTGTTCCAACCGGTAAAACCAGTCTTACTCACACCAAATACAAAACATTCCCAGCCACGGAAACGCTTCAGCAAATGTGGGACAAAGAGACTTCGTTTCAACAGCCCGGCCCGGAATAACAAACCAGCCCCCAGATTTCCGTACAACATACCAGCATTCAGATGGGTGGTCACTCCCAGATCAAAACCCGTATATTCATCTAAACGCCAGTTTAAGGCCCCAAGGCCATAGTGCAGAGCAAACTGCAGACGACCAGGAAACCCGGTACTTCCATACTGATGCTCCCAGCCTTCTGAAGGGTCTGGATCCAGTTCTGGGTGGTCTGAAGACTGTCGTCTTTTTTCGTGAAACCAGGTTTGTATCACATCTGCAAATGATGCAGGACCTATTACTCCCACATCTACCTGCACGTGTAATCTGGCTGGACGGTTGTAATGACTAACATAAAAACGTTGTGCAACATCAAGATGGGTCCAGCCACAAAAAGCCCGGTCTTCGACAACCAGAGGTTCTGTCATAAGCAAATCATTAGGGGTAAAAATATCCTGCCCAAATCTCACCATACTTGCCAAAGCCGTAGCCCCCAAAACTTTCGAGACTATCGATTCTGCCATTCCCATAGCCGGCACCTTTTTAGGAGCAGAATGCCAGAACATATGTATACCCTGGGAATAATACCTATCCTCATCCAAGAGCAAACCATAGGTAAAATAGCGTGCATCATTTGATATAAATATACCTGCCTGAGGCCTGTCTGCTGCTGCTGCCATGAAATCAGGCGGCATTGCATTCGCCCAGGTCAATACTATGACAAAGGGTAATATCCACCTCCATTTAAATTGATTTTTCATATTTCAAGCCCCCCAAATCACCCCATGCTCTTTTGGAAACCCATAAACACTCCTCTAAAACTTAAAAACCGACATTGCCCGGGAAGGTATGATAAAAATATAGTACATTCCCGAAACCACATCTTTTCTCGAAATAGTTTTTTAGATCTGGTAAATGCAGAATAGGAAGCAAGCAATAAAGATGCATTGAACTCTTTGGAAATTTCAGGGAAGTTCTTAAATTTTAAATCTTTTCAGGGATAACACTGTGCAGGAAAACGATCTGAATACACCACAAGACGAACCGTTGAATTTGGGAAACCGGCAGTTAAATACCCTCATTCCTTCTTCCCAGGTATATAAGGCCGGAGAATTGTTTGCCAACAAGTACTTAATAGGTAAATATTTCGGAGCAGGCAGTCTGGGTCACACCTATCTCTATCATGATGAATCCACTCAAAAAGACTGTATCCTGAAGGTTATTGGGCAGCGTTATAGTGATAGGGCCGGTTTCAATAATGCTTTTACCATGTTGGCTAAATCCAGTCGCGTGATAAAGTCCTCTTCCATTTGTCAAATATTTGATTCTGGAGTTTATGACGGTCAGGTTTTCTTTACCTCCGAATACATCCCAAATATCACGTTCCGAATCTGGTTATCAGAGGCCCTGGCCTTTGATCAAAGAATTATAAAAGGGTTCTCTTTCCTAACCCAAATTGTGAGTGCAATGGATATTCTGCATAAACACGGCCATTTTGCCTCTGCCAAACCAGAAAATATTTTCTTAAAGGACGGTAGTATTGTCCTGAGTGATTTCTGGATTTCTTCTTTTATTCCCCCAAATGAATTTAAGCATAATCATTCTTCCAGTAAATACCTGCCTTATTTGGCACCCGAGATACTCGATGATTGGAGTACCATGGACATTCGCAGTGATATTTATACGGCCGGCACATTTCTCTATGAAATCCTGGTTGGTCGAAATGTTCTTGGGGATTTTCCTTTGCCTAGCGCTTGTTCAAAACTGTATAATACTGAAATCGATCAGGTAGTGTTACGAGCCATTGATCCCAATCCAGATAACCGATACCAAACGATTAAAGATTTTCAAGATGCTCTGCAACTCATCAAACAGCTACTCATTCCTGAAGATAATGAACCTGATACGGAAGAAAATATTCCTGTCGAAAGCGATACTGCACCCACAGAAGAACTTTCTGATGAAGAATATCTTGTGCAACACATTGGAGAAGAAAACAATAATGATACCCCCCCCCTTTCTTCCCAGACGAAATCTGACGAAAACCAAATACCAGAAGAACATGATGACACACCAAAAGCAGATGAATTGATACTCAATAGGGGACAGGGTGAAACAACTGAAATTAATCTCATTAAACAAAGACTCAACTCCAGCAGTCAATATCTTAACCAAGGAAAATCACTCTTATCAAATGAAACATCTCAAAACGTTTCTTTTAATGAGAATGAAGTAAAACCACCCACATCTCCTCTGGCTTCTTATCAGGAAGTTGACCAGGTTGAATCTGAATCTATTATACCGAATTTTTCACCTGAAGAACCGGATGTAATTGATATTCAGCCCGATTTTGACCTGGCAGATCAAGAAAAGGTCCAGATAGCCGAAGACC
>JADFYW010000029.1 GCA_015232855.1 Fibrobacteria bacterium
TGGTCTGGGTGGAGGTCCTCTCCTGTGGGGACGAAAATTCGGGTGGGACGTAGTTTTCGCAAAATCCAGGTATAGCTGTTTTGGAGACCTGAATAACCTGCAATTTCTTCAGGGCCTTTACCCGTACCTCTGCGACGGCCGCAATGGGTGTTGAGTGAACAGTCAGGATAATGGAGCCAGTTGATTTTTTTTAAATCCAGGATAGAAAAACTGTTCTCAGTTTCTTTTTTTCGGGTTACGGAAATACTGTCTTTGTCAATATCATCATAATACCCCATAGCTCCGTCCGTTGTTATGACCACATCAACGTGTACTTTTGAAGCCAGGAAACATTGGAGTAACAAGCCTGCACCAATGACTATATCGTCATCATGGGGGGCCACAAAGAGAATTTTCTCCTGTCCATCTTTCCAGCCAGGGAACATGTCCCCAAGGGCGAGCTCGCTTTTAATGGAGCCCTGTCTTCTGGTACTGAGAGAAAATCCTTTCATACATTAACCTAAAAATTCATTTCCAACTTTACGGGCACGCTCGGGCTTATCAAGATCTATCCCTGCATTAATACCCACTTCAACCAGCAGGCTCCAGCCGGCAACCAGCTGCAGATAGGGGGTGAATTGACCATAAGCTGGAATAATCATAGTGGGGAAGGATGTCTTGTGATCTGAAATCGCTACAATGGGCAAACCAACACCCTGGTTTAACACTTCGGTGAATTTTTCTTCTTCATCTTTAAAAGGGTCTACGATTATGAGCGCTTCATTTTTATTCATTACTTCTTCTATACCGTGGGCGGCATAGGTCCCTTCCAGGAAGTCTGATTTTTTCCGGGTGATTTCGTTGGTTTTTAAAGTGAGCTCTTCTGCGGCACCGTTATTTCTGCCTGCCCAATACAAAACAGCAGCGTCCATAAGAGGACCGCTAATTTCTTCTGAGACCTCCATCTCAAGCACCTGGGTGATAAGATCACCAAGTTTCTGAAGATCGGGCAGTTCCAGGCCGTTTATTTTTCGGAACAGCAAGTCATAAAACAGTGCTTGTTCCACAACAGATTTTGTTGCGGCAACAGCGTCTTCTTTTCCGCAGCCAAGGAGATAATGGGCGTCTGATTCTTGTTGTATAGGAGTGCCGTCATTAGCGATAACACCTATAATCGTTGAGTGATTTTGGGCCTTTAAATGCCTGATGATCCGGACACCTTCTTTTGTTTTTCCTGAGTTGGAGGCTACAAACACAGCGGAATCAGCAAGTTTGTATTCCAGGGCCTGAGTGGCTGCTTCGGTATACATGGGTTGGGGGTATCCGTTGGCCCAGGCATCACAAATAGTTTTTTTGGCAGGAAAAATACGAGAGGAACCCTCACCGGTGAAGAAAATTTTCTCTTTGTTGATTTTTGATACCAGAGAAAAAATGGTGTCGAGGTTTAAGTTTTTTACAACTTCGCCTGTTTCTAACATTTCGCGGCAAAGGGCGAAGTTATTGTATTTTTCGATTGAAGTTTTCATGTTGTTTCCTTGTTTTGTATAAAGTTGGCTTTATTTGACAACAACGGTCATCGCCCGGCTTGACCGGGCGATCCATCTACATAATAATGAATAGCTGGATTGCCCGGTCAAACCGGGCACTGACAATGTTGTTTCGATTATAATCATAGGTTTTACCTGACCAATCACTATTGAGCTTTTGCGGCTTGATGTTGTAAAACACTAAAAGTGCCCAGGTCACCTACCAGGGGCTTCAGATAATCAATGAAAGCTGGTGTGACAAAGTTCCCTGCTTCATTGATAAATTCATCAGGCATAGGCTTTGCCTTTACCGCTACATCCATCAAGGGAGCTGTACCATAATTTGTCTTATAAGGACCTTCTGTGGGGCGTACCAGGGTAACCATGATCCCAGTCTCATTATTGTCTGCAAGTTCCATTGCTTTTACGCCACAGCCATATGCTTCTTCGAGATCAATCTTACTGGCCCTATCAATACCGCACATTGAGAGGGATTCGGTAATCTGAAATTCACCTCGATAGCCTGTTTCATCACTTAATATTTTGTGTAAGTTCATGGCGGCACTGCTGCCTCCCATTGCACCAAACTCTATGTTTGAAAATTTGTCTGCAGTGTTTGAAGCGGAAACGGGGGTTCCGTCTTCCCAGAGAATACCTTCACCGCAGATAATAGATACCCAGCCATTTGCCTCAATGATGGATGTCGCATCTTTTATAAATGTTTCTTTATTCAGTTTCCGTTCTGGCATATAAATAAGATGGGGGCCATCACTATCGTGCTGTTTGGCCAATCCAGCGGCTGCTGCGAGGAAACCTGATTCCCGTCCAACGGTCTGGTGAATGACGTAACGATCAACGCGCTGCATATCTGCAGCCAGGCGACTCGATTGCTGGGTAGAGAGAGCAACATATCGGGCTGCTGAAGGATAACCTGGTGTATGGTCGGTACCGTAGAGGTCGTTATCTACCGTTTTTGGCAGGCCAATACCGCATAATTCGTAGTTATTGTCCTGGCAGTATTTCTCAACTCTATGGATAGTATCCATGGTATCGTTTCCACCGATAAGAAAGAAGTATCGGATATTGTATTTTTTTAATTGATCCAGAATAAGGGGAAAGTCTTTATCCTGTACCTTATAGCGGCAGGAACCCAGGGCAGAAGAGGGTGTGGATCTCAGGCCTTGAATAACAGAAGGTGATTCACTGCCCAGATCTGAGACTTCGTCTTTCATAAAGCCTTCAATTCCGTAACGCATACCGTAAATATTCTGGATGTTTTTTGATTTTTCGGCTTGTTGTACCAGACCGCACAGGGTCGAATTAATAACAGCCGTTGGCCCACCTGACTGGCCAATGAGGGCGTTTCCTTGCATAATTTCCTCTTTTATTGATAGGACTCTTTAATTACCAATTTAGGCCAAATATACCACTGGAGGGCTTAAATTTCAAATAGAGAGAAAGAAGGAATCAGTATTCAGTCGTCAGTATATAGTAGTCAGTACTCAGTCATCAGTAGTCAGACATATAATGGCTTCGCATTTTTATACAAAATAGTGAAAGGTCTGACTACTGATAACTGATTACTGACAACTGAGAACTTCTTTTGAGATTTAATTGTAACACTGTGCTTTTTGGCCTTGAAAGACTATAATAATAGAAAATTTAATACAATCACTTGAGCTGGGAGTGCCCTATGTCTTTAATTTCCTGGAATACGAACTTATCTGTACAGATTGTCTCTATTGATGAACAGCATAAAGAACTTATGAGGATAATGAATGAATTAAATGATGCCATGGGACAAGGGAAGGCAAATGATGTTTTGGGAAATCTTTTAGATGAACTTATTCTGTATACGGTGTTTCATTTTTCCAAAGAAGAAGGACTGTTTGATAAATACGGCTATCCTGAGGCCGTTGCCCATAAAGAACTGCATAAATTACTTGTGGAAAAGGTCAAGAGGTTCCAAAAGGAATTTCTGGAAGGGGCATCTGATTTAAGCGAAGACTTAATGATGTTTTTAAAGGAATGGTTACTTAATCATATTGTAGGCAATGATAAAAAGTATACGCCTTTTCTTAAGGCAAAAGGGGAGACCTGAGACCTATTACAAACTGATGTTTATCAGAACAGGACTGAGTCTGGAATGCCCTAGAAGGGACAATAAATTTTACCTCTCTGAGATAATTCGCCTTTTTTAACTCTGAAGAGGAAAACTCCTTCTTTTTGTCGGGTAAGGTTAATGACCATCTTTTTCTCCGAAATCCTCTTTGTGAGGATTTTTCTCCCGGTTACGGTAAATAATTCAATCTTACCGTTTATCCAAAATTGCGATGGTACAATAGTATAGATCCGTTTTCCAGAGTTGCGTACCTTGAAAGATTTGTCTGAGGAAGCCGGGAACAGGTCTATGCCTGACGTGGAGTCTGGGGTAATTCTTACTGTGGCTATTATGGGCCAATGATCTGATTCATCCAGATTGGGATTATCATAGGGAACGTGAGATTCAATATAGCCGTAATGGTCTTTTGCGAAAATAAAATCTATCTGATAGGTTGACCCGGGGGGGCGGTGACAGCAACCATCTACGGTTTTGAACTCCTGGTCGGGAAAATCCACTGCAGAATCGTCCCAGTCATCTGCACCAAGGAGGGGATAGGGTGTGTTTGAGGGACTAAAATTAAAGTCTCCGGTTAATATTTTAAGGCCAGGGTATTGTGCAGCGAAACTAAGTACCTTATTTACCTGTTCTTTTTGTTCGTCACGGGTAGAGCCTGACCAGATATGGGTCATAAAAAAGTGTATATTTTGGTCTTTGTTAGGTTGAATGGTGATTTGCCCAACCCGCATATTACTGCCGGAATCAATTTGTACATTACTGGTGTCTAATATGGGGTATTTACTCAAAAGCAATATACATTCCCAGCCAAAGGTGGGGACAAAATACGAATACATTGGATATCCGGCACTATCAAGGTAGTGAGTAATGAAACTAACCCAGTTTTTTGAAACGTTACCAGAATCACTAAAATTAAGCGCAACTTCTGTCAAACCAACAAGATCTGGCTGTTCTTCGATAATGCCATTACCAATTTTGACCAGATTCGAGTCTTCCCACTGAATCTTATTGTAACAACCGATATTGAAACCGATTACTTTAATGGATGGTATTGCGGATTGTATGGGGGAAAACAAAAAGGCAACAAAGATAAATACGACATAAAAACCGTTAGTATTAACGCGAAAAAATTTATGAAAATCTATCATGGGTATTAGCTAATATACTGCAGAATCAAGATGTTCGCAACACAAAGCTGTGTAAGCTGTTGTGGAAATTGGAAATTAAAATTAAACCGGAAAAGAGAATGCCGGTTATTTGGACGTATCTGGTTAACCAGATCGCATAACAGTCTGGCTTTTCCCTTTTTATACCATAAAGTGAGATGTTAAAAATGCGTTCCTTTATTATATTAGAAATAGAAATGAACATAATTCAAGGGCCTCTCAAGGCCCATTAATTCGAATAATAGTGAGGAAAACATGCGTATTAAATGCAAATTACTTTTTTTTGCACAGCTTTTGTTTCTGCTTTCAATAGTGCAGGCAGAAGATACTGATCTTGACGTAGTAAGGCATCCAATGTCCATTGGTGGCAGTATTGATTTCGGCCAGGCTTTTGGCATTGATCCTAATAAATTTTATGAATCGAGCAATACTTCAAATGATGTGGTTCTTTCGACTAATGCGGTGTACCTGATTCAGAAAATGACCGTTAATGAAAGAATGGATTTCAATTTTGGTCTGGTCGGTTTTTATTTCTTTCCTTTTCCTCAGCATCCTACACAGGGTCGGCAAAGCTTTTTGATGGGTAGTGTGTCTGTTGCGGCAGCTGCGGGCACTTATTCTTTTGGAGATCTTGAAAATCCCTGGTCTCAGTTAACAATCGGTTGGCAGCCATATAAATACAATCGATTTACCAAAACATTTGGAGACTACTTGTTTCGTACAGAGTCTTATCCTTCACTTATCCGTACGGGTGAATACGGAGCTATAAATAATGCGCAGGCTTCTATACTGGGCGCAGCATACAATGTGAACCTTTTTGATGGTCTGTTAAAAAACGATTTCATAGTAAATTTAAGCACAAGAGTTCCTATTGCTGATATTTCAATATCTGATGTATTCACTCTGAATTTTGGTAATGTTTTTGAAATTGGTGGTGGTATACAATTTAACAGAATCTTGCCAATGGCTCCAGACAAAACAAAAGGGGTTTTTCCACGCTCTTCACAAAAGTTAAATAATGCCTATGTTAAATGGACCGTTCAGGATTCCCTTAATTATGAGAACTATTTAAATTCAACCGTTTCTGTGGACGGCGGAAAATATCAGGCAAATCCATTAAAAACCGGAGAATACTACTGGATGGGTAAGAATAACTTTGATCCAGACGACCCGATGGATGATGTTACAACTGCGTATCGTAATGGGGATACGTCTGCAACCGGAGAAGACCTATTATTTGACTTTTATCAGGGTGTTGAACGGATTACCTATCAAAGTACAAAATTGATGGGGAAGTTTGGTTTTGATGTAAAACCTTTATTGGGTGACCCTGAAATTTTCAGTCCACAGGATTTACAGATTTATGGTGAGTTGAGCGTACTCGGTATTAAAGATCACCCTATTTTCTTTGATGATATTATGGATAGAATGCCTATGATGCTTGGATTTAATCTTCCGACTTTTGGGCTACTTGATTATTTTACGATTGAAATTGAGCGGTGGACTAACCCTTGGATTAATTCATATGCTATTTCAAGCTGGTTTACCTTTCCTATCCCTAAAAACTTAAATGGAAGTGCTGAGGCCACACCGGAACTAGCCTTAGAGCAGACCAGAGATCGTTATGAGAACGATGCTCTACTTGGTGCCGCATCAGCAGATGTTCAAAATTGTGTAGATTTAGAGAGTTCATCAAGTTGGAGGAATTTGTGTAATGCTGAATCAGAGCTAAATTATTCAGAGGATGATTTTAAATGGGCTTTTACCATGGCAAAGACTTTTAAGCCGGTGACCTTATATCTACATATTGCTAATGACCACTTCAGCCCGATTAAGTCCACTCTTGCCTTATCCGATACTGAGCTTACAAATAGAAAACGTTCCTGGTATTATATGGTAAAGCTTGCTGTTAACTTGTAAACAAAAGGTAAATATTATGCATAAACTAAATGTTTCTTCCTTAATATTAGTGCTTGGTATCATCTGCACCGGGTACAGTGATTTCGCCTGGAAAAAATTATGGGATGGTGAGTATAATGAATCATTAGGTGACAAAAAATTTAAGGGATGGGTCATTAGAGGTCCTTCAAGTCAATGGTTTCTGGATGATGGTGCTATTCATGGGACAATGGATGATGGTTCTTTTACCATGGTCTGGTCCGACAGTGTTTATACTGATGCCACCTATCAGGTTACTTATAAAATAAAGCAAGGAAATAGCGGTATTCATTTTCGTGCCCGGCCGGATAATACTGAACCGCAGGATGTAAATGATGGTTCTGATCTTCGTTTTGGTGGTACCTCTGCAAGGGGACTTCATATAGAGGTTGATCATCGGGACGCCGGTTGTATATGGTGCAGTAACTGTGGTGGTTGGGATGCGCATTCACCTGGTGAAGCGGCATATAAATCACTTCCAGATCCGGAAAATGAATGGATTGTTGCAAGACTAAAAATGGAAGGAAGAAAAATATCTACCTGGATACGTCAAATTACTCAAAATGAATTTTTGCCTGCTGTAGTTGAGCATGATGTTGGTACCCATGAAGATAAACAAAAGGGTCGGTTTGGGTTCCAGATGCATTATGGAACGGTTCGTGTATGGATTAAAGATCCTATGCTTGCAATGGGTTGTGCCGATACCTCATCCAAATATTATGATAAAGCTGCTGTTGAAGACTCAGGATTTGTTTTACTTGATAATGGCTCATGCCTCGAGGCCAATCATGGTTGTAAAGATACTTTGGCTTCCAATTATGACGGCACAGCTTTGTTCGCTGATAGTAACTTATGTGTAACCACTATTGAGAGACAAAGACAGCAGAATCTTTTTTCTATTACAACCGAAGAGGGCCTTCAGGTCTCTATTAAGGATATTGGAAATTATCAGATAGACATCTATAATGTCAGTGGAAAGCTTCTGGAACAAAAACAGGGTGCAGATGCTGGTATGGTTAATTTTCAGGATTTGAAACAGGGAATTTATTATGTTAAAATCCACTCTGAAAAACTGGATATTACAGAAAAAGTCTTAGTTTTTTAAAAGTTGAATAAACCTTTTATTAAAAGCCCCGGTTAAACGGGGCTTTTTTTTGTTTTTGTACTTATTTCAATAATTTACAACAATTCCTGATGTGCTGATTCCATCAATGCTTATGGTAACAAGGTGAATACCATTTTTCTCCAGAGAACTCAGATCAAAAGAGTAGGGGCCCATTCCGGATATGTTATTGGTAATACTGCCAGTAATGTCCCTAAAAATCATATTGAAGTTTTTAGGATGTGAAACAGAAACTTCTTGAGAGGTTATGGTTACGCCATTAATTTGTTGAATAGGACCTGGCGTGGATTTAACGGTAACGATGCAGGAACTATCATCATGAGTAGCTTCTTCTTCGTAATTTTCCGCATTGGTATCCGTACAACCCCAGTATTTAATGGGGTCATCTAACAGGCGAATTTGTGGGTTTCTAAATGATACATCATTTCCTTCTCCTTGCAACCCAATCCGTCCTTCGGTCAAAGGCTGTCCATTGGGTTGTTTAATGCCTGTAGCCCAGCCACCAAGATGACCATTCACCCATTGCTCCACAGCACTGTCAGCCCAGACTTTAACTTCCATGGTATTCCACTCACCGTCTGTGGTGTAATCGTTCATTTTATCCGCTTCAGTACCGAAATTATCGAAATTAGATCTTACTGATGCAAAAGATGTTTTTTTACTTCCGGTAAGGGGAGCTAAGGCTGTTGGCCAGTCAAAATACATGTTCGATTCAATACCTACACCCCAAACACCATCTTCGATATGGCAGTATAATAAGCCTGAATTTTTACAATAGGTCACATTAGAAGCACAGTCATTACCAAGTTTATAGTCCACTCTGAAGTGATAACGGGAGTAAGATTTTTTTGTCATAAGGTAACAGCTGGTCTGTTTGACAGCCGGGTTTACATCGTGAACAATGACGGTATCTATTATCTGAAAGTTCTTGCCGGGGTCATCAGCAGGGCTCTGGTAGGTGGCTGGAGAACTGCTGGGAGGAACTACATAACTATACCAACCCGTGAAGTCTTCGCCGTTAAAGAGGTCAACCCAGTTGGAGTCTACCCGCAGAGACCATGCGGAAGAGGACGTCATAATCCCAATTAATATGATTAAGATTAAAAAAGTTCTGGTAGTGTATGGTGAACTTGTGCTCATGATATACTGCTTTTTAAAAGTTATATTTGGTAGTTGCCATATTCAGAATGTAACAGAATATTACTAATTGAACAAGATTTTATAAGGGTTTTTACCCCTTCGAGGAATCCTAAATTGGACTCAGGATGCTTTAACGCAGGTGAGATTATCCCTGTTGCAATAATTACCGTATGGGTAAGAGTATGACATCCTCATTCACTGTAAACAAATATACTCCTGGCGAAGGTGTTTCAGAAATCTGATATATATTATCAGATAACTTTTTCAACTCAATATTTTTGCCTTGGATTGAAAAGAGTTTTACATTCGTAGCTTTTTGTGAATACCGATTGATAAGAATATTGCCACGTTGATAAAAAGCTGATAACTTATTGTGGGACGATACTGTATTGTGGAAATCATCAACGTCAACATTTACTCCAAGATAAAGGGCATCATTTGCAGGATTACCATCCATTGCATTTATCCAGTCCCACAAAACTTCAATTCCCCGAGTATCACCAAATTTAACTTCTGTACCACCAGGCATTGAGGCGTCAATCATTCTGGTAAGAGCAACAGAGTTGACAGGATCTCCTACTATAAAATTAAGAGCTGCCCCATTGGTGTCTTTTTGTAACATAAAAAATGGAACCGCCCCGGTAGGAACCTGAAAATAAGTGAAAATAGAAAGCATTCCTGACTCAAACCTTTCCTCTGTACCAGCATGGCAATGACTACAATTCCCTGCAAGATAGGACAGTGCTCTTTGGGATAAGTCTTTTGAGGTATCATAGGGATCTACCCATTCTGTTACCATTCCTTTTGCTGCTACACCTGCTAAATCAGGTAAAGAGGCAAGAACCTGCTTGTCAACAAGCGTTTGAAGTTGATTACCTTTATTTAATTGCTGTGTAATAAAACCATTTGTCGATGAGTTGAAATGGCATTGATTACAATCATCATAAAGGCGGAGATGCATAATTTCTAATTCTGTTGCGGGAACCCCAGGTGCAGTTTCGTATTTCAGACCTTTCCCCGCAATATTTTCAAAGAAAGTAGTATCTACATAACCACTCATGTCAATTAATATGGCATCATCCTGGCTGTTTGTGAAAGCATAAGTAAACCTGGCCCATGTTTCTGTTGCTGTTCTTACTTGCACTTGTACTTCGATATTAACCTGGGAAGTCGGTTCTAAATATATGGCATCCAAAAAAATTTGGCGGAGTAATACGGTACCAATTGGGAAAATATAATTTGATGTATCTCCTGGAATAATCTTTTGACCTGTGGGTACCGAGATGTACCGTTTTGCATACATTAAATTTCGGAATTGAGGGACGTTTACCTCATAAGGCACAAATTCTGTTGTATTAGCTGGATCAAAACCGGAACCGGAAAGTAATGGGGGAAGAGTACTATAATCTATGCCATCCCAATTGCGAATGCTGGCTGCGAGTTGAGCTGAAGAAATGGACCATACTCCGAGCAGTATTAATATAGCGAGTTGAAATGTTTTTCTTTGTAAATTTAAAACACCTGTTTGCATTTTTCTTCCTTATTTATTTAATATCGCTAAAATTTTTCCGGTTATTTAAAACCGGAAAAAGAGGTGGGGGCAGAATATCTTACATTTTCATAAACACACCGTAATGATGTTCGCCATTCTCAGTAGTGACTCTGAGTTTATACAAACCTGAATTCTGAAGATTTGAAAGAGGAAGTCTTTCTTTACCTTTACCTTCAAATACGAAGACTTTACGTCCCTCTAAGGTGAAAAAATCCACTGTATATTTTCCTTCAAAATTGAGGTAACCAGTTTTTAATAATGATTTATTGATACGAGGGCGTTCTACTGCTTCTATGTAGTCAACTTTCGGTCTGCAATTACCGTGATACTCTATCCGGTAAAGACCAGTGCTTTTGTCTCGTGCATACTGGTATTGGGAATAATTCAACAGGTAAATAGCGCCATCAGGGCCATGCTTGAGATCCATAACATTACCCTTGCCGGTAGATTGAACATTAATATTAAGAGTTGTGTCCAGAAGTGATTCCCATAAATCTCCACTTGCTTTAACAAATTTACCCGTAGTTGTATCAACCTCAACGACACGTTTCCAACCAACGTTATAATCAGACACAATCATTTTCTTGTCAAAATGAGGTGGTAAAGAAATGGGAGATGGGTTGAACCAGTTATATCGGAAATAAGTACCTCCAACAGAACAGATCCATTCGCCTTTACTCCAGTCTCCGGATGGAGTACCATACATATAGGTGGCGGGAACAGCAGGTGGCAGAGTATCCGCACCAATATGGAAAGGTGAATTATTTGCAGGTTTTAGTGGATCCCGTTTGTCATTTCCGTCTATTGCCCAAGGGTGGTTGTCTGCGATAAAATAATTCCACCCATGAAAGCTTGGCTCTGTTACAAGCATATGTTTCTCTGTTTTACCATGGGTAGGACAGTAATCGACAGGAGTTACCTTATGACATTGAGCACCACATTCTGATACTGCCGCCCATCCTGTTTTGGAATCAACAACAATATTTGTAGGGTTTCGAAATCCTTTGGCATATAATTCTGGACGAACCCGGCTCGTATCCTTATACATATTGGATAAAGCAGTCCTTCCTTCTGCTGTAAATTTTTTACTCCAGTATTCGCCGAAGTTATCTTCGGGGATAGTATATGAGCCATCATCTTCGAGGTGGATTCTTAGGATAGAACCTGCGTAGGAATAGGTATCGGTGGATGTATGTTCACCGTTGCAATCTTTGTCTGTCCCATGATATTGTTGGGGTGAATGGCCGCAATGATACGTCTCTCCAACAGATAACCAGAGATTTCGTTTATCATCAATAGACAACCCTCCTCCGTTATGAAACCAGTTGTAGGCTTTGGGAAAAGGCACTTCAAGCAGAACTTTTTCAGAACCCATATCAAGGGTGTTTGTCTCAAGATTGATACGAAAACGAGAGAGCCGGTAAACATAATGACTTCCCGTGTTAGGAGTCCAATAGAAATAAATATACCCATTCTTTTGAAAGTCAGGATCCAGAATCATGCCAATGAGGCCTATTTCATCGCTGTTTCCGCCTAAATTTCGGATGTCCATAATTCCCACTACTTTCAAAGCATCACCTGGTCCGAAATCCGCGTCGTAATACTTTATTTTGCCAAATCTCTCAATGAAATATATGCTGACTTTGCCTGTGGCACTGTCCTGGACAAAGTCCATTTTCATGGGATCTTTAAGAGTAGGGTCTTTTAGGACATCGTCACTGCCCAAAAGTGTAACTAACTTTGTAATCCTAAAATCACTATCATCAAGATCTGCACAATTATCATCACTTACTACCATTTTGAGGGTAGGATTAGCACTTGGATTCTCAGTGTATTCAGGGAATTGTGCATAGCTGAAAGCTAAAGCAATTAAAATAACTAATACGGAAAATTTCATTTTTTGCTCTCTAAATTAAGGTTGATAGGAACCATTACTAATATACTACCGGGATAAAAAAAATGCAACACGGTTTCACTTAAAAATGCGTGCTCAAAGCTCTGGTTTGTGCAGTATTTATTTTTTCTTTTTAATTTTTGATTATTCAGGAAAAGTTGTTCAGGCTTTTAATAAAATTCTGTGTTCCCTAAATAAAAAACGCCACTTCGGAAAAAGTGGCGTTAACAAATGTGAAGAAAAACCTACAGATTAATGGCTTTGCCTTCTTTTATGGACTGGTCAGCAGCTAATACAATTTTTAAGCTGTTAACCGCATCTTGCACATGATCAGTAAGATCTAAGTTTTCTTGAATTGCTTTAAGAAAGTAAGCTTGCTCGCGGTCACAAAGGTCTTGATGACCGGGTTCGTCCTTCATGTCTATAACCTCGTCTTCTTTAACTGGGTTTCCGTCTTTATCAAGGGCGGCGTGGTGTCTGAGAAGGGTGTTTGTTTTTGTGTGGCTATCGATATCATTTGAATCACCGGCGGCATGGTCGGCAATACTTACACAACCCTTAGGGCCAACAATATCTTTAACAAAAAACGCGATTTCACTCATCATGGGCCCCCAACCAGCTTCATACCAGCCAACTGAACCATCATCAAATCTCACCTGTAAATTACCGTAGTTATACATACCCTCACGGATCTCATCAGATAAATTTGCGCCAATGGCCTGAACCTGTACAGGCTTTGCACCGGTTACCAGGCACATAATATCCACGTAATGTACTCCGCAATCAACGATAGGGGAGATTGAATTCATAAGAGCCTTATGAGTTTCCCATAAAGCGCCGGAACTTTGTTGATTGAGGTTCATGCGCATTACCAGGGGTTTCCCCAGGGTTTTACCGATTTCAACGAACTTGGCCCAGGAGGGATGATGTCTGAGGATATAGCCAATAACCACCTTTTTATCTGCTTCTTTTGCTAATTTTGCAAGCTTTTCAGCTTCTTCAACCGTTGTTGCGATGGGTTTTTCAACAAAAACATGACAACCGGCTTTAAGGGCTGCTTCTACATATTCTGCGTGGGTGTCGGGCCAGGTGCAAATAGATACTGCATCGGGTTTTAATTCGGCCAGTGCAGAATGAAATTCATCAAAATGTTTGTACTCTTTAAGTTCATCGGGTAATTTCTCTCGTGAACCATCATCTCTACTGACAAAAGCCAGCAATTCGAACTCATCCATACGGTGATAAGAACTAGCATGGGATTTCCCCATGTTCCCGCATCCTGCCACTAAAATCCGTATTTTGTCTGCCATAATATTATCCTTTCACAAAAATTGTGCTTATATCAAATATAAAAAAATAATTGGTTTTGGTAAATGATTTAACATTTTTAACTCTGTATATGCTGGTAAAAATATAAAATGTACTATTAAAATGTACAACAGATAGAAGAAAATGCCAGTATTAATCATGATTTGTTGCTTTAATCCTCAAAGATAAATAACAATATTGTAGATTGTTAAAGTTAATACTTGTGAGAGAAAAACATGAATGAACTCCTTCATGAAAATGAAGTATTGAAAAAAGAAAATAGCCATCTGTTACAGAAACTGGAACAGATGAAAGCTGAGGCCGATAAAAATCGTGATGTCGAATATCGCCTGCAGGTCTTCATAGATAATATCCCTGATAAAATTTATTTCAAAGATCGTGATTGTCGTTTTATCATGGTAAATAAATGCACTTTTGACAATCATCCTCAGCTAAACCGTATGGAAGATTTTATGGGAAAGACGGATTTGGATCTTTTCCCGGAAGAGACGGCTAAAGAATGGATGGAAGCCGAAAAAAAAATTATGGACACAGGGATTCCAATTGTTAACGAAGAATTTATGGAACCCTCTGATACCGGCGAAGAAATCTGGATTTCTACCACAAAGATGCCGTTTCGGGATAAAAATGGGGTTATAACTGGTATTTTTGGACTTTCACGTAATATTACCAGACTAAAGATGGCCGAAAAGGCCCTGCAAAGAGTTAATGAAAGTTTAGAAGACAAGGTGCAACTTCGTACCCAGGAATTGCAGACCGCAAATGAAGGAATGAAACTCCGTATCCAGCAATTAGATTACCTCAATAAAAAAGCCAGGTTTTTTACCCAGCATATTGATCGTGAAATGTTGTTGCCCGTTTTGTTTTTTGCTTTTCTTGAAAGATTTCCTGGGGGCGAAATACATCTTTGCGATATTGGTGAAGGGGGATTCAGGACCGCTCACCGTACCAGTGGTCTCAGAAATAAAGAAACACTTTCAGCTTGCATCAAAGCTCTTGATTTACTTGATGCGGGTAATAACGAAAATATCATCATGGAAGCAAGCTGGATGGGTGTTCCTGAATTAAAACAATTGTTTCCCAACTCATTAACGGGTCTTCCCTGTTACCTGGTTATTCCACTTGTAACAGATAAAAAAATGAGAGGTGTGGTCCAGGTGTTTGCGCCGGGAGATTTTCAAAAGACCTACGAACAAGACTATATGGTGTTAAACACCCTTGCTTCACAGGCAGCAATGTCTCTTGACAACGCAAATAATTATAAACGTCTTGAAGAGCGGACGCGAATTCAAAGTGAACTTGAAATTGCCCATGGGATTCAAAAACGGTTCACACCAAAGGAGCCTTCAATTCCGGGTTTGAAAATTAAAGGTATCTGTCATCCTGCAAATGAAGTAGGAGGGGATTACCTCGATTTTTTTCAGAATAACCATGGTGAGTGGGTTTTGGTGATTGCGGATGTATGTGGAAAAGGTATTCCTGCGGCCTTAGTGATGACAAGTCTGCGGAGTATTATCCGCACCGAGGCACGTGAGCAGAGCTCTTCCAAAGGCTTATTACAAGCGGTGAATAATCTCATGGTTCCTGATTTGCAAGCGGATAATTCTTTTATAACCTGTATGGCTATTATTATAGACCGGGAAACCAAGACCATGAACTTCTGTCGTGCTGGGCATCCTATGATTGTGGATTACGGCACTGGAGATGAACCTAAAAATGTTCCCTCCCGGGGTATTGCGTTAGGAATGGTCGATGGGGAAACCTTTGATTCTTGTGTTGAAGAAGTAGAGATGGAACTGAAACCGGGAGCAAGATTTCTTGCCTATACCGATGGGCTGAATGAGGCAATGAACGCGAATAAAGAAACCTATGGTCTTGATAGACTCATGAAACTCCTCAAGAAAAAAAGGGAACTACACCCTGATATGCTGGTTAAAAAAATACTTAACGAAGTGGAAGAATTTAGCCAGGGCCAACGCCAATACGATGATCTGACTTTATTTGTAATGGAGAGAGAATAGTTTTTATTGAGTACCTCCTCTGCCAGAGTCAGTTTCTTTTTTCTAAAAATGGTTTGTTTTGATTGGCTAGCGCTGCTGCAAGCCCCTGTCTTGCTCTTTGTATTTGTGGATTAAGTTGAAGGGCCCGGGAAAAATATTTTATAGCTTCGCTGCGTTGCCCTCGCTCAAGAAGAATTTGTCCCAGGGCTGCATGGGCCTCGGCGTCTTTCGGGTTTAACTGCATGGTTCTGAGGTATTCACCGGAGGCCTCTGTTGAACGGCCCGCAAGATACAGGGCCTCTGCAAGATAAAAATGAATTCGGGGGTTACCCGGTTCCTTGTTCACCGCCCTCTCAAACCAGGCTACTGCTTTAAGGAAATTTTGTTGTTGGAGTTGAATCATCCCCAGGTCCCATAATATTTCAATATCTTCTTCCTGCCCGTATTTGAGGGAGGTTTGCAGTCTACGCTCGGCCTCTGCATATTGTCTACTCCAGGCTAGAGATTTTCCAAGTAACCGGTTGGTTTCGGGGTTGTTGGAATCAAGAGCAAGGGCCCTCCGGTACAATACTATAGCTTCCTCTGTTTTTCCACTCCGTTCTTTGGCTGTTCCTACATATTGATAACTGGTAAGGGCCTGGAGGTGGCTGGGAAGGAGCCCGATGGCACGTTCAGCGATATGTGCGGCGTCTTCATACTTCCCTGCCCAGTTTAAAACCTTTGCGAGATTGTGGAGGGCCAGGCCGTGTGAAGATGAATCGATACCTGCTTCAACCTGGGTTTTAATCTGTTGTATCAACGCTTCTCCCCATTGTGGCCCTGATGTTACTATGCCTTTGGTGACCATTTTTCTGATGATTTCCAGGGCAAGCAGGCGGTTACTTTCTATGGTGGGATGTACATGGTCCAAAAATTCATCAGATCCTGGAATTGCATGTTTATGATTGCGGGAAATTTTTTCTTCAAGAAATGCTTTAAAATCAACCACAGGTATTTGCATTTGCTTTCCTGTTTCAAGAACGATTGAACTCATTTCTGGTAATGCCCGGAGAGGACATATATCTTCGTTAAGCGCCCGATTTAACATGACAGAGGCTTCTTGAAAGCGCTCAAGTTTTAAAAGGACTTTTCCTGTGCGGTAAAGGAGTTCCGCGTACTGTGTGTCGAGCTTAATGGCCTGGTTATAGCGTTCAAGGGCTTCATTAAGCAGCCCCTGTTGCTCAAGAGTTTTTCCTTCTTTCAGGAGTAATGTCAGGCGATTCCGGGAATTTTGTGACAGGCCTTTTGTGTATTGGCTTTTAAAGGGTGAACAATCTTTGATATTCGCTGGTGTGGTGCAGAGGATGACCTTAACGCCGGCATTTTTTGCGGTTTGTACGATTCGTTGCAGAGAATAACGGTAATGTTGTAACACCTTCGTGCGCAAGCTATCATCACGGTGGTAGGAGGCCGGTCCAAAGGAATTATCCAGTAGTGTTTTGACTTCGCCGGTCATGTGGTATTTTTTCCTGAGCTTCTTCTTTCTATCTCCTTTGATCTTTTGATAACCTCTTTGCATAGTGGTATACAGCCGTGTCTTTCCAAGAAGTGAAGATGTTTCCCGGACCAGGTCGGGGATAGAGGCTACTTTACGATAGGTTCGTTCTTCCAGAAATTCGTTATGGCCGGTATAGACAATAAATAAGTCGGGTTGGTATTGTACCAACTCTTTCATCAATTCAGCAATGCGGTAACTGGCATAACTGATGCCCCCGGCATTAACCACTTCCCAATGTTTCGAACTATCAGCTGCAGGGAGGTATTCCCGAAGCCAGCGTGAAAAAGACGTTGAATCATTATATGGTCTGCCATAGGTGGTGGACCCGCCTAGAGTAAAAATCCGCAAACAGCCTTCGGGCTTGGAACGTAAAAACACCTGTTTATTAAACCAGGAACGCTTACCTGGTGCCATAACCATGAGTTTGTTTCCGTCGGGTGCAGTATGGGGAACATATAAAGGTGAAGAAGAAGCATAACCCACAAAAGGGTCTTCTGTCTGTTGAATGGTTTTGATGCCTGCTATATAAAGCCCCAGCTCTGTGAGGCCAAGGATCCCAAAGGTGATTAATAACCCAGTGACAATATTGAGAAGATTTTTTTTCATAAAGATAAAGGAAAAATACAATTAATCACCTTATAGAGACATAGTGAAGAACAAAAATAAATTATATTGAAATAAAGGTTTGGTGGGGCTGTATTTTTTGAGGAAGGAGAACTCTTTTGAGTAATTTAAGCTCTTTTTCGCGTTTAAAGGTTATGCAACATAAACGCTTTTGTGTTGTCTGCATTGTACCTGGTCTGGTCTTTTGTTTACTTTTCTTTGTTGCCGGGCAGATACAGGCCCAGATAAAAATAGCGTGTGTTGGTAACAGTATCACCGAAGGGTATGGGACAAAAGAAAAATATGTGGACTTGCTGAACCAGAAGTTAGGCAGAGGATATCAGGTTGGAAATTATGGAGTCAGTGGACGGACCCTACTGAAAAAAGGGGATCATCCGTATTGGAATGAGCAGAAGTTTAGAGAGATTTTCAGCTTAAAACCAGACATTATCACGATAATGCTTGGCACCAATGATTCTAAACCACAGAATTGGGGGAGCTATTCGAGTGAATTTAGTGGGGACTTGCAAGCTATGGTGGATACCTTTTCAACAATCGAAAGTAATCCGCAAATTATCCTTGTTCTGCCTCCTCATGCGGGTGAGGGTGCGTATCACATATATGGGAGTATCATTCATGACAGTATTGTTCCCATAATTTTGTCTGTTGCGGAACGTAATGACCTTGATGTTATTGATATGAATACACCGACTCTTGATAAACTGAATCTTATGCCAGACCAGGTGCATCCTGCAGAAGAAGGAAATCGTTTGATGGCAGATGTGTTTTATGAAGGAATCATCAATTTTACAACGGAGAAAAAAGACATAAAAATCCTCTGGTATGGGAGTGCTCCCGGTGCTTTGGGGACGAATGCCGAAGATAAACCGGAAATGGTGGTATATCCCGCACCTGATAGTATTAACGATAGTGTAGCGATTATTGTTTGCCCTGGTGGTGGTTATGGTGGATTGGCAATTACCTATGAAGGCTATGAGGTGGCGGAGTGGTTGAATAAACAGGGAATAACCGCTTTTGTACTTAAATATCGGTATAAACCCTATAAACATCCCATTCCTTTGATGGATGCCAGACGGGCAATGCGGATAGTTCGTTATTACGCCTCAGACTATGGCATTGATACGACTAAAATAGGGGTATTAGGGTTTTCTGCCGGTGGACATTTGGCTTCAACTCTGCTCACCTATTATGATAACGGAAACCCCGAAAGTGAAGCCCCGGTAGAAAGAAAGAAATCTACTCCTGATTTCGGAGTTTTGTTATATCCGGTAATCACCCTAAGTGGCCCTTATGCTCACACTGGGTCGAGAGATAATCTTTTGGGCGCCAGTCCTTCACAGACGCTGATTGATAGCCTGAGCAACCAACTCAGAGTTACTACCAGTACTTCACCGACGTTTCTTGCTCATGGCGATCCAGACGCATTAGTACCTGTTGAAAATAGTGAAATGTTCGACTCTGCCTTAGCGGCAAATAATGTACCCCACACCTTGCTGGTTGAACCGGGAAAAGCCCATGGCTATGGTCTGAACGGTGCCTGGCCGGATAGCTGTATCCAATGGTTAAAAGAACAGCAGATTGTGCCGGGACTAGTATCTATTAACCGCAAAACGGATGTACTCCCGTCAAATCAGGGTGTCAGGAAAGTGTTTGGAAAAAGCCTGGATGGGTTACATTCCAATATCTCAAACCAAATCTATTTTGTCACAACTCCTGATAAAACAGGTGGCCCTGTTCGGGTATATGATTCCCGGGGTAGGGAAATATTGGTAGATGTGAATATACCCTAGTTGGCCTCAATCTATTGTTAAAAGGCTTCTGTTTTGTATGGATTCTTGAGCTTGACTAAAAGCCAGAATTTTAAGTTTATTTACCGCCTTTAAAACTGTCATTATTTGTTAAATTTTGTCTAATATGAACAACAAGAACTTTGTTGTTAATTATGGTAATTTTAGGACTGTTAAATTAAAGGAGCTCTCATGGGCGGATTTTGTGGTGTTATTTCAAAACAGGATTGTGTACCTAGTTTGTTTTACGGGACAGACTATCATTGCCATTTGGGTACAAAAAGAGGGGGGTTGGCTACTCTTGATAAAGATGGCTTTCAACGCTATATCCATGATATTTCAAATTCACAATTTAAAAGCAAATTTGAAACAGATATTCTGACAATGACGGGCCGCTCAGGTATCGGTATTATCAGTGATTATGAAGACCAACCTTTAATAATTGGTTCTCATTTAGGACGGTACGCTATTGTAACTGTAGGGGTTATTAAAAATGACGAATCTTTAGTTAAAAAGGCGTTCAAAAAAGGGCGAACCCATTTCTCTGAGATGAGTGGTAATGAAATTAATCCCACTGAACTCGTAGCTTCACTCATTAATCAGGAAAGCAGCTTTGCTGCAGGTCTGCAAAATGTACAAGAAAGTATCGAGGGTTCATCATCTGTATTGTTACTAACCGAAAAGGGAATCTATGCCGCCCGTGATAGATGGGGCCGTACCCCTGTCATCATTGGTCAAAGCCCGGATGGCTATATAGCGACCCAAGAAACTACTGCCTTGCCCAATTTAGGATACCAGGTAGAACGGGAACTTGGGCCAGGTGAGGTAGTTCTCATTACGCAGGATGGAATTGAACAAAAAGTAAAACCCAGAAAGGAAATGCAGATTTGCAGTTTCTTATGGATCTACTACGGTTATCCTGCATCAAGTTATGAAGGTATTAATGTTGAAGCTTCCCGCTATCGTTGTGGGGCGGCCCTTGCTAAAAATGATAACGTAGAAGTTGATTATGTTGGGGGAATCCCTGATTCAGGTACAGCCCATGCTCTGGGCTATTCCGATAAATCTGGTATTCGTTATCGCAGGGCTTTTATTAAATATACCCCTACCTGGCCACGTAGTTTTATGCCTCAAAAACAAGCATTGCGGGATTTGGTTGCCAAAATGAAACTCATTCCCATTAAAGAGCTGATAGAAGGACAAAGACTTCTTTTTTGTGATGATTCTATTGTACGCGGCACTCAACTCAAAGACACCTTACAGCGGATCTATGATTACGGGGCTCGTGAGATACATATGCGCCCATCATGTCCTCCACTCGTATTTGGGTGTAAATTCCTCAATTTTTCACGTTCAAAATCTGAATTGGATTTGGCTACTCGTAAAGCAATTAAAGAGTTAGAAGGTCAAAAGAAAGCGGATCTCAGCAAATACGTTGATGAAAGTTCAGATGAATTTGCGGCTATGGTTGGGCGGATTGGCCAAAAGAATGGTCTCACCACCCTTAAATACCAGAAGCTGGAAGAAATGTGTGCAGCAATTGGCCTGGAACGGGAAAAACTCTGTACGTATTGCTGGAATGGCTGTGATAAACCGGCCTGCCCAAAAAAAACGGTGGAGAATAAGCCGGCCAATAAATAGAAGGTCTTCCTGTCTCTGTTACTATGCACTTGAGTGCAAGGCTTTAGCTATCAAAAAAAATTGGTGATGTTATTGCCAATCTTTCTTTTTGTGTCCAGGCTTCGGCACGGATGTAATTGATACCTGAGGGAATATCGATTGATTTTTCCAGGGAGTATTCGTTACTGGATAATTTCCAGGATTTTACAATTATCTCTCTGGGATCCCCTGTTTTACCAGAAAATATATGTATACGATTTAGTGAACCGAACCAGGGGATACTTTGGGCTGTGAGGTGCAACTTACCATTTGATTGTTCAATAAATAAAAATGGGCCATCAGTACATATCTGGGTACCATTTCGCAGGCTTTGCTGGACGGACTCAATTGATGTGCAAGAGTCGCGGACAAGTGTACGGACCTGACCTAATACATGATTCATGCTGTGATAAAGGGAAAAGAGTGGAATTTTTATTCCCGTGTGGCGGTTCAGATCACCATGAGCATCATTGCCTGCCGCAGGTATGAGTTTGTGACCTTCTAAAAGCTGTTGGACCCAAAAACTTCGGCCCATGGAAAATTCCTTACCGCGAAAGCCATTCCAGAATTGGAGCCCCGTTATGTTTGGAATGTTGTTTTTGGACTTAATATCAGCAGAATTCCAGTGGTTGCGGCGAAAGATGAACTTTTCGGCGCCAGACATCTGGATCTTTGGGTGAGCTCCAAAACAAGGGATATCCTGTATAATTTCGAGTGCCTGGGCAAGAGTGAGGTCCGGTTTATTGTTGAACCACCTGCGTCCTCCATCGCCCAGACCTGGAATGAAATTGGGGTGGCCCATAACCAAAAGATGTATGTTTTTATTATTGTAGTTACCGCAAGATACTTCTTCACCGGGTATGAATAAAGGACTTCCATCTTTGTTATTGTTTAAGGCGTGTACATCAGAAATATATTGTTCCCACTTTTCTTCCGGGTTGGTGGGGACCATGTAGTCTTTACCCTGATAATAAAAATCATAGGAGTGATCGGTAACGACAACATATCCAAGCCCCAGAGCTTTTGCCGCTGCTTGCAAGACGGTGAGGGGGGCACCAAATTCTACCGGGTTATGGGTATATTCACTATGACAATGAAGTTCACCGGCCTTCCAGTCTTCGGGATAGGGGAGTGAGCAGTCGAGTCTTTCTATGGATAGAGGGTCAAAGGGGAGGCCCGGGAAATTTGAATTAAAAACCGATAATGTTTTGCCTCCTTGTTTTTCGATCTTGATATGAGCGTTAATACGATAACTTCCCGGCAATGAGGGAAGAATGTAATCAAGGGAGGTAAATGAAACCTGCTCGTTGACTTTTAAATTGAGATTAAATTCAAGAGTGGTATTAAGGCCCCCGGGGCCGTGTATATTTAGAGACACTGATTTTATAGTAACAGGAAACCAGTGAGCATCTTTTATAACCAGATAAAGAGGTGGTGTTGAATCCGGGAGGCAGAACCTGGGGGCATCTATAAAAATTTCCGGCCACTTTTTAAATAGGGGGGACCAGGGTAGCTTGAATTTATAGTGTGTCTCGGCGTAAGAAAGACCTGTATACGGAGATAGAAGCTGTTTTTGCCAGAAATCAAACATGGAGCAATTGGAAAAGAGACTGGTTATTCAACTACTTGCACCTTAATATCGGTGGAGTAAGTCTTGCTTTTATCATACACCGTAATTTGTGCATCCGGTTCTGTTATTGCAAGACCAATAACCCTTCTTTCGGTAATACCAATTTTTGAAGAGTCTTCATAAGAGAAGCTTACTTCTGTGTAATCTTCGTCTGTGTGCATTTCTCCCTGTAAACCGGCTACTGAAATTCGTTTAAATTTCAGAACCTCACTTGTGTCTCCTTTAGATAATATCAATGGATCTTTCCCTTGATAATATAAGCCTTCGTCTTCATCAGGAGATATACCACAGCCTGGAAGTAGAATCCAGACAAAAATGCCAAAAACGATAAGTTTGTTAAGTTTTTCCATAGAATACTCGAAATAAAACAATTCAGAAGAATAATATAATAATCTTTGCAGAATGTTTTTGGTTGCCTTGGTTTTCTTTGTGACTATTGTGAGTATGGCATATTTGCAGTCTATGATGATGATAGTGTTGAAATTTTTGATAATGACGGCAACTCAATGAAAACTGCCGGATGATAGACATAGAAAGAACCTTACCACTTTTTTTTAAACTTGGCCGGAATGAATTATATTCTCCGGCATGTTGAGAATTTCTAATCTTTCTAAGTCGTTCGGAGACCAGGTACTATTTGAAAATGTTAATTTCTGCGTGAATCCCGGAGAAAAAATAGGGATTGTTGGCAGAAATGGTTTTGGAAAGACTACTCTCCTGAAAATGATAACCGGGGAAGATGTACAGGAAGCCGGGGAAATCCAAATTCCAAAGAACTACAAAATAGGACATTTAGAACAGGAAATTAAATTTTCAAAACCAACTATTATAGAAGAAGCTTGTTTAGGACTACCTCCTGCTCATCGGGACGAGAACTGGCGGGTAGAGAAAATCCTTTCAGGACTTGGTTTTTCGAATACAGACATGGAACGAAATCCTGATGAATTTTCTGGTGGTTTTCAGTTGCGGATTAATCTTGCTAAAACACTGGTCGCAGAGCCTGATATGCTTCTGTTGGATGAGCCCACAAATTTCCTTGATGTAATTTCTGTGCGCTGGATGCAACGCTATCTTAAAAGCTGGCGGGGAGAAATGCTTATGGTGACCCATGACCGGCATTTTATTGACCGCACGACAACCCATATTCTTGGGGTCCATATGCGAAATGTGCGAAAGATTGAGGGGAAAACTCAGAAGTTCTTTAATCAAATTAAGATGGAAGAAGATGTCTATGAAAAGACCCGGCTAAATGAAGAAGTGAAACGGAAGCAGGAGGAACTGTTCATATCCCGGTTTCGTGCCAAGGCCCGGTTGGCCGGTATGGTGCAGTCCCGGGTTAAAGCCCTGGAAAAACGGGAAAAGATGGATAAGCTGGAAACGGTAAAGTCTCTTGATTTTAATTTCAGGTGGAGCCCTATTGAATCAAAGAACCTGTTAAGCGCCCAGAATATTTCCTTTTCTTATGATAAAACCGGAAAAGCCCCTTTGTTACAGGGCATTAACTTTGATGTGGGCTCAAAAGAGCGTATTGCAGTTATTGGTAAAAATGGGAAGGGCAAGTCAACGTTCTTGCGTATCCTGGCTGGGGCACTTGCCTCTGATACGGGTTCCATAAAGACGCATCCGCTACTTAAGATCGGACATTTTGAACAGTCTAATGTAACGCGTCTTGACCCATTGCGTACAATTGAAGAAGAAATTAACCTCTCTGGCCAAAATATGGATCGCAAAGTGGTACGGGGTATTTGTGGCGCTATGTTATTTCAAGGTAATAGCGCGCTTAAGAAATGTTCGGTATTATCTGGTGGAGAAAAAAGCCGGGTTTGTCTGGGGAAGCTTATTGCCAAACCTTGCCATATGTTGCTTTTAGATGAGCCTACGAATCATCTCGATCCCGAGTCTTGTGAAGCTTTAATCCGGGCAATTGACAAATTTGAAGGGGCTGTGGTAATCATAACCCATAATGAGCAGTTTTTAAAAAAAATTCCCCAGCGCCTGGTGATTTTTGATCGGGATCGCCAATTTATGTTTAATGGGGGATATAAAAGCTTTTTAGATGAAATTGGCTGGCAGGAAGAAGAAGTATCAGGACAGGCCAGTAAAACAGGAACTCGTCGTGCACCGGTAAATCGGAAGGAGCTGAAAAGGCAAAGAGCTCAGCTGCAGCTTGAAAAAAGCAGAACGTTAAGACCTTTGGAACAGACCATGAAAAAACTGGAATCGGGTATAGAACGCCTTGAAAAAGAAATCTATTTGTTGAACGAACAGTTAATTGAAGCTTCCACAAATAGTGACGGTACTTTGATTGTTTCTATTAATAAAAAAATTCATGATGCTCAGTCCAGGACGGAGGATAAATACACAGAGCTGGACAGAATCACAACCGATTATGAAACCCGTCGGGATGAATTCGAAGAAAAAATAAAAACTCTGCAGAACTGAATTTTTCTGTTTACTTACGTTACTTTTTTGAATATTCAAAAGAGCTTGCCGCAAACAAGCTGAATTCAAACTGGTACCTTGAGAAAAGTACTGAAATACTAAGGATAAAAAAGTATCTTGGAATGCATAACGGAACTAAATATTTGTTTTCGGTATTTTTTTTGCTGCCGGAAAATCACATTTTACACAAAGGATTTATAATGATTAAAAAATCCCCAAAAAACAAAAAAGTTGCCTCTTGCTTTGGAATGTTGGTTTTATATACCATGATTTTTGCTGTGATGGTTTCTGGGTGCAAAACTAAAAACCAGGCAGAATCTTCTACTCCTGAAAGTAATGCTGCATCTACTGAATCATCATCTTCTTCTGTTGACACCAAAGATACCAAACAAGCCTTTAGTTATGCTCTTGGTTTGGATATTGCAAGTTCCCTGGAAAAATTCAAGGAAGATATTGATGTAGATGCTTTGACGAAAGCATTAAAAGATACTCTTGTTTTGAACACTTCAGCTATGCCTCTGGAAGAAGCAAAAAAAATAAGAGAAGAAAAATTCAAAGAAATCCAGGAACGGATGATGAATAAAAGTATAGGAGAAGGAAAAGCCTTCCTGGAAAAGAATAAAACAGCAGAAGGGGTAATAACCACCGCGAGTGGCCTGCAATATATCGTACTGACAGAAGGTAGTGGCCCTATTCCTACTACCAAAGACAAGGTAAAAGTGCATTACGTGGGTACACTTCTCGATGGCAGAGAATTTGATAGTTCTGTAAAACGGGGAGAGCCCGCACAGTTTCCAGTTATGGGGGTAATTCCTGCCTGGACAGAAATCTTACAGTTGATGAAAACTGGCAGTAAGTATAAAATTTTCGCTCCTTCAAATTTGGCTTATGGCGAAAGAGGAGCAGGCAGAATGATTGGACCAAATGAAACACTTATATTTGAGATTGAATTGCTTGAAATATTAAAATAATATGTTCTCCGGTTTGGTACTCTAGAAGTATGGATACCGGAGACAAAGTCTACTCTCTTCTTAAAAAAACACCTTCGAACCGTAAGGTGTTTTTTTGATCTAAAGAAATATGTGCTCTATTTTGATTTATGCAGTATGGTCTTGGTATAATCTTCTATTGTTCGTCTACCTTAACGTACTTATTAAGATTACAATTCGGGCAGGGCCCACAATACCATTATCAGAGCATTGAAATTCTATAGGCCATGTTAATGGAGAAGTATCCTAAGGATTGCAGATACAACGGTAAAATAGGGTAGAGAAGAAAGGTGGCGCCTCGCAGAATTGAACTGCGGACACGGGGATTTTCAGTCCCCTGCTCTACCGACTGAGCTAAAGCGCCGGAAACCCAAAATTAAACGGAAGAGCATTTTCTGTCAAGAAAAACCGGCATTTTGTGATGTTTTTTTGAATGAAAAAAAACTTTTTCCCTGACCTGTGAATTGTATTTTTAAAAAATGAAAAACATCCTTCATCATTTTAGCATACTCCCTTGGTGGAGAAAACTTGTTGTATTCTTAATCCTGTGTTTAACTGGTGTGGCGCTTATTACCAGGAGCTTGTATATCACCGGAGGTGAAACAGATTTTATGTCTCACGGGCTTATCATGGCCGTTCTTTGTGTTCTGATAGTACTGGTAGTGGTAGTGGGGATGTTGCTGGAAGGCAGGCGGAAAAAGTAAACTATGGTTTTTTACCATGGAGTTTGGATTTGCATTGACACCTGATAAGGGTTAAAAGCCAGATAATGGTGTGAAAGGGAATAGTGCAATGCTATTATTTTATATGTCAGACTCAGCCCACCAGTCACAAAATCTTTATGATAGCCTGCTCGTACAAAGAGCAAATTTTTAAATTGCCATTCTACACCCAAGGCGGGAAGATTGCCCCATTCAGACATATGTCTTACCCCGAATTTAACTCTGCTGTCTAAGAAAAAAAGATTCTCGTCCCAATTGAATCCCAGATGAATCCGGCTTTTTATGGACTCACTGGCGTATTTACTGTATTGAGGAGTCTGGAGTAACTCAAAACCTGCAATGTCCAAAGAAAAGATGCGAGGAGATGATTCATTCTGGCCATCATGGGCCCAGTCAATAATTACATTTGCAGCGAGGTCCAGGTTAATGTTTTGAGCAATATAATCGGCACCTTCCAGTTCCTCCATAAAATACTTTATGTTTGCGCCAATGGAGGCATGAATTGGGATAGGGGACTGTGCAAAATCAAGCCTGGGGAGTAGTCCGGAAAATTTTCTTTTCACATTCAAATAGCTGAGATAGTCTACATTTTTCAGCGCATTGCATGAAGAACCACAGGCCTGGGGACGTTTTGCCGGGTCGGAAAATCGCTCGGCTTTAGTATATTCCAGGCTACTAAATTGAAATATGTCATCGTTTGTCATCATTGCAGTGAAGAGTGAAATTTCTGTATTAGAATCCAAAGCAAGTGCGATGGCGCCTGTATAGGTCTTGGCCAAATCACCAAACATGGGAAGAGTGGAAAGCTCAAATCGCATAAAGTTGGGGGCTGATATATGTGCTGGAAAATTGATTATCTGGGAGGGGGCACCGTTTGAAGAGGGAAGTGTGCCGGCGGATCCATTGACCGGAACGCTGTAACCTATCAGGTAGACTTCACCAGCAAAATTCTGGGCGTTGATTTTAGATAAGGTGCTGGCAATTATCATGCAGACCGCAAATAAAAGTTGAATTTTAACTTTAATCTGATACATATTTTTAAAATAAACTTCTCAGATTCATAAATGCAAACAATCAGTTTTCTACCGGATTGCAGTAAAAAACAGCCAAAAGAATACTGCGCTATCTCATTTAATCATAACAGGATCTATTTTAGTATTAATTATGTTCCGATTTCATCAGTTATCTGGTAATAGCTAATTAATTCAATGAATAGTCCTAGTTCAAATATGAAATCAAAATGCTTCATGTTGAGTAAGAGAGTTGGTTGAACGCTATTAGAATCGAGCAGTTAATCAACCATTTCTGATGTGGGCAGAATATAGGTCTTGGGGTTGATTGCAATATTATTGTCAATGATCTCGTAGTGGAGGTGTGTGCCGGTGGTAATGCCAGTTGCCCCCATATGGCCGAGAACTTCATATCGTTCAACTAATTGACCCTCTTTAACGTTATACTGGGAAAGATGGGCGTATTTGGTTTGAATGCCGTTCCCATGATCAACAGTTACAAATTTTCCGAAACTGTGGCTGTTTCCAGTATCTACAATGCGGCCATTGGCTGAAGATTTAACGGGTGTCCAGGGTTCATTAGCAATGTCCAGTCCAAAATGAAAGCTTCGAATTTGATGGACCGGATGGATACGATAACCAAAATTGCTTGTATATCTTCCTGAAGCAGGTTTTATAGAAGGAGTATGGTCCCATATATTCTTCTGGTAGGAGAGGAAGTTTTCCAGTGTACTGAGTTGCTTGGAAGTCGCCTTCATATTGTAGTTGAGGGCCTTGGAGGTATAGTTAATTTGGGAAAATTTTCTTTGTAAAGGCGAAACTAATTCCATGAACATTTCGTCTGAATTTCGCTGACCACCAGTGGCATATCCGGCAAATCCGGTTTCTGATGAAAGCCCATAACATATCCGGAGAGTCTCTTCTGTTTGTGCAATAGACACAAGTTGAGTATTGAGTGTTTGTAACTGATTTGCCAGAAGATTGAGGTCAGATTTTAGCTGTTTGTTTTTAGTCTTTATTTTTGATAGAGTTACGTAATTGTAAGATGAATATCCAATAGAAAAAAGTAAGCATAAGAGACCACAAAACAGGATAAAACCACTACTTAGAAACAAGAACTTTTTGAAGGGAGTGACCAGGTAAAACGTTGTATTAGCAGTTGTATGTGCTTGTACTTTGAGTATCGCTTTATCCTGCATAAATTCTATCTAAAAAAATTATCTCTCTTGTGAAAAGTTGATCTGATATTTCCTGGTGAAACTATAATTCATGGTTAAACACATCTTATGTTTTATATTGTGATTTTCTTTAACGACAACGCAATTTCATTTTAATATCAAATCAGCAAACCAACCCAATATGGAGCCTGATTTCGGTTAAAGAATAGAAAAAATACGATGTTTTTTCTAGTAGAATATTTTGTTAATTAGCACAGAAGATTCTGAAGAGAAATGTAACCGGTTATCTGGCTATTGCTGGTTACCAGTGCGAAATCAGACTGATCATTTATAAGCGTTTTCAAAGCTTCTGATCCGGAACTGCCTTCAGAGATAATGGAAAGTGGTTCTGCATATTTCCCGATTGCAGCCCTATTTGGCAGGGTATAATAACGCGTAGGGGGAAGTACCCCAATTATAGAGCTTTCTTTTTTAATAAAGAGAGGAATTGGAAAAGATTTTTTGGCTGCCTTAAATATTTTGTCTCGCTTCGAACCATAGGGCACAATGCTGGTTTTTGGAATGAGTTCGGTAAAGTCAGAAATTTCCTTGGCCGAAAGATTAAGAATGTTGTGAATCATTTTCTCTTGATTGAGCTGAAGTTTCCCTTTTTTTGAACTGAATTCAGCAAGTAAGTGCATTGTTTCTCGTCCATGTTTGGCAAAAATCTGACTTTTATTCAGGTTTCCCCTAAAAAGAAAAAAGAAAGGAAAGAGAAAAGGAAGTGAAAATATTTTTGCCAAATTTATAAGCGGAGCCATTGCATAGGTGAGTGAAAAGGAATAATTGAGAAAAAGTGCTTTTGGCAAAATTTCAGCGAAAATTACCAAAACTGGCGTGAGAATGAGGGTATTAAGAATAAATCCAGGAGTATATTCTGAGATCCCTATACCTTGCCATACTTTTAAAAAAAGCTGTTCTCCCTGCAGAGAATAAATGGTGTTAGAAATATTTGTGCCAATTAACAGAGTAATGGTAATCATCTGTTTATTATCAAGTAAGCCTTCAAGCATGAGGGCTCTGGAATCTTTTTGCAGAGCCAGATTTTTAACTTTTAAAGGAGAACAGGAAATTATACCTGTTTCGCTTCCCGAAAAAAATGCGGAAAGTATGAGAAAAAGAAAAACGGTGAAAGCTAAAGTGACAAACTCCATATTGCTAAATAGAGGAAGATTTCTTTTTGAGTTTTTCAGGAATGGGCAATGACTCAAGCATATTAGGAGCCAGGAGATTGTCTTTATGTTTATGTAGTGTTTTTTTTACCCAAGGAAGGATAATGAGACCCTTATCTACCACAAAAGAATGCTTCACAACTTCAAAAGTAGTGAGATTTAAAGGAATGACCGTTAATAAAAATATCAAAAAGAGCAGGATGGCCATAGTTTTAAGCCCCCCAAAAATTGCTCCAGAAATCCGGTCCACAGGGCCTAAAGGAGTGGGTTTTATCACTTTTGCAATAATCCAGCCCACCAGTTGAACTATTATCACCGTAGCCAGAAAGAGTCCAGCAAAAGATATCGCATTCATAAAAAAGTCATTAAGAAAAAGCCCCCGGGACTCCAGCCAGTTTATCCCTGGTTCTCGAAAACAAATTGCGATTATCGCTCCGGCGATGATAGAGAGGTATCTGAAGAAGGCTTTGATAATACCAATCTGCCAACCACGGAATACAAAATAGGCTGCAATACCTACGGCAATCAAATCTATCCAATTCATACTAATAAATTAGATTCTTTTCGACGCATGTATACAGAAATATTAGAGAAGCAGAGGGATAAATACTTTTAACCTGGATTGATGAGTTCTTTAGCATTTTTAAGAGCAATTAGAGCAGAGTAGGGGACTTTCACATTTCCCAGGCCGTATTTGGTACCAAAGCGATCTGTATGAAAATCAGAACCTCCACAGCACACCAGGTTATGTTCTTTAGCGAACGTCCGATATTTGAGTCCGGTAGCTCGAGTAACCCCATTATAAAAGGTCTCGATGCCTTTCAGTCCCGCTTCAACAAACGAAATCAATAGGTCGTCACGCTGAGTTTTGTCGGGGTGGGCTAGAGCAGCAACACCTCCAGCCTGGTTTATGAGTTCAATGGCTTCGTATGGGGTAAGTTTATCGGTTTCAAATTCCCGGATATATTCACCCGCAAGATGTTTTTCAAAAGCTTCTTGAAAGGATGAGACGTATTCTTCTTCGAGCATGACACTGGCAATATGGGGACGACCTACACTTGTACCCGTTGCTTTTTGTAAAACGCGGTTAATATCAATTTCAATGCCTTTTTTATTGAGCATGTCAATGATACCTGTGGCGCGGACGATGCGTTTTTGCTGAAGTTCCTGTAGCTTCATATTTAACCCCAGATTGGTGGGATCAAAAAGAAATCCGAGGATGTGGATTTCATTGCCTTCGTAATAGGAGCTGATCTCAACCCCTGAGACGAATTCTAAACCTTGTTGCTCTGCATATTCTTTGCCTTCGTTATATGCTTCTATGGCATCATGATCAGTGATTGCAATTGCTTTGAGATCTTTTGCTACACAAGCATCAATTATCTCATTAACCTTATAATCACCGTCCGAATAGATCGAATGGATATGAAAATCAATATACTTAGGCGGAAGCCGCCTGTATTTTCGAGGTTTGGCTTTTGGTGGCACCGGTTTTTTCATAAGGATTAATTGGTAACAGTATAGAAATTAATATCTGTATTTCATAGTAAAATTAGTGATAACTTTCGTAGCATTTTTTATTATGAATAGGAAATAATGTGCGAATTTGATTAAAAAAGAGTAAAAAACGAGGAGTTAAAATATGATATATCCCGTGATTATGGCTGGTGGCAGAGGTGAACGCTTTTGGCCATATAGCAATGAAGCCAGGCCTAAACAGTTATTACCCCTGGTAAGTGAAAAGACCATGCTTGAAGATATACTTGCTCATATTGAGAAGTTGAAAACCGGGACTCCGGTGCATATTATCGCAAATAAAATACTTGAAAAGGCTATGAAGAAGCTTTTAGGTAAGCGAAAGGATATCATTATAATCGGGGAGCCGGTTGGTAGGAATACCGCGGCAGCCATTGCTCTTGCAGCTAAACTTATTATGGAGAAAGACCCTAAAGGGGTAATGGCCGTAATGACTGCTGATCACGCTATATCACCTACATCCCAGTTTGTAAAAGCAATAAAAACCGCTGCCAGGCTTGCGGAACAAACTGATACACTGGTAACCTTTGGTATCAAACCTTCCCGGCCTGATGTAGGGTATGGTTACGTGGAGACCCAAAACAAGTTAAAGGCAGTAAATGGTTTAGATTGTTATAAAGTTAAGCGTTTTCATGAAAAACCGGAACTGGCTCAGGCCAAAAAATACTGTAAAACGGGCCGTTTTTTTTGGAATAGCGGTATGTTTGCCTGGAGATGCGATTATCTCTGGTCTCTTTTTGAAGATCGTCTTCCTGATATGTTCAGAGCTTTTAATGCAGAAGGTAGCTTGAATTCCAATTCCAGAAGCTTTAAGAATAAGCTGACTAAAATTTATGCATCCATCAAAGGCGAGTCTATTGATTTTGGTATTATGGAAAAGGCCCCTGATATTTCTCTGGTTGTGCCCCAATACGATTGGGATGATATTGGTTCCTGGTCTGCGCTTGACAGGCTCTATAAATCTGACAAATCGGGAAATGTGGCCAAAGGTAATGCTGTGAGTATGGAAACTGAAAATACCACCATCTTTTCAGAAGAGGGGTTGGTTGCTACATTTGGAGTTAAAGACTTGTTGGTAGTCCAGCATAACGGGGTTACACTCGTTGTTGATAAAAGCAAGCGGGCTGATTTAAAGAAGCTCGTGAGTGCGGTTAAAAAGAAAAAGAGCCTTAATAAATACCTTTGACTTGATTTTGTAAGTCGTATATTCTGTAAGGTTTTATGCAGTTGAATTTATGTACCGTGTGAACTTGGGTTAGCTCAATTAAATTTATTACAAAGGGTTAAATCCATAGACACGGGTTCTGCTTCATAACAGCTCTGTTCACAATAGTTGACTTGATTAGTTTTGATTCTTACTCCATCAACGGCGAGTATGGAGTCTGTTCCAACCACATAAAGAGCTGTCGCTGAAATTGTACCCGGAACCAGTGTTGCTTCCAGTTCTGTATCGTGATGGCTGCCTGAATATATTTTGGTACCGGTATCAAAATCACCATTATAATAATCGATCCGAATGGGAGTTTTGCCGTTCCGGGAGTCTATTTTTATTGAAATGGTCACAGGTATCCGATGAGCTGAATGACATATATAATTTGGAGGAATTTTGACACAGTCAGGACTATCATCCTCTTCATCATCCTCTTCTATGAAAATTTCAAATGAAAAATCAAAACCGCCGTCATCATCATTATCATTATCACTACTATAAATATCAGAATCATCTTCACTGTCTTCACTGCAGTAATAGTACCCACTCTCATCAGGTCCGCTGCAGTCACTGGTACATGCGGTAAGCAGATACAGGGAGAAAAATATGGGTAATAAAAGGTTTAAAGAAGGTTTTATCATAGTCGACTCAGAAAATTAAAATCAAGTCCGATGGTAAAACGGTGGGGTTGTTCGCGGTACAGAAGAGAAAAATTGTAACCTGCTTTCAAGAGGACTGCACGCCCCACATGGATGAATCCCCCTGTTTCAACAGAGGGTAACACATAAATGTCAGGCTTAATAGAAGTGCCACGAAAGCGTCCCATTGAAATAGCAGCTCCACCCATAAGGTAAACACCTTTTTCAAATCCTAAAAAGAAATCCTTCCGGAGTCCGAAACTGGTAGCCATGCGCCATTCGTAAAATTGATAGAAGTAATGTTTATTGCTTTCAATCAGTACCTTTTTGTGGTAGGGTCTTATATGGAGTGACCCATAAATTGATAACCCCTTAATGGGGCTTAAACTCCGGGTTCCGTTAATACCAATTCCCAGATCGTAAGCATTAAAATTACAGTCCAAACCAATAGAAAAACTTTTTTCTGCTTTATATCGCATTCTTTGTGGATTTTGCGAACGGTTATTCAGGTAAGTCTGACTGAAAACCGGGATGGTCATACCCAGTAGAAACACCAGAGCACAGATGATCGGTTTAAACCCAAAATTCAGAAAAAGACATAATTTCATATCACATCAGCTTTTATTGGTGGGTGAGCACCAAATATGAGTACAAAACTTGAATTACCATGACCAGAATATGATTAATGCATTGGTGTTTTAGTTATTAGCTTTTTCCTATACAAATGACTACATCTGTGAGTACACAGCATAAAGGAAATCGTATGTCACGGGTTCTGGTAGTAGGGTTAAATCCTGCATGGCAAAAAACACTCAATTTTACATCTCTCCAGAAGGGTCAGGTCAACCGGGCTGAAAGCCTTCATTTCTGCGCATCGGGTAAAGGAATGAACACAGCAAAAGTGTTGTCTTGTTTTAAGCACCAGGTGTCTTTGCTTCAGATTGTCGGAGGGGATAATGGTCGCAGGGTGGTTCAAGCATGTAGTCAATATGGTATCAATTCCATTCATCTTGAGGTCCCTGGTGAAACAAGAGTTTGTAACACCCTTATTTGTCGTGAAACCATGAAGGAAACAGAAATTATCGAGCCTTTTGCTCCAGGTATTCCGGCAGCTGAGATAAGTAGTAAATTAATAAGTCTGATCAATAATTCAGCTACTTATGATGCGGTTGTAATTGCTGGCCAGGCTCCGGATGGTTGTGAAAATGATATTTATGGTAAGTTGTTGAATGCTATAAATGCGGATTTAACGGTGCTTGATGCGTATAAAAATATCAGTGAGGCTCTGTTAAAACGGGTTAATGTCGTGAAAATAAACAAAATGGAAGTCGAGGTATTGCAAAAGCTCTATCCAGAATTATTACACACAAATGGTCATCCCGAACAAAAACTATTTTTAATCACAAATGGGCCTTCTTCAGCACGTTTTAACCAGCTAACCGGGGATGATTGGGAACAGGCCGATATCCCTGTGCCTGAGATAGAAAATGTGCAAAACCCAATCGGTGCGGGGGATGTGGTGACTGGTGCTTTTGTGCACTTTTCACTTTGTGGACTTTCTGCCAAAGATGCTTTTCAAAAGGCAATAGCTGCAGGAACGGCTTCTTGCCTTTCTCCGGTACCCGCAGAATTTGAAATGTGTGATATGGAAAATCTAATTAAGGGCAAGGAACCAGGATAGTCCGAAGATTGATCCACTTGCTAAAACCAAAAGGTTTTGAATCCATAGAGGCTTCGTTTTGGTATTGAGAAAGGGGAGGGTGAAACCTCCAAACAAGCCAAAAACAAAACCATACACATGAGCCAGAATATCTGAACCTTCCGCAAGTCCCATGAGGACAACTATAAAAAAACCTGAAATTACCGGTGTCCAGCTTTTAATTCCATCCATTTTGTGAATAAAATAGGCAAGAGATTGACTGCCGGATAAAATACCAAGTCCTGCAAAGACTGCTGTAGAAAACCCAATACTGAGATGTCCTCCGGAAATTGTGAGGGCCACAGCAAGATTGGCGATTCCTGATAAAAGTATAGTCCCCAAAAGACTGAGCCCCGGATTTATTTTATGCACAACCAGATTAAATATGAAATATCCAGCCAGTAGATTGGACAAAAAATGTTGACTCCCCGAGTGAAGGGTTAAACCGGTGAATACTCGCCACCACTCACCAGATAGAATTTTAATGGCATCACAACGCCCGAGTAATGTGATAAGGTGATTATTGAAGAATGGGTGTACCTGAAAAAAAAAGAGCAGAACAGGTGCCAGTAGAAACAGAAAAGGAAGAGTTGATAAAGAAATATCTTCCGTCTGATTTATCTCTGCCCGCCAGCTCTTATTTTCGGCAATATACCGGTCTATTAATTGCCTGGACTGAGTTTCAATCTCAAGTTCTACTGTTAAATGATAAATATTATTGTAAAAGCCTATTTGATGAGGAAGAGACTGGGATGCCAGCACCAGTGAAAGCTCCATAACTTTAGCACTGCTACCCGTAAATATTTCACAGCCTGTGCTTTCTTCTGTAGTTTCATCAAACATAATACTATTATTTAAAAAGAATTACAAGATTGTCTTTATGTGTTAGTTTGCTTGAAACTTGTAATGATATGTAATATATGTTATTACGTGATATTGTATTGAGAGCGTTTAGTGTTAAGGCCATTATTTAGTATTAAAATCAACGCAATCCTGGTATTGAATTAAGGAGCCACCAAAAATATCCAGAGCGCTTCCAATGGTTAAATCTACCTTACCTGAACTAAGTTTTTCCACAAGGGTAAGATCAGCAAGATTATTTGCACCACCCGCATAAGTAACCGGAATATTTGTGTATTTCCCGAGAAAGGAGGTTAATTCCTGATCAATTCCCTTGCACTGTCCTTCAATATCAGCTGCGTGAATGAGAAGTTCGTCACAACAGGATTCAAGTTCATGTAATAATTCAGGAGTTATTTCTTCTTTAGTTATGGTCTGCCATCTGTCTTTGGCAATAAACCAACTGTTGCCCTGTTTTCTGCAACTTAAATCTAGTACCAGGCGGTTCACTCCTACCATTTTAATCAGGGTAGCAAGCCTTTCTCTATCCAGTCTCTCCTGGGGAATAACCCAAGATGTCACAATGACATGGGAAGCGCCGGCATCAAGATAATCTTTTGCATTATCAGGAGTTATACCACCTCCGAGTTGCATCCCACCAGGATAAGATTTGAGGGCTTCCAGGGCAGCATTTTCATTTCCAGGCCCGAGCATAATAACATGGCCACCTTTTAGACCATCCTTTTTATAACGTTCAGCATACCATCCGGAAGAATGTTCAGAAGTGAAATTCACGGCGATTTCCTGAGCATTACCTGACCAGGTACCTCCAACAATCTGTTTGACTTTGCCATTATGTAAATCAATGCATGGCCTGAATATGGTCATAAGGGTTACTCCAATTTGTTTAATATTGTAAATAAAAAATAGTAAAAGAGCCAGGTGATGAATTAGGGAATGAATTACTATGTTTTTTATTCATGCGAAAGAATGTGCGACCTTTACTTGAAATTTTAGTGAAACTTTTAAAAGGATTTTGGGTTACCTACCAGCTTGTTTTAGGAATCATTTTTGTTGCTGCTATTATCTTGTTTTTTACTTTATTAAATAAGGTTAAGTGGTTTGAAATTAAGTCTTTGCAAGAATCAAACAAAAAGGAGACAGCCTTTATGATTTGTGAAAAAGAGCGGATCGAAAAGGATTCTGTTTTATTAAAATCTATCACCAAACAGAGAAGCATTGGGGGGCATAAACCGCTTATTTGGCAAGAGTGGGTTGCCTGGAATTCAATACCGGAATTGATACGGGATCTGGTAATTATTTCTGAAGATGGGAAATTTTACCAGCATAATGGTTTTGATTTAAATGAAATTGAATATGCAATTGTTGCAAACCACCAATTAGGTAAAAAATTTAGAGGGGCGAGTACGATTAGTCAGCAGGTAGTGAAGAACCTGTTTCTTGCTCCTGATAAGAGCTATCTCAGAAAAATTAAAGAGGGACTTATAACACTGGTATTGGAAGATAAACTTTCAAAAAAGAGAATTCTTGAAATTTACCTGAATATCGCACAGTTTGGGCCGGGTGTGTTTGGTGTCCAGGCGGCTTCGTTATACCACTTCAACAAGCCTGTTGCTGAACTAAATTTTGATCAGATAGTTAATCTTATTGCTCTTCTTCCAAGTCCAATTAAATGGAGACCCTATTGTGGCTATCAGGCGTACATAAATCATAAAAAGCGTATTATTAATAACCTCAGTTTGTATAAACAAGTGAGAAAGAAAGTTTCTGATGAGGATTATGAAAGTTTTAAAAAATACGCTGAGGAAGATGAGCGCATGAGATGGAACCGCTTACAGGATCAAATAAACCCGAAAAGTGATCCTCTTGAAGATCTGGAAAAATTACTGGAATTTTAGCTGTTACTCCAGGATACCTCACGGAGACTTGAAATCCTATAGATAAACCAGGTATTAAATTTCTATTATACCTTTTATGAACTCCAAAACTATCCGGCTAACAGATAATGCTACCATTGGGATTATTGGCGGTGGGCCAGCCGGAGTTTTCTTTGGACATTTTGCCCGGAAGTATGCGTCAGAAAATGGCTTAAAGCTGAAAATACTGCTTTTTGAGAGTAGAAATTTTACTATTCCTGGCCCTAAAGGCTGTAATATGTGTGCTGGTGTTATTTCTCATTCTCTTGTTGAGCGGCTCAAAGAAGAAAACCTCATCCTGGATCCGGAAAAAATTGAAAGCGATATTGGCGGGTATTTTTTTCAGACCGGTCAACACGGGGTGTATCTAAAAAAACC
>JADFYW010000002.1 GCA_015232855.1 Fibrobacteria bacterium
GATGTCTGTGATTTTCATATATGGGCCCCCCTCCAAAATCAACTTAAAATTTTAATTGACGATCAAAAAGAGGCTGTACCCATGCAGCAGTTAGAAAAAGGCTATTGGTCGCTTCAAGCCGAACAGGTTAAACCTGGCACCCGATACCAGTATCATCTGGATTCCGGTGAGAATCGCCCTGATCCGGCATCATTTTTTCAACCTGAAGGCGTCCATGGCCCATCAGAAGTAGTAGATCACCATTCCCATACCTGGAAAGACGGAAGCTGGCAGAATATACCTTTGGAACAATACATTATCTATGAGATGCATACAGGCACCTTTTCACCGCAGGGTACGTTTACCGGTGTGAGAGAAAAATTAACGGTATTAAAAGAACTGGGAATTACAGCCATAGAACTCATGCCCGTGGCCCAGTTCCCGGGCTCCCGTAACTGGGGTTATGATGGAGCACATCCCTTTGCCGTACAAAATTCCTATGGTGGTCCCCAGGCATTAAAACAATTGGTGGATGAAGCCCATGCATTGGGTTTGGCGGTAATATTAGATGTTGTGTATAATCATATGGGGCCGGAAGGTAATTATCTGGGTGAATACGGCCATTACTACACCGGGAAATATAATACCCCATGGGGTAAAGCCCTTAATTTTGATGATGCTTACAGCGATGAAGTCCGTTATTATTTTATTCAAAACGCATTGTACTGGATGCGCCACTTTCATATCGATGCGTTGCGGTTAGATGCAGTACATGCCATTTGTGATTTGGGTGCTAAGCATTTTTTAGCGGAACTTGCAGAAGCAAAAGCAGAACTTTCAGCTGAAACAGGCCGTCCCTTTTATTTAATTGCCGAAAGTAATCAGAATGATCCCCGCATGGTTACCCGGTTAGAAAAAAACGGTTGGGGAATGGATGCCCAGTGGAGTGACGATTTTCACCATTGCTTCCATACGGTCTTATCAGGAGAACTCTCAGGCTATTATATGGATTATGGCCAGCCAAAACAAATACAAAAGGTTTTTGAAGAAAGTTTTGTGTATTCCGGTGATTATTCTCCCTTTCGAAAATGCCGGTATGGCAGGTCTGCAAAGGGGTTCCCTCCCTCCCAATTTGTAGTAAGTGTACAGAACCATGACCAGACGGGTAACCGTATGCTGGGAGAGCGGCTGATTTCTTTAACCAGTCCGGAAGCAGCACGTCTGGCTGCCGGTGCGATGTTATTATCATCTTATCTCCCTATGTTATTTATGGGAGAAGAATACGCGGAATCAGCCCCCTTTCTTTATTTTATATCCCACGGTGATAAGGGGCTGGTAAAAGCAGTACAGGAAGGCCGGCGGGAAGAATTCAATTCTTTTTTGTGGCAGGGAGACCCCCCGGATCCACAGTCTACCGATACCTTTGAAAAATGTAAGCTGGGCTGGGAACAGTATAAGCAGCCTGGGCCACAAGCCATGTTTGCCTATTATAAAAAACTTATTTCTCTGAGAAAAAACCTGCCACACTTTTTAGGAAAAGACTTTTCCCGGGTCCATACAACCATGCAGAGAAGCCATGTACTTACGGTTACGCGGGGTAATCTGCCCCGGGCAGTAGTTCTCATCATGAATTTGAGTGACACCGCCCAAACCTATGTTATTGATGATTTTTCCGGTACCGCTAAGGTTATGATTGATTCTTCCGATACCTGGTGGGGCGGGGATGGCAAAACCCTCCCCCAATCCATATTACCCGGGCAAAACATAAATCTTCCTGCCTGGCATTTTTCGGCATTACAATTAAAAGAGGAATCTTAATGAACCGATATATATGTATCCATGGTCATTTTTACCAGCCCCCCCGGGAAAACCCCTGGTTAGAAGAGGTTGAATCTCAGGATTCAGCTTATCCCTTCCACGACTGGAACCAGCGTATCAATGCGGAATGTTATGATCGAAATGCTCATTCCCGCATTCTGGACAATGAGGGTAAAATAACAGAAATAGTCAACAATTATGCCCAAATCAGTTTTAATTTTGGTCCGACCTTATTGTCCTGGATGGAACGTCACGCTCCCACTACCTATCAATCGATTCTGGAGGCTGACAAGCTGGGGATGGAGCGGTTTTCTGGCCATGGCCCGGCACTGGCCCAATGTTATAATCATATGATCATGCCTTTGGCCAACGAACGGGACAAACGCACCCAGATTATCTGGGGGCTTCAGGATTTTCAAGCCCGGTTTCAGCGTCAGGCCGAAGGAATGTGGCTACCCGAAACAGCGGTGTGCCTTAAGACCCTTGATATCCTGTCGGAATACGGCATTAAATTCACCATACTTGCTCCCAACCAGGCCTATCGGGTACGACCTCTGGGAGAAACTGACTGGCAGGATACCGCTACCACCGGGCTGGATCCCAAAAGACCCTATCTATGCAAACTACCTTCGGGCCGCACTATGGCGCTCTTTTTTTATGATGGGCCTATTTCCCATGATCTTGCTTTTGGGCAATTATTACAATCAGGCAATATATTTGCCGACAGACTTAAGAGCGCCTTTGCCGAGGGAGACAATCCCCAACTGGTGCATATTGCCACTGATGGAGAGACCTACGGGTCCCATCAACGGCACAGCGATATGGCACTGGCCTATTGCCTGCATGAACTGGAGTATCAGGATGATGTACAAGTCACCATCTATGGAGAGTATCTTGAAAAGTTTCCTCCTGACTGGGAAGCAGAAATCCATGAAAACTCATCCTGGAGTTGTGTGCATGGCATAGAGCGCTGGCGCAATGCCTGTGGTTGTAATTCCGGTGGTAATGGAGGCTGGAACCAGGACTGGAGAGCACCCTTGCGGGGCACCCTGGATTGGTTACGGGACAATCTTGTCCATTTATATGAAGAAGGTATGGCACCCTATACCGAACATCCCTGGGAATGCCGGGACCAGTATATTGATATCATACGGGATCGCAATATGCCCCCGCAAAAAGTTTTAAACACACTACAAATAAAGAATGACCTGGACACAAATACATACACCAGGATAATTAAGTTATTGGAAATGCAACGCAATGCCATGCTGATGTATACCAGTTGCGGGTGGTTTTTTGATGAAGTTTCTGGTATCGAAACCACCCAGATTATTGCCTATGCGGTACGGGCGATTCAATTGGCAGAAGAAACCGGTGCCATAGCACTTTCCGATACTTTTCGAACCTTGTTAAAAAAAGCACCAAGCAACATTCCTGATTTTGGCAATGGTGAATATGTATACGATAATTTTGTAAAACCCTCCAAAATTGATCTTCCCCGGGTCGGCGCGCATTTTGCCATTTGTTCCCTGTTTGAAAATGTTGAGGAGTTAACGACAATTTATTGTTATCACATCAAAAATGTGGAGATTCAGAAAAAGGCAATCGGTAAAAATTCTTTTATTTCCGGTCAGGTAGGTGTAACCTCTCATATTACCCGGGAAGAAGGCTGGTTCGAATATATTGTGGTTTCTTTTGGCGACCATAATGTGGTATGCGGTCTCAGACCCCAGGGAAACCAGGACGAAATGGATACATTAACTGCAGAAAGTGTGCAGGATTTTGAACGAAACAGTATGAGTGAAGTTATTTCTTCTTTTGAACGAAATTTTACGTTTACCTACTCTTTGTGGGACTTGTTCCATGATCAGCAGCGTAAAATTGTTAATCAGATTTTACAGGAAACCATTGATACCGTGGCCGACAGTTTCAGGCAAATGAAAATGCAGTATGATCCCGTATTCGAAATGATGCAACGCATGGGTATCCCCCTGCCCCGGGTCTTTTCCCATATCACCGAATTAGTAAATGATGAAAGTTTCTATGGGGCTGTTGATCAAGAACCCCCTGATTTAGAAACTGCGACTCATATCGCCAAAGAAGTAAAACGGATGCGCATTAAATTTGATAGATTGAGCGCCTCTTTTTTAGTAGCAGAAAAGATCAATACGCTGGTTGAGAAAATAGGAAGTCTGGAAAGTGATGAAGAAAAAACAGATAGCCTTACCATAGCGTTGGGTTTATTCGAAGCCGTCCGGCCCCTGGATTTGGAATTAGATGTCTGGAGAGCACAAAATGCCTGTGCACTATTTCTTCAGCAAATGCAAGCTCAGGATGCATCATCAAAAAATCCCTCACCAATTTGGATGTCAAAACTCAATGAACTGGCTGATGTCCTCTCCATTAAGGTTGTCTTATGAAAACCCCTTGTTCTACCTACCGATTACAGTTTGAACCCTCATTTAATTTTTCAAGTGCGAGTAAGGTCCTCCCTTATCTGAATGACCTTGGTGCGGGTGCTGTTTACGCTTCTCCGGTATTTGCTGCACGGCCGGGAAGCACTCATGGATATGATATTATTGATCATGGCAGCCTCAACCCGGAGCTGGGCACTATCCAGGAATTTATGGATCTCACAGAAGAAGTCCTAAGGCGCAATATGTTATGGGTCCAGGATATTGTCCCTAACCATATGGCCTTTGACTGGCGCAACTCACTTCTGGAGGACATCTTTGAGGAGGGGAGTAACTCCGGCTATTATCAGTTTTTTGATATTAACTGGGATCATCAATACGACAATCTCAAAGAACGTATCCTGGCCCCCTTTTTAGGAAGCTTTTACAGCTCATGTTTGGAAAAAGGTGAAATCAAGTTGGCATATGATGCACAGGGACTCTGTATACGCTACTATGACCAGCGCTATCCTTTATCATTTGCCAGTTACAAACAGATTTTATTGGAGCATTTAGACAATCTTAAAACCAGCCTGGCTGAAGATAGTCCTATGCTCATAAAATTTATAGGAACCGTAGACTTGATAGATAAGCTTTGCCGTGTAGATACACCAGTGCCCTTAGGTCAATTTCATCATGCAAAAAAAATGCTGCATATGATATATCAGGAAAATGAAGGCGTACGGGCACACATCGAAGGAACAATTGCATCCTATAATGGCACCCTGAAAAACCCTGAAAACCTGACCCGACTCGATAATTTAATCTTAAAGCAGAAATACCGACTTTCTTTTTGGAAAGTAGCTTCAGAAGAAATTAACTACCGTCGTTTTTTTAGTGTAAACGATCTCATTTGCTTAAAGGTAGAAAATCCCCGGGTACATACCTATGTGCATAGCCTTTTACTAAAACTTCTCAAAGACAAAGCCGTATCCGGTGTCCGTATTGATCATTTAGATGGTCTGTATGATCCTGAACAATATCTTAAAAGATTGAGAGATGACTGTCCGGATACATACATCGTAGCTGAAAAAATCCTGGAGTCTGATGAAGACCTGCCCGCCCGGTGGCCTGTCCAGGGCACCACGGGTTACGATTTCATGAATATGGCTGCAGGGGTTCTTTGCTACCGAAAAAACCGCCTAAGAATTCTACGTGCCTATGGTAGATTTACCGGAGAATGTCTGGATTACCAGCAACTGATGATTGATAAAAAAGCACTCATTGCCGAAAAACATTTTATGGGCACTATAGATATGTTGGCTTTTTCTCTAAAGAATAGCCTGGGGGATGAACGGTATAGTCGTGATGTAACTTTGTACGGTCTACGCCGGGCCTTAATTGCACTCATGGTACATTTCCCCGTTTATCGTACCTATATTAATAGTTCGACCTTTACTTCTGCTGACAAAGAAGTTTTGGCGAAAGCGGTAAATGCTGCCCGGGAGACCAGACCGGATTTAGTACATGAACTGAATTTGCTGGAATACTATTTTCAGTTAGAAAATGCCGGAGGGCTTAAAGCAGAAAACCAGGAAAAACTATTGCAGTTAATTATGTATTTTCAGCAGCAAACGGGCCCACTTATGGCCAAAGGTTGTGAAGATACTGCTTTTTATGTGTATTACCCTCTCCTTGCTTTAAATGAGGTCGGTGGCAATCCCGGACGATTTGGGTATGACCTGGCCGAGTTCCATGCCTGGAACAAAGATCGTGCCCGAAATTGGCCATTGGCACTGAATGCCACAGCCACTCATGATACGAAAAGAGGAGAAGATACGCGCATGCGGCTTCTGGCCCTTTCAGAACATCCTAAGGAATGGGAGAAACTGGTAAATGGCTGGTCACGTTACAACAGAGACTATAAAAAGATTCGGCGTGATACGGTAATGCCCAGCTGCAACGATGAATACATGCTGTACCAGACCATTACAGGCACCTACCCGCTGGCAGGTGATCATGATAACAAATATGTAGAGCGGATTAAATCCTATGTTTTAAAAGCAGTAAAAGAAGCTAAAGTGCACACCGCCTGGATAAAACCCGATGAAGAATATGAAAATACCTGTGTAGAATTTGTCGAAAAAATCTTAGACAATAAGCGAAAAGATCTGTTTTTACCAGAACTTAAAACCTTTAGCCAAAAAATATCCTTTTTTGGGATGCTTAATTCTCTTACCCAATGTGTGTTAAAAATGACGTGTCCGGGCATTCCTGATTTTTATCAGGGTACTGAACTCTGGGATTACAGTCTGGTTGATCCCGACAATCGCCGCCCCGTCGATTATACCCATCGGGCAGAGATGCTGGCAGCAATTCAAGGAATGATGGTATCAGATAATACAGCAGAGAGGCAAATACTTCTGCAATGGAAAACAGGTATTCCAAAAATGTTTCTTACCCACAGAGTTTTAAAATGGCGTAACCAACATGCTCAGTTTTTTGAAAAAGCTACTTACCAGCCCTTATCCTGCAAAGGAAAATATAAAAACAATGTTATTGCTTTTGCCCGCAACGAAAATTCACAGTGGGCAATTGTACTGGCACCTCGCTTTTACTCCAAAGTAGTTCCTTCCGGAAAAATGCCTTTAGGAAGCGATACATGGGAAGATACTTATGTTGTTCTTCCCAATGGGGCCCCAACAAACTGGGTAAGTGTTTTAGATAATCGAAAAGTAACCTTTTCCGGTAAAGCGATGGTAGGAACGTTGTTATCAGCTTTTCCTGTAGAAGTGCTCCGGTCAGGAGAAGCGGTATAACCTTGACCAGTCATTGTAAAGGTGTATGTACAGATTTAATTATGGCAAATTATTTTCTTAAAAGGTATAACCAATAGAAAAATGAAACTGGCCGGGATCTTCCCCGCTTCGCTTTGCCAATTTTAAACCATAGAGTAATCCGATAGGACCGATTGGCGTGAAGTACCGCAATCCGCCGCCTGCAGCGCTTCTGCCATCAGAAAATGGTTTATCGGCAAAGGTCTCACTTAACTGTCCCCAATCATAAAATGTGCAAATCTCAAAACCAAATCCGGCATAAAATCGCAGCTCTGTTGTAAATGATAAGAGCCGGTCTTTACTTACCGCCCTGCCTTCTGCGTTCCGCTCCATTAGATTTTCACTATACCCCCTTACACTGTTTGTTCCGCCAAGATAAAAAGCATTATCGGGTGATACGACTCCGCCAGAAGTACGACTATGTACAAAAGCAGCCTTGCTGCGAAAGGCAAGGGTAATGGGTTTTACAGGAGTCAAAAAGTATTTGGCCTCCAGAATATAGCGATTAAAATCATCTATATCATTATCCATTCCTTGTGAGAAATCACTAAAAAAACTAACGTAGGTGCCGTTTTTAGGCTGAATAAAACTATCCCGACCATCAAAAATAATTTTAGGAGAAGTTACCAGTGCGTTCCTTGGATCAAGAAAATCTCCTGCGGCGTTATTTGTATCACCATCGACATCACGCCATTCATACCGGAATTCCAGTCCGGTTAATATATATCTACATAACCGACGGTTTAAACCAATAGAAGCTCCAAAGGTCTGTAAGGCATAATCCTTATTAAACTCCTGACGATCTTCATGATAAATATTAAAAAGTGCAGCAATACCGGTTCTAAACAGTTCCGGTTCCAGGACATTAGCTTCAACCCGATAATCAAGGAAATTCAAACCATCATTAAACCATTGGTACCCCAGACGGTTTATTCCACCATCAAGCCAGGCATGTTTGTTTTTGCCAAACAGATTACGATTGCCTGCACGGGAATTGATAAAAACTCCGTTATCACTTTGATATCCCCCTGAGGCCTCAATATAATATTGGGGCTTTTCCAGCAAATCTATAAACAAATGTGCCTCTTCACCCTTTTCCCGCAATCCAACGGGACGGATAACAGCAGACTTGAAAATATCCCGTTGCTGCAGACGCTTTTGCCCTTCAACCACTTTACGCATGCTGAAAGGGTCTCCCTCGCTGAGGCGGACAATTTTACTCAGGTACTGTTCATTGGTAGTAAAATTCCCGGAAAAATAATACGCTCCCATCTGCACATTTTCTCCTGGCTGCACCCGGTACACAACACCAACCTCTGAGCTATCTGCGTTAAAAGCAAGATCATTCTGTATCTTTACATGGGGATATCCCTCTTCCGCTGCGACGGCGGATAGAATATTGGCCTGTGTTTTTACCAATCCGGAAACAAATGGCTTTCCTTGTTTCAGAGTAAGAGACTTTTTCAGTTTCTTCAATGGCACTCCATTTTCAGAAATAATAGAGACATCCCCCATTAACCGGCGTATACCTTCTATAATGTGAACATGGACTAATGCCGTATCATACGAAGGTGATAAAGAAACTTCTTTAGTCAGAGCAACCCGTTCAAACCCTTCATTTCGATACATGGTTTGTAAATAATAGAGGTCTTCATCCAGTATTTCAGGAACATAAGGTGACTTGCCGGGCTTTGTGGCAAACCAATCCAATATTTGTTTGTTTGAATAAAATACATTACCGGTAATCTGTAGAGCCTCAACCCGGGTTGCCTGACCCTCGCTAATAGTAAAAAGGATCCGTTTCTCGGCAGGATGACTCGTTATAATAGTATCGTTATGTAAAACTTTAACTTGAGCAAACCCATTCCGAATATATATATCCCGTATTTGCTCCACCATTTCAACGACCCCTAAATTATTTCTGTTACCATTGGAATACATCGGAGAATTTTTCGTGAGTGACCTGCATTTTTTTAATTTTTTACACCCCTGTATGTTAATAACATATTTAAAACCCTCGTTAATTTTAATCAGTGCATGGGCCTCCCTGTTCAGAGTATCATAGTTAATCTGATATTTAATCTCCGCTTCCGGGAAAAAAAGTGCAGAATGAAAGAGTTTTTTCTTCCGGTAAAGCGTCAGAATAGTTTGTATATCCTGGCGAAGTTCATTTTCTTTAAAACGCCCAGCCATACCGGGGAGCAGACTTAGCCGCCATGACTGGCAGTTCCATTTTATCCGGCTTGCGGAAAAGGCGTCTCCACCGGAAATTTCAAAACTCGCCAGTCTGAAATAAGGCCCTTTTTTAATTACTACCGAAATCACCCAATATCCATCCACGGTATCGAGGTATGAAGTGATGTTGATAGCAGCATTATAAAAGCCTTCATTCACATAGAGGCGTTTAATATTATCTTTTTGTTCCTTAAAACTTTCTTTATCATAAGATGCTCCGCGATATATGGACATAGCATTGCGGATATCACTTTCAAACAGGGGGTATTCTCCCTGTATCTTAATTTTTTTTATATAAGTATGGGGAGTAAGAAAAAGATCAATCGTCTTCTTGCGAGTATGCTGTGTGCTGTCTACCCGTATTTCTTTAAATCGCCTGGTGTCGTTTAAGCTTATTAATGCCGAAGTTAATGATTCTTGAGATACCGATTCGCCTTGCCTCCATCCAAACACTCTTATTGCCAAATTTATAAGCTTCAGGCTATCGGCTGCGTTTCGGGTTAAGCGGATATCCCCCATAATAACAGCAGGTTCGACGCTTTTTAAGCTACCCGTATCGGACGGTGTTAATGCCGAGGCACCCATTAAGAGGAACAGCACAAAAGATAATATGTATGTTGATTTAAAATAATCCGTCATTCTATTTCCAGATAAACTTTAATTTCTCCGCCAAATTTTCCTTCTGAATCCTGAAAACCGTTCAGGATAAGGTTCTCACTTAATTTATACTCAGCCACCGCTTTTTGAACGACTTCACCCTTTTCAGATTCCAACAAATATTTGGTTTTCAGACGTTTAGAAAGCTTTTTACCAACGGTCAGCCTGAGACCTGTTTGTTGCCCTTCCCCACCATCCAGCACAATTTCATCAAATCCTGTGGCTTTTTCAATCTTACCAGAATATGAAGAAGCTAATACTTGAGCCAGAAGCTGGGTGGCAGAGGTCGTGTTACCAAAGTCCTCTTTTCCGGTCAGTTGACTGATGGTCTTTCCGGTAAGGATAAGGGAGAGAATATCTTCATGTTCCAGACCCGGTTCCGAGCTTAAACTAAAAGTGAGTGCATGCAATTCACCAGATAAAGAAAGAAATATCTTGTACTCGCGGATATGAGTCTCGCTTTTAATATCCAGTTCCGGAGCAATTTTATAGGGATTCGTGAAAAAAATGTTCCCGCGGGTAACATCAAACTTTTTTTTGCGGAAAAGAATATAACCACTTTCAATAGCGGCCTTTCCATTAATAACAGGTGACATGGTTGTACCTGAATAACTGAGATTCGGCCGAACGGCAAGTTGGGCAAGATTGTTTTTCACCATAAATGGAGCAGCACTTTTTACAGCAACATTCCATTTAATATTTTTCCAAAAGGCTGGATGTTCTTCGTTATTATGAGAAACATCAGGTCGTTTCTTTTTTATGCTTTCCCACACATTTATCTTTACATCTTTGTGGTATAGTCCTTCTACTACGAGAATATTCCCGTTGACGGTTCCTCCTCCATCAACACCGATATTGCCTGCAAAGTGCAAATCTGAATTCAAAAGCATATACATCATCCCCGGAACCTGTAAAGGTGCAGCATTGGTAGTTAAATAAGCCTGCACATCCCCAAAGTCCCAGTTGTTGTGGGCAATAGCTCCACGGAAGTCAATAGCACCTGTTTCCCATAAACCGTTTAACCCTTCTACCACAATACTATCAGGTTTTACTTTTATTTTAGCGTTTACATCATGGAAATTCTGCTGTAGTCCCGGTACCGTCCAGGAGGCGTTTTTAATTGAGACTTCAGCGTTAACCAATGGCTCTTTTCCACTTCCTTCTATGATTCCATCAAGCAATAACCTTCCTGATAAATCGGACATCACCGGTACCCATAGTGGTAATAATTTTAAAGACAGATCTCCCTTTATTTTCAAATCCGGATCACCAGCAGAAGTTACCTGACCAGAAACCGTTAAAAATCCGTTTTCAAGAGTCTGCAGCGCCAGGGTATCTATGTAAAGGGTCCGGTTTTTATAGGTTAGAGAAAAGTGTTCCACGTCAGCAAGAGCCATGTTCCCAATACTGGCTTCCGAAACTCTAAAGGATGCTTTAAACAGGGGATTATTCAGATTTCCCTGACCGGAAATCTCTGCGGTTAAAAGACCGTTTATAAATTCAGGCATAACGTTACCCATATGTTGTAATGGGAATTTTGGAACATTGAGCTGTATTTGATAATTTTTATTCAGGGTCACAAAACCCGTACCACTAAATGTTTCATTCTCTCTTGTTTGTCCAATTACCTTTTGGAAAATTATGCTGTCTTTTTGAAATATTGTCTGTGTTTCAAAACTTTCAAGAGTATAACCAGAAACATCAATTGCTTCTCCGGTTATCACTAATTTCCCGTTAAAACCACTGTCTGGTGCATGAACAATATGTGATAGCAGGGAAAGGCGTCCCTGGAGGGAATCATTGCAATCGTGTAAATTAAAGCCATCGCTCATTAGTTCGATTTCTCCGTTTAACGAAGTTAAGAGAATCGGAGAAGATTGAAATAACGGTCCCAGAGAACCCCTGGCATGCACCGTTGAGTTACCCGCATTCAGCAGGAGTTGTTTAATATTTGCCCGGCCGGCGGAATCTGTTTCTGCTTCTAAAGCTACACTGTCCAGGTGAAAATTGTTATACCGTAAACCAACTCCCGACATCTGCATTGCCAGAACTGGTTGCTGAATAAAACCAGTGATACTGCCCTGTCCGCTAAAAACACCTGCCGCATCCTGATTTACTATACTCTTTATATAGGGAGAAATCTCACCTGTTGAAAATGAAAGATTTGCGTCTAGTTTTTTTGTAGCTATGTCAAAAACGCCTATACCTCTTAGAAACATCTCTCTTTCATGAATTAAAATGGAGTCAATCCATAAACGGGATGAGTTGGTTTCAATATGGATATCGGCAAAAAAAGACAATGGTCTCTGCAAACTTTCCCAGGAAGATGCCTCTTGCGTAAGGCCTGAATCCTGCTCTGAACCCCGGCTTTGTCCCAGGTTAGCCTGAAAGAGGGAGTCGAGCAGAAAATCACCTAAAAACAGTGAATCTGCTTTAATGCTACTGGTAAAAACCTTACTATTTTGTCCCCCTTTTCCAACGGTAATAAAGGGGATGCCCCCATCAGCGTTGAGGCTTAAAGCAGAATTTCCATTTTGCAATGCTAACACCAGTGAACTATTACCTTTATTTAAAGTTGCGATTCCTGAAATATTCCCAAAGGCGTAGTTTTGATACTTTAATGCTTTCGCCTCTATTTCTGACTTCAAACTTAAAGCGGATAAAATGTTTTGTTGGTTTAAATTTCCACTAACAACAATTGAATTTAACACATTGCCCTCTATGCCCTCTACACCAAATGAGGATAAGGTGTTTCCGACACTGGGAATAATCGTCTTTAATGTGCCTTCGTAAAAGGCTGTGGACAGTTTATACTTACCGGTAAGATGCAATTGTGTTGTTCCATAAGCCATTTCTAATTTGCGGCAATGGATAACACCGGAAGCAATATCGGTGGACAGGTTTATGGTTCCGTTCAATAACGACCTGATTTTTTTTCCATAGCCAAAATCAGTCAATTTCAAATTCGTGGTAATAGTTGCCTTAAGACTATCGGGATCCAATCCTGTACCCGTAAGTCGGAAAATTCCCTGTCCCCTTCCTTGTACGGGTTTCTGTTGCGAACCCAAATGTTTGAGGTTAAGGCCCTTTGTTGTTGTTACCAATTGATAACTACACCGGTTCAGATATTTCTCCTTCCCCATAAGACCATTTGGAAAAACCTCGTTCATATTCACATCACCTGATACAAACACCTTCCCTTCAAACAGCGAAAGCATTATGCTGTCTATGGTAACTTTCTTATTTCTTAAACGGATGGTTCCTGCAGAAGGCCCAATGTTAACGGTTTTAACATTTCCACCTGTGTAATCAAGGTCAGCAATAATTTGCGGATTATTCAGGGGTCCTTTAATCTCTATAAAAAGACCTGCATCACCGGTAACTATTTCTTTTGAGTTAATGGCTCCTGTCAATTCTGGTAAATGAGCATCGGCTTTTAAAGACAAGTCAAAAAGTGGTACGGTAAAAAGGTCTTTTATTTGTCCAATAATATTGATGGAACTCTTTTGACTTTGTAATTCGATACTCAGACTATCTATGGATCCTCGTTTCATGGCCGCGTTGAATATGGCTTTTGTCAGAGGTATTTCTGCAGTTCCAATTGACAAGAAACCTGAATCCAGCTTGATTTCGAGGTTTGCATCCCGTCTGGGCAATATAAGACCTGCTTTAAGCCTGATATCAGGAAGGGTATACTGGGTTTCATTTGTTTTATCCCGATAATTAAAATTGGCATTGGTAACTAAAAAACTTTTAAGGTCAAAAAAAGGCATCTGGAAGGGTGTAGTGGATTTTTGTTTTTGATCCTTTTCCTTTGAATCAATCAGGGCATGTATCAGATTAAGCTGTCCGGTACTATCTACTTCAAGCTTTGCCCAGGGAGTGGAGAGATGAAATTTATTAACCACATATTTATTTCTGATTAACGATAACAGATTTACCTGCAAGGTAAGATGTTCAAAACCAGCCAAAGGTGACCCATCGATATTCAAAAGCCTGGCCTCAGTACAATCGACCTGGCCATTAAAAAGAGAAAGTTTTAGGCTTTGAAAAGTAATTGAACCCGGTAGCCGGGTATTAATATTCCGCAGGACAATTTCATGGACAAATGAAGCATTGAGTAATAAGGAAATACAGAGGATCAAACAGGGAAGGGTAGCTGCCGGGAGAATTACAAAAAAGAATGTCTTTTTCCGAATAAGTGACATTGTTGTTCTGGAATTTAGTTGTTAATACCTTTTTTTTATCGTCCTGTATTTCTAAATATTAGAACAAGAACAGCCAAAAGAGATGATAGATAAATCCACCTCTTTTAACAATAAAAATACATTCTCCTATTTTTAGGTTTATTCTCCAACTTAACAGGAAAAAAATATTCTAAAGGGCCCTAACCAGTATTTATTGAAAAGCCACCCTTTTCAACAGAAACTCGTTATTTACAGAACAAGGAACTTGATAGAATGTGTTCCTGCTTCGGTGATCGTTTGAAGAAGATATATTCCTTTTTTCAGTCCATTTACCGTCCAGGTGGACAAGTTTTGACTAGAAGAAAACTGTTTTGATTTTATTCTTTTCCCCTGAAGATTTACAATATTGAGCACAACATTCTCTTGAGGTTCTAAAAGCCTGATACAGACTTCTTTTCCTTTTGAACGTATGTTTATCGCAAATGGGGAGAAATTTTCTTTATGTTCAATTCCTGTTACACATTGCTGACTTATCTTCCAGTTACTATCCACCGAATTTTCATTGACCCATGTTTCTACGGTATCAGGTAATTCACAAAGCTTGTTGCCGTTCACATTCAAGGAGTCAGGTATTAACCTTGTCAACTCCAAAGGCAACGTAGTTAGGAGATTGTTATTTAGATTTAATGCCGTGAGATAGCTTAGCTGACTTATTTCTGGAGGTAATTGAGTCAGTTCCATATCTGATAAGTCTAAAGAAATGATATGGCCATTTACATCTTTTTCAGAAATTGATTCAACGGATTCAACCCGATTATTCGCGTCCAAAATTACCCTCACAAAAGAAGAGTCTCTGGAAAATGGTGTGTACACAGGTAAATTTGAAAAATGGACTGCCCCTATGCCATTATTATTTATCACCATCGGCTCATTGTTCCAGGGAGTACCTTTGAAACTTATAGCAGTAACGCCCGATACCGGCCCGGAAAAGTTTAGCATAATTTTGTGGCCGTCAATAGCCGGAGAAGTAACCGTTATGTTTGCGCCGGTTACCTCAAAAAAGCTCAATGCCGCTATGTCAAAAAGATAGGTATCTGACTTGTTTTTCATATACAAAGTGATCTGGTTCGTACCGGTAATTTCTGCCCAGTCTACCTGAGGGGCTTCTACATTGGAGTTATCAACGCCATAGAGATCACGGGCTATTAATCCATATATATGATTACCAAATAACTTATAACCGGTTCCATAGGTGTAATGACAATTATCTATATAATGAACCTCCCCGGATGTAGACATTATCTCTACGTCTTCAATTTCTTCCGCAAGCTGCCTGTGGGCTTCTTTAATTAACAATATGTCCTCCACCGGCATCATAACTCCGGGACTACTATAACAGCCATTTCTTATCTGAAAAATGTACGTCTTTTCAATAGAAGGGTAATCTTTTAACCAGTCCTTATGTAATGCTACCCAATACTCTTTATATTCATTTATTCCCATCCCCCAATTACTCTCGCCCTGATGCCAGATGACCCCTCTAATACCGTTATTAAGCCCGGCTTCATTTACCCGCTTAAGCAATCTGCCATAATTAGTAGTCTGATCAGTAGGATTACTATCATTTCGAGTGAAAAATTGTATAATCATCCCGCCATGGGCACCATTCAAAATTGAAACAGGGATTTTTTGATTATCCACAATACGCTTAGCCAGGCGTAAACCCCATTGCCCCGTATTGCCATTAGTCTTTCTGTTGCCATCTCCCTGTCCCACGAACCATTTTAGGGGAGAACCTCCCTCATTACCATTACCAAATACCCGAATAAAGGGACTGTTGTTTTCAGCTGCACTGCCCTCCATGGAATAAGCTTCAGCGTTTGATTGCCCCTGAATAACATAGACATCACCTGCAACTATTTGAAAAGCAGAATCAATTGGGGTACTTACGCCCCCCGCCACCCCATATACCCTGAATTGGTAATTGGCCAGTTCGGCCTTTATTTTCTGAGAAAAATTAAAGGATACGGTATCAGCGGTGTATTTCAATTCCTGGGAAAGCGTACACAAAGGCACATTTTCACGGTATACATTTACTCGTAACTCCGAGTAAATGGTGTCATCGAGCTTATCAGCTATTCCTTTAATTATAACATTGGCACTATCAGTAACGGGATCACGGGCATAAAGCTTCCAATGACGGGGGAAGCTGGTAAAAACAACTCCCGCAGATATATCACTAATCAACAAGAAAATAAATAAGGAATAAACTTTCATCACACTTTTCCTAAATAAATTTTATAATCAAGTTTTTCGGCATTTTTTAATTTGTTTTCAGTAATTTTATTAACAATCAAAAACATAGATAGTTGAAATCCTAATTTCTAAGTCCTAAATCCTAAACAAACGTTTTGGATTTAGGATTTATTTGTGATAAAAGTATTTTAATATTTGTATATAACCACCCACTTTATTGGGCACAACTCGCTTTGGGATTTTCGTATGCCCGCACCACTCCCTGGCGGTAAACAGAAGTATGCTGACCAGCTGAAGTGGTAAACTTTACTTTCCATATATATACCCCCGTACCTACAAGAGTTCCCTGGGTGTCTTTTTGATTCCAAACCAACCAGCTTTGCAGCCCACGAGGAGTGCGGCGGTAATGATTATCCAGTTCTTTGCAACTCCCAAAGTATTGTGTAGACTGGTGAACAAACTTACCCAGATGATCAAAAATGGCTATTTCTGCAATATAGGCATCTGTAGAAAATACTTGTACGGTTGACAGACAATTTTCAGGGTATTGAGACAGACTGGACCCCTCATCAACCATCAATTCACATTCAATACCAGGTGCCGAAACAGAACCATCCTCTTGCAAACCGGCGGGTTTTATCCACATACGCTGGTATTCATAGGTTCCCTCCTGATTTAGCACAAGAATTACATCACGGCCGGGCGTTACGTTTCCATTTTGGTCAATATGGAGGTTAGCAGACAGAGAGCTGGGATTGTTAAGAGAAACCCCAACAACCGGGACAAAAACGGTAGTATGGTTAATAGGGTTTAAATTCTCTATTCCACGTATCTGCATCTCTAATTCTTCAGGCTTATTGGCATTGGGAGCGGCATCCACATAAGGTGAACCAGAATTCATAAATATTTCATCATCAACAAGTGGTTTAATGATATTTGCATTATTACTAATTACAAAGGTCCAAATGAGGCTGTCCGGGCTTTTTACCACAGGCTCTGAACCGGGAAAAGAAATAAGAGGATACGCCTCTGATTTTTCCATGTTTGGAGAAATAAACAGAAAAAGAGAGTCCCAGGGAGTTCCATTATTATGTGAAGCTCTTATTTTCTCCGAGAGGGTAATAACCAGAGTATCCGGCTGTTTTTGTAAATCACCGTTAGAATCTTTGTAATAGGTGTTATCTGAAGGGTGCTTCGTTGCATCCACAATTACAGCACCGATACCATCTTCTATAAGAACTTCCTGATTTTGGAAAAGTTTGCCGACGGGCAGAGTGAGACTTGGTGGATTTGAAGGGTCAATACTCGTTTCACCAGCAAGAAATATATTGAGTTTTTCATCCAGACTCCCAGGCAAAAGTATGGCAATGGTTTGAGGATCTCCTGCCAAAAGATTAAGGTCAAAGTCCTGCATCACGGGGTCATAAAAAGCAGTATAGCCCGAGGCTCCTTCATAAGGCCAGTCTATAGAGGTAATGGGAGAAGGTAACTCAGACAATGGTTCCTTAAAACGAATATAAATTGAATCAGCATGTCCGTCGCCATTACCATCTACAATCCAGGCCCTATCAACAGGAACATAGGCAGCATTAACATTTATGCTCGTAGAGACACTACCCATAAATCCGGTTAATATCATCTGGTTGTTGCTTGCATCAGAGAAAAGGGTACCTTCAAGAATATTATCTCTTTTGTTGGGCGTCTCGGAAAAGCCAATATTTACCATTGCCTCAAAGATTCCATTATCATTTGATGTTTCATATACCAGCACATCAAGAGTATCACCGGAATCTGTTTTAAATTTAACCAATAGGGTATCTTTCACATTTAGCTTTGGGGTCTTATGAATGAGTCGGACTATTATCTGATTACCCGTTACTTCGTCATAGTGGCCAGTAATAGGAGTTCCCAAAATATCAACGAATTGAATAGTGGTACTCGTAGCATCCATAATGGTAACCTGCCCGTTAATTTTTGTACCGTAGACAGGGTCAGTGTATGTTGCCGACAGATTATCAATATCCTGACAATGAAGTATGTCATCTGTCAGTACTCCTGAAACAGACTCCTCCTTTTTGACGGTTCCGCAGTATTTAGTTGAGTTGGCAGCAGTTTGTATCAGTATAACATCTTCCAGCTTATCACCAGAGCTTTTACAGGTCACCTTATCCAAAAGAAGAGTGTCTACTATACTATTGGAAAAAGTCTGATCCACGATGCAGATTTGAACAGACGAGGTATTGCGGTTTATCTCTGCCCCGGTTTTAGCTTCTTTAATCGTAATCTCTTCTTTTTGATTATCATAGGCTACATTAATTACGGCTCTGGCCGTATCACCTGCAAGTTTTTCTACGGTACCACTTTTGTGAGTGGCCACTTCCACTTTTACTTCACCCGTGAAATAAAACTGTAGTTTGCCATCTCCTGACACTGGCCAGGGATTATCATCCAAAGGCAGTTGAACAACCCACTCACCAATACTGTCTCTATATCCAGAAAAGCTCATATTAACTATTTCTGTATCCATTATATTTACGCCCTGCCCATTAATGCTGGTGAGTGTGACTGCAACCAATTTATGAGTAATAGCGGCCACATAATCATCCTGGTAAGAGAGGTTCACATGAGAGATGGATGCGTCCCATTTACCTGCGTCCGTAAGCGAAGCAGGCGTAATAAAATCATCATTCGTAAAGGTAATGCGGCCCAATAGCTGGTTGGGTACACCAAAACCTTTGCTATCACTAGCTTCCAATTTATCCAGAGGATCAATATACACCACTTTAAGATCATCACCCTTTCGGATTTCAAAACTGCCATTACTATGCGCAACAGGTGAAGGTCCTGTTAACAAAGAAACGGGGATACTGACCCCGTAAATACCGGGAGAAAATTCTGTGAGTTGGAAGACCTCTTTATCCGGGAGATTCGTATTATTTTCACCCTTGCTATTTGTAAGGGTGACTCTATATTCACTAAGCCGGGTAGGATCAAAAATCTGATCTTCTACCACCACATACAAGGTTGTTTCATTCCCGATGAGATTTGTTATTGAGTCTCCATTTACATCTGCAAAATACACCTTACCCGGATTGGGAGAAGGTTTGACAAAAAAGGCCCCGGTGGGTTTGTCTTCTGTGTTTATGGGATTATCCCAGACGATATTTACCGTATCATAAGAAAAAGCCTCTACGGTATCGTTACCTGGTCCCGGCCCGCTTATAGCAAAATCAAGGGTATCAATAAATTCAAGAAACCTCCCCGTATTCTTTGGGTTAGAAATTATAATAGTTTCTCTATCCTTACCTGTAGTAGTAGTAACATCGAGTGAAACAGAAGTAAGTGTAGCGTAAGGAGTTGTTAATTTCACAATAAATTTATCATCTTTTTCAGTAAGTATACTAAGACCTCCCAGAGACTCGCCTAAATATTTGGTAATTTGGATGGCTGAGGTATAGGACGTTTTCGTATAATTTTCTATGGTAGTATCACTACCTACATACCCCACTTTTTCCGCATAGGCTTGCAATTCGGTATTTTCAGTAATTTCTATGAGAGTACCGTTGTATACGATAAAAGAATCTAAGGCATTGGTCCGGTAATAAATAGTAGCATTGGCGGTAGTCGATGAGAGGACCACTCTCTCTATAAATGCAAACTCTTTAGTAGCCGGATCTGCAACAGGAGCGTCCACTTTAAACCCCTCATGGGCAAAAGAGGCCCACATTATGGCATCATAAACAATTTGTTCGGTAGCACTGGTATTTTGGATATTGTGCGGTTGAAATGAAAGACTTACCCCACGGCGTTTCTCGTTACCAAAGGCTGCTATAACCGATAGCTCTGTTTCCCCACCTATATAAGTACTTGCAGAAGCATCATAAGCACGTTGATATCCCATGAAGGATAATTGATGAAGGTAACCGGGGAGTACAGAGTACTTATCAGCATCAGCATGACAGCGTCCATCAGGCGCAAAAGGTTTGAAATCAAGTCGGGGGTTATCGAGTAAGTGATTGAGTGCATTGGTAATAATGCCGGGTTCCTGGGGAACATCACCCGTACTGTGAAGGTCTATCCATAACTGGTCATCCGGCTGGTCATATTGATGAGCGTCACCCATGGGTAGAGGACCATTATCAACATTGGTGAACCCAAATACATCCTGAGCCAGGTGGGCCGCGTCATCACCCACCGAAACAACCCCAATACCACTGTCTGCGGCATTATTTAATATAGAAGAAATGTAGGGACCATTGGGAGCACCAGAATGCCCAGCTTGTACATGCACTATTACATGAGGCAACAGGGGAGCCCAGACAGATTGGACATCACTCCATTGGGTCTCGAGGGTTTTTACAACTTTGATATTAGTAACGCCTAAAAGAGACCTGGTTACAAAATCTTTGTTATCTAAGCCTGTGGCTTTAGTTCCTTCAGGGCAATAAGAATGACCAACTGCGGTATGATTCCATATGACAAGTATTCTCACACTGTCTTCATGGATCTTACTATAGCGATACTCAGCCTGTGACCATACAGGGGAAGAAAAGATACTGCTGAAAACAATAAAAAGTAAAGCGTTCAGACTTAGAATTTTATAATTAACAATCATTTTTTCCTTGTCTTATTAAGGTTTTTTACCAGTTTCATTTACGTTCCTGCGTCTACAGGAGACTGATTTTCTTTATTGCTAAAACTTGTTTGCCAGTTTCTTCTGAAGAGGACACTTTCAGAAAAAGTACTCCCTTTGCCAAGCGGCTTAACAAGATTTCTGTTTTGCCTTGTCCATTTTGTTCCACCAGGACCTGTCCATTTAAGTTAAGGAGGGTTATATGGTATCCTTCTAAAGAAGACGGCACAATTTGCAGAACTTTATTCTGTACACCTATTTTAAATTGAAGAAGAGAAGGGGGTATCTTCTGAGAGAGCGGTGGAGTGTTTAATATCATATTGGAATCACGATATTCATCACCTTTGGTGCCCATTTCATAATAGGGCGGCGGTAAAAAATCAGTAATTTTAGAATACACCGTGGCATTTTCTTTGATAGTCCAATCGCCATTTGTCTGATTAACAAACATATTTTCATCATTACCAGAGGTATAATTATTATTAATACCCGCCCATTCTGCTTTAGCGTCTGTAACCTTGGTTACCCGGTAAAATAAATTTTTAACGATGAGGTTCCTTTTGGGTTTTGCCGGAGTATCATTCCAATAGTTGGCCAACGTTGGATAAGCCGTACTATAGGGGGGTTGTGTATGGTTTACGTAATTAAGATGGTATTCAATGATTCCGCCGGGAACGATGAAGGCCGCCCCCCACCCTTCACCACGATTATCAATATGCACACTCAACTCGCCAAAAATAAAAATATTGTTAACTACATAATTATCCATTCCTCCGCCTATAAGTACCGTTATTGAGCCTGCGCCAAAAAATATATTACCATAAACCTCAACTCCGCAAGCCATGTCATCTATATAGACTCCTGCACTTGTTCCATAGCTCCCAATGTGATGAAGATAATTGTATAAGATTCTATTGCCCTGTTCACTGGGGTTGCGTCCCAGGTAGATAGCTCCCATATCTTCTGCGTGCTGTACCACATGGTGTATATGGTTATGTTGTATTATGATATTATTCCCTCCATATATGTATATGGCCATATTGGGTGCATTATATATTTCATTATGTTCAATGTAATTTTCAACGCCTCTCACGACAATACCACTGGTACGACAGTCATCGAGACGTTGATAATTAAATATTTTACAATTACGCACAAAACATTTACCCGGCGCTAAGGTAAGGCGGTCTCCGCCATCCATCCATATTGCACCAGAGCCGGTATTATAAATATCACAACTTTGTACACCGTTTAAGCTCCCATCATGAGAAAATACCGCCCGCAACCCAAGGTTCCGTAAGGTACAGCCTGCTATTAAGACTCCCTTAGTTCTCTCCATAAAAATACCATGGGACCTTGATGACTCAAAATTAATATGTTTAAAGGTAACGTATTCCGTACTATCTAATCGAAATAAGGTAGTATCTAAAAGAGACACCGTTATATCAGAAGAGCCTGTTTGGGAGCGGGGATAAAAATAAACTACTCCGGTATTCCTATCCAGATAATACTCTCCTGGCATATCCAATTCTTCCAGAATATTTCGGGCAAAATATCCCTGCCATTCTCTACCTGATTTAATACCATCATGAAAAGAATTTGCGAGGGTCACCGTTCCATTAGCTTTGTTAATGGCTTTCACTCTAAGCATACCGGGATTAAACCCATAGCTCCAAAGGCCCTTCAAAAAAATATCACCAACATTTGACCAAAGAGCATGCCTGTTATCATTATAATAAAAGACACCACCCCTGTTGTCTGCAGAATTACCTATAGCTCCAGGGTCAAGTACTCCACCGGTTTGTACTATACCGGTATTGGGCCAGCGGGCAAGTACCATAGCAGAATCGTCTATAAATAGCTCCAAGCCTACACGTTCTTCCGTTTCCCCATATTCGCCTAATTGACGTCCCCAGCCATTGGCAGTGATAGTACCGTACTCCGTTATACCCAAGGAAGCAAGATCTATTTGCTTAATGTATGGCCTTGCTGCCTCGTCAATAATTTTTTGCAATACGGTGCTATCTTTTACATCAGTCACATATTCAGAGGATATTTTACGACCTCCCACAATCCTTGCCTTCTCGCCTGGATAAGAGCTATACAGAATGGGTTTTTCAGCAGTACCCGAATGTTCTTTCGTAAGCCTGAATGGTTTGGTCCTTTCGTATACTCCTCCCCGCAGCCAAATAGTAGAGCCCGCATTACTCCCTACCACATCACGGGCTTTTTCCAGAGTTTTATAAGGTGAACCTATTGAACCGCTATTATCATCATTCCCATCCGGAGAAACATACACTTCCATGGTATATGCTGAACATATTGCCAATAAAATTATAATAATCTTTAACATTATCTCTCCTTAATGCCTCTGAACCAGAGTTTTTCGTTATAAATTTGCGATGCTACAACTTCTAATTTATACTCGGACAGAAAATATTGAAAGTCGATTTACCTTATAAGTGATGAATTTTTTTTCTACACCCCTCAATTTGATTTTTGAATGGTTATCATTTTTGAGCCGGATTTTTGGTTTTGAAAACTAAGGGCAATCCACGCCGCACTACGAGCAACTTTAGACAACCTCACTTCATCAATTACACCATGAAAATACTCACGGGTATTACCGGGGTCCCACCCAATTACAAAATCCCCTTCGGAATCAATGTCTCTATTTGCCTGCACACCGGAGGCTTCTGGTACACCATTAACATATAAACGGGTAAGACCATTTAAGCGCTGCATACTGACCTGATACCAATTATGCAGTAGTATATGGGTACTACTGGTCAAAGAATCCTTAGCCATGTCTTCTGATAAACGCCCAACCAGAAGGCTATCCCGGAAAACCTCTAACTCAAAACTCCCTTGTTCCAGATTAACCTGAGAGTATTTACTAATGATTTTCCGGATAAAAGAAATGGTCTCTACTTGTACCATGGCCGATAGGGTAAAATCACCCGTTCCAACATTCAGCGTGTTGTTATGAGGGATCTCTATAAAACCGGAAGTACCATTAAAAAACTGAGCTCTGTCAACCATGCCTCCAGATTCAAAGTAGTTAGTCATGTTGGTACCTGTCCCATGGTTCCCGTTCACCGTAGCATCCCGGTACCCTTCTGGCTCGTTATTGGCCAGTTCCGCCAGATGCCAAACCCCCATAAAACCATTGGAAGTATCGAACACATTCACCCCGCTTGATTGTGAAGAAGCGGTATCGTTTCCGGTAAAAAGGTAAATGGACTGGCTATCAGAGGCTCCATAAAGCGTATCGACTTTTACCCAGATTTCAGCTCGTCCACCGGCAGAGTTCCAACGCTCTATCTCAAAGTTTAGCGGAGTGCGACCATCTGATTTGGTAAATCGAATACCAGAACCATCCACATTTAAAGAAAGAAATGAAGATAACGATAAATCTAAACGTATCAGAAGAGGAAAATCATATACATCCTCAGCTACATCTGCACCCGTAGCCGAGGTATTAATAATAAACGTTGTAGTATCCTGCCAGAAACGATAGGGTTCGGGATCAAGTGCTTCCCCCAGCTCCAGTACAACATCTTCAATTGTCACACCCCATTCTACATCTACTTCTTTTTCCACCCCCTCACGAGGCGGATCCACTCCCCATGTCCGGAGGACATATTTCCCAGCCTCCAGATTTGAAATTTCAAATATCCCGGTTGTTGAATCCAAAACTATTTCGGTGGTTTTTCCCACAATCGAAATTGCAAAACTACCGTCATGGCCCAAAGGTAATTTGACCCTACCAACGATTCCCCCAAACAACGGCGAACCCGCTTTCAGAACGATATCAGCAGATTCCTCTCCTGATATAACGGTCACGGGGTCTGACTCAACCCTATTCCCGGGAGGATCTATTCCTGTGACTCTGAGCGTATAGACTCCTGCCGCTACATGAGGTATGTCATAGCGTGACGTCCCTGAATCAAGAACAACTTCGCTACCGGTTCCCAAAATCTGAATAATTATGCTGCTTCCCGGATATTCAGAAAAATCCACAGAGCCCGATATTGAGCCGGTTGCAGACACGATGGACGTTCCTAAAGTTATTGGCAAACTATCAGATTTTTCTACCGGAAGTTTAACCGCAAAAGAGTCGTTTGCATAAGCCAACACGATATAAGAACCAGTGTCTTCAATAACAAACTCAAAAAAACCATGCGCATCTGTTGTATCAACCTGGAGAAAGTTTGGAGAAGTCCCCCTTTTGAGTAAAGAGCTGTTATCCTTTGCAAAAGTAGCTGAACGAATAGCTACTTCGATGTTTGGTACAGGTGTTCCTTTTTCGGTTACGATATTACCGGAAATACCATTGGTAGTTTCTGAACCAACGGTCGTATCTGACACCTCTGTATTACAACCAAACAGAATAATCAAAAGAAACAGGAGTGACCACAACTTCATTCAATCATGCCTTTGGTTACTTTTGAAAGCGGGAAAATCTGCATATTTATTTGGTACACGCTGTCTATTTCCTGGCCTTTCTGATTAAGTTGCAAAATGGACTGTCGTAGCTTTTTAACTTGTGACTTAATTTCTTTTAAATTTCGCGCATTTATAGCGACGGTGATCGTTGAAATATCCCGGGTTTCTTTTGGATGCCGCTCAAGAGATTCCCCGCCCATCCGGATCATTTCCAGTTGAAATTTACGAATTGCCACTGATTTCCATTGATCTCCTGTTGTAAGTGTTGCTTCGGTGATTTCATAAAGGCCATCTTTATTCTTTTTGATAAACTTGAGTGCTTCAAGTAACTGCAGAGATTTTTTAACCTCTTTTGCACTAATGGGGGGAGTTAAACTCTTCCCAAATTCACTATAATTAGCTTTTAATTTTTTAAAGGCTAACATACAGCGAATCGCAGTATGATACCATTTCTGATAAAATTCATACTCAGATTTCTCTGTTTTATAGGCCTCCATCTCCTTTAGAGATAAAAGTTTCTCAAAATAGACAGCAATGGTCCGGGGAGATTTGGCTCGTCCATAATGAACAAGCAGATCAAAGTACTCCGCTTCTTTACCTTTTAATCCACAAAAATCGATAACACGAGGTATTGCAGCTTTAGAAAGGGGCATTTTGCCCTGGAGTACTTTTACCAAAAAACCCGGGTCAAGCAGGAGCCTCCTGCCCATATACCGATATGAAAAAAACTCATTTTCTGCCTTTTGCGATTCATACCAGTCTTTTAGGTATTGGTTATAATTTAAGTACTTATAAATGTTAATCATCTCTAATTAAGATAGCGGTAAAATGCGGCTTCACAAGGCAATCGACGAATAATTTGTTGAAATTTATTTCAACGGGTAACCCGTAAATAGCCGTTTTTATCGTTTAACAGCGGTTTTCACCGTAATTTAATCGTCAAAACCGATTTTTGCAATTAATTGTATTTTACAGAGGTTTTTGTGAAGACCATAAAACCTCTTTTAAATAACAATTATCATTTTACAGAGGAATAATCATTATCCTTATTTTAAGTTCACTTAAAAATACTCCGAAAATCCTGTAGCAGGAAGTTCCTTTTTCGCAATATTAAAAAGGTATTCTGACTCCATAATATCATCGGGTAGGCGACCTTCTAAAAGTTCACAAAAGCGTCCTCTTTCAATAGGTTCAATGTTGATAGTGGCTTTTTCATTTTCCTTCACTACAACAATGTGTTCCGGCTCAGTTACGGTAATTTTGGTAGCTTCACATAAAGGCTTTTCATAGATTTTGGGTGATTTGTAATGTACAAAAACGGGTTCTTCACCAAGCTGCATCTGGAAGAGTAGGCTTTTTTTAAGAAATATTTGTTCTTTATCTTGTGATACCTGCCACCCCTTCCCCTCAGGGGATAATATGCTCAACTGCTGTGCTAATACTTCAAGCCTTAGAGAAACTCCTTGTAGACTGAGCGTGCGGATAAAACCGTTCCGGGTTACCTCTTCCTGCCCTTTGGAATCAAAAGCCGCTGCTTTTTTGCGGAAGGCTGATTTTTGATAATTACTTTTATAATGATAGGAACAATAATTTACTGCTAATTTTAGTTCTTGTTTAAAAACAAAGTTGATAATTTTAAGTGCCGTTAATTCCGATTCCAGAACAATAATTTTGTCACCAGGTAAGAACGTATAGTCCCGCTTGACGAGATTTTGAAAATTAAAGGGTGTAAGCCTCATTTGATGGAGATTCAAATAGTTTACACCAAGGCTATCGAGTTCGATAACCATTTTTTTTAACAGTTCCAGGTCCTCTGGAATTGCAGGTATTTCAACGGTTACATTTGGGAATTTCCCCAGAGCGCGTTTCAAATATTTAGTGTTATACCCGGTAGCACTGAGGTCGAAGCGGATTTCATCCAGGCCGGCCTCAGATAATTTTATTGCGATTTCCTTATCGAAAAGTGTTCCGTTGGTATACATCCAAACATAAATCGAATCCCCAAATTCATTTTTTAATTTTGATAGAAAATCCAGGGTGGTATTAAAAGTAAGGAGCGGCTCTCCCCCACTCAGCCCAATTCCTTTAAATCCGTAACTTTTTATGTATTCAATATAATTTTCAGGATTTTCGAAAGCAATGCCCTGGGTCTCAGGTATTGATGTATCTACCTGGGATGTCGGGCAATAAAAACACTTGCAATTGCAGCGGTTATTTAAAAAAAGGCACGACCATTGACCCTCTCCGCAAAGCCTGCACCCCGGGGACACAGCGTATAAAAATGGTTTTGTTCCATTACAAAGATAACCGGCCTTACCTTCAATTTCGGAAATGAGTTGTGAACGCTCTTCATCAGCCTCCATCAAACGGTAATAGGATGGTTTTTTGAGTTGATCATAATAGATGCCGTATTCTTTTCTATTAGCTGCAATCTGGACCTTTTGAAAGTCAATAAGTGCATCCCTGTTTATTTTTTTAATAATACCATCCTGGGGGTTACCCTTTTCTTAAATGAATGTGGTCGTTTAGCAGTATCCTTCCATAACCATTAGGTGCAATGAGTTGAGATTGTTGATTTTTTTACAAGGTTCTGTCGAGGTCAGGGATATATGAGGCTTTCTTCCTGATCCTCTGGAATCAGGCTGCGAATTGAATGATAAAGCGTGTACCTTCCTGTCGTTCAATTTGGAGGGTTCCACTCAGCTGCCGGACAAGCACGCCTATTAACTGCAGACCAAAGCCGTTGGTATTTTCTACATCAATATTTTGTGGTAAACCAATCCCGTTATCTTCGTAGGTAATAGTCACAAGAGCATCTTTTATGGTGGCCAATATACGTATCTCACCGTTTTCTCTGTTTTTAAAAGCATACTTCATGGAGTTAGTTATCAATTCGTTAATAATGAGCCCTAATGGGAGAAGTGTTTCAGAACGGAGTGTAAATTCTTCAAGCTGAATACTTGTCTCTATCTGTTTGATATTACGGAAAGGTGAGGTTATTTCGTTGACCAGTGGGTGCAAAAAAGTTTTTATGCTCAGTTTGTCGAATTTATCGACGTCGCGCAGACGGTCATAGAGAACAACCATGCTCTTGATACAACCTGCTGCGTCATTTAACCTCTCACGAACAAGTTCATTATCTTGCCGCCCGGCCTTGAGTGAAAGCAGGCTGAGAATGGTGCTCATGTTGTTTTTGATGCGGTGATGGGATTCTTTGAGAAGGAATTCTTTTTCCTGGAGAAGTGCATTGATTTTTTTGGCAGCCAGGCTGCGCTTGGTAATATCACGAACGATAAACAAGAAACGATCACCATCCATAAGAGTGATGCGGGCTTCAAATACCATTTTGCCCATTGGAACATCCATATCATATTCCAGTATCTGGTTCTCACGGGTAGTACACACGGTTTCAAAAGCATCCATAAAGCGTTTAGCAATGTCTACAGGAATAACCTTGAGGATGGATTGGCCAAGGAATACATCGGGCGGGACATGGAGGAGAGCTTTGTCTGGCGTATTGTAATCGAGAAAAACGCCTTTGCGGTTTACAATGAACATAATGTCTGGAATTGCATTGAGGATGGCGAGGTTCCGTGCTTCACTTTCACGCAAAGCCTTGTCGGCATTCTTGCGCTCGGTAATATTCTGAATCGCGATACCAAGTTCGTCGTGGCTTGTCGCAAACACAATAAGTTCAAACCATTGTTGAGTGTGGGAAGAAAACATTTCCCGCCGAACTGAGGTTCTGGTGGCAAGAACGGTGGTAAAAATTTCCATAAGTTCTTCGGCTTCAGCTCCGCTATATATGTCACGAACATTTTTACCAATAATTGAATTGAGAGAAAAGCCGGAATGGACCTCAAAGGCATTGTTGGCCATTACACATTCACCATCACATGGCACGCCATCGGAGTTGTAGTGCATACGAAGGATAGCGAGCCCATTGAAGGAGTGGGCAAAGGTGTCGCTGAAGCGTCGTTTTGATTCGTAGAGTTTAAAAGCCATATTGATAGCGGCCAGGAGAATAGTTTCACCGGAATTCTTGACCACATATCCGTAGGAAGTAATATCCTCTGTTTTTTCAACCACCTCGCGTTCCGTGTGAGAAGAAAGAAAAATAAGGGGAATGTTTGTTATTTCGAGAATGCGCCTGGCAGCCTCTGTTCCTTCCATACCAGAACCCAGATTGATATCCATAAGTACAAGATGTATACCCGAATTTTCCTCAATAATATGGAGTGCCTGTTCACCACTGTAAACAGAAATAACCGCATAACCGTTCCTTTCAAGCATATTCTGCTCATCAAGGGCGGTAATAGCGTCATCTTCAACCAGAAGGATATTTTTTTGTCCCAGCGCTTTCATTGTTTCTGCTCTTTATTTAGTAAGAAAGTAATTTTTTTTAGTGGTTAGATCCTTTTTTTATTCGAAAAGAGGCAAATATTTTTCATTTTTTTTACAATAAAAACAAAAAGTTACCTCAATTTTTTTATTGTTTAGAAAAGCGGCTAATGTAATAGTTGCAGTTCCTCCTCCAATAATTGAGACCGTTTTTTTCACTTTTATCTATTTGCTTAAAAACATCGATATTAAAACCACAGGTACCGGTTAATTTATCTTTTTTTGATTGGCAGGCAACAAGTTTAAACAGCCCTCTTTGGCTATATCAAAACTACGATTCTTTTCACATCTATAGGTTTTTTCTTTGGAATCATACAAAGAATTTTTGCAATAAGGACATGTTAATATAGACATGAGGATAAGCGAATACGTTTTTCACACTCCAAGTAAATAAGGATTCTTTTATTGTTCCTTTTTCTTGCAGATGTATATTCGATAGTCAGATTCAATTTCTCCTGATTCCAGAACCTCTTCTTCTAATTTAATCAGCTTATGTACTAATCCAACGTGCTGCAAATTATCGGGTTTGAAATTATTTTCAATCAATAAAAAGACATGTGGCAGAATGGAGCCGCCGCAGTCTCTTTTTTCCATGATTTCAAAATGGTCGGCTAATAAGCCAGCGATTTCTCCTGAACGTATGCCTTCAGTATAGTCAACATTAATCATGGCTTCTAACTTGGGTCGGGCAAATGAATTTTTCAAATACTGCATTCCATCATGTTCATGAATTCTAAATTCTTTGGGAATCAGTTTAACAAATTGATCGATTAAAGCTATTTGTTTATCACTAAACTGCATTCGACTGGCTCCGAACCAATCATAAATTACAAACACTCCCTTTTCTTTTAGACTACGAGAAACTTCCCAAAAAACACGCTCGAAATTATGAAAGTGATGTAAGTTGTCGTTAGCTAAAACCATGTCATAATGGTTAGAAGGCAAGTTTATATAATTAATATCCCGAACAAAATATTTCAGGCAATCATAGCCAGATTCTGAGGCTAGCCTCGAAGCTTCTTCTACACGTTTGTTCGACACATCAAAAGCTTCAAAAACTTTGGGAGAAAGGCCCTGTTTTAAAACATCTCTTTCGAATTTTCCCTTACCACAACCAAGCGATACTATGTTATCAACTGAAGGGAGTAACTTCGAAATTTCAAAGATGTATTCGGGCAATGTACAGCCTAATTTATTGTGGTCATAAGCAAAATAAATATCATTCACAGATTTGTTTGATTGAAGTTCCCCCCAATAGACATCTACTTGTTTGGTCTCTTGAGAAATCTCATGAGAATCAATATTAGTTTCGCCAAAATCTTCCGCGAAAAAGTCCTCTACATGACTGGTTTTATCAAACACAAAATTTAACAGTGCCTGACTATTTGGCTCCATCAATGGCGCTTTTGATTGTTGAAAGATTTCATTTTGCCTGTAAGTGTTTGAATTAATCACCCCATCGACCTGGGAATTATTAAGATCACTAAATACAGTTACACCTATATCCGGTAATGTTTTAAGGAAAAAGAAATCTTTGTGTATGACTTGATTAATTGCATCGCCATAAATCGTTAAGCTTTTTTCGTTTTCGTTCTCTGTCATTAAGAAAAATGTTAATGATACAGGGTCTAAATTGCTAAAGCTGCTGTAATATATTTTTGTTATGGCTTCGTATTTTTCAAAAAATTCATTATAAGTAAAATAGATTCCAAGAGTAATTTTGGTATTCAATGTTTTAGCCAATCAATTAAAAATATTTTTTAGATAATGCTTAATATACATTTTGTAGAGCGTTCTTTTCTGGTTGGTTATTGTTATTGGCCTTTTTGTTTAAATATTTGGTTTTTACTTTTGTGAGTGAATAGTAAGCACACCTGGCCCGGAATGGCTTAAGAATGCTTGTTTTGTGTCATTGTAGTGCTGGAAAGATAGTAATCAGCTTTCTTTGCTGAGTCCACTGCTATATCCAGGTAACGTCTTATTTTTTTACGGATACCTTTTTGATTTTTTCGAATACGATATCACCTAAAATGGGAATTGTAATTTGTATACCAAATTTTCCATCAAAACCTTGAAGGTGTACATAACCTGTATTTGAAACTAGAGTTTTATTTAGCCAATTTAAATTCTTTTTTCTTTCACAAATAACTTCTGTATAATACAATAGATTTGCTTGATAAAGACGTGTTGATACATCAATACCATCTTCAATGGTTGAATATTTTTTAAGATTATTTGTAAGGTAAAAAGGACAACCGGTGGGGGTATTCCACTGGGTACTGATGCCAATGGCCGGCATTTTAAAGCTATTTTTCTTGATGTAGCAGGGATTAGTTTTCCGACCGAGCCCCTTATAATGTAGGGACTATAGCAATTTCTCGACTTTGCACGAAGTAACGTCTATGGATTGTATTAATCTAGTGTATTTACAAGTTAAACGATCTTCTACCTGGTCCGACCAAATTAAGTACCAAATTAAGCACTCATAGAATCAGCATATTATGAATTTAAAATACCTAATATGCCGAAATTATTTGATTTTTGTTGACTTTTGGTAAATATTTGGCATATTATTGATTGTAAACTAATAATAGGCTGATTTATATGCAAAAATTTATTGGTAGGATTGTTGAAAAAAAGCGAATTAAGGCTCTTTTAGACTTATCACGGCCCAGTATTGCTGTCATTTACGGGCGAAGGCGTATTGGTAAAAGTGAATTGATCCGGCAGGCCATTAAGGGTAAAAATACACTGAATTTTGAGGGCCTGGAAGGACAATCCAAACAGAAACAGATAAAAAACTTTCTGTTTCAATTATCAGAACAAACCGGTTTGAAAAAAAAAGGTATTACCGACTGGCCCGAAGCTCTGATTCTTTTACGAGAACCGACCAGAAGCGGGCAATGGGTAATTGTTCTAGATGAATTTCAATGGATGGCAAATTATCAAAATGAACTGGTTTCTGTAATTAAGATGATTTGGGAAAAATTCCTTTCAAAGAATCCTAGGATGACTCTTATTCTTTGTGGTTCCATTGCCTCTTTTATGAAATCAAAAGTTTTAAAGTCCAGTGCACTTTATGGCAGGTGCGACTACGAGCTGAATCTTCGTCCGTTAAAACTTCAGGAAATGAGTGAGTTCTTTCCGGGTAAAGGATCCGATGAAATTCTTGACACTGCAATGTTTGTAGGAGGAGTGCCAAAATATTTGGAATTGATATCGGAACATTCAAGCGTATATGAGGCTATGACCGAGTTGGCGTTTTCCAAGGACGGTTATTTTAAGACCGAATACGAAAGGCTTTTCGCAAGCCATTTTGGAAAAAATCCCATTTACCGACAGATTATTCAAACATTGGCTGAGAACCCCTATGGTTTTACAACAGGAAAAGTAGCTGAGAAATTGGGGGTTATTGCTGGCGGTTCTCTAAGCAGTAAGCTTGATGATTTAGAATCGGCGGGATTTCTCTATTCAATGGTCCCCTTTGACAAACCGGAAACATCCAAATTACGTAAATATGTTCTTATAGATGCATACACAAGGTTTTATACTTCCATGATAAACATGGTATCGAACAAAAAAGGACCGCCGGACACCCAGTTCCACACGATTATGGCAGGCCCCGGATATGCTTCCTGGCTAGGTAGAGCCTTCGAGTATCTATGTATGCAGCACCACGAAGAAATAAGTAAAATTTTGGGATTTCATGGGATTCCCTATATTGCCGGTCCGTTTTTTCAACGTAAAAATATCAATAAATCGGGTGTACAAATAGACCTTTTGTTTGAGCGTAGTGATAAAGTTCTGGTCCTTTGTGAAATGAAGTATCAATTGTCACCCGTTGCGAAAGAGGTGATAGAACAGGTTAATCGGAAGGTGCTAATCCTGCAGGAAAAATATCCGGGAAGAACTATTCTCAAAATACTACTTACAAAATCCCGACCAACAGATAATGTTGTTAACGCAGGGTATTTCGCAAAAATAATAAAAGCGGAAGATCTCATTCACTGCTAAATTATATCAATAATTGTCTTGTTTTTACCCTCATTATGTCCACGAATTTCCTGGTCTGACCAAATGTAACGCCCTGGTTTATATTTTTATGAATCACAATGTGATAATCATAAACACTTTTAGTATTTGCTAATGAGTAATAGTTCAAAACTATTGCTACCATATCACCTCGGCCATTGAGCCGGGGTCCACTTTATATAAACCAAGAAAATAAAACTAAGATGGATGCCAGCTCTGAGGCTGGTATGACAGAACGTATTCAAATTAAGAAAATCGTTTAATAGTAAATGATGTGTCATTCACCAATTTTAATTCATCCCCTACGTTATCTTGCTATCAATTGGAAAAATTATTACTATCACAAATTGCAATTCGAGGGGTTAAAGGTGGGTATGAAGAATATATCATCCTGTGTTGATATGCTTGACAAAATCCAGGTTCTATGTTCCTTTTATTGAAAATGGCAGTCATCAATACAACAGAATCCGAAGAACGTGCTTTTTTTTAGAAATACTGGCCAAAATTCAAAGCGAAAAGTCGTGGCTGGAAGAGAGCATAGGGAATCTAACTGAGCAGATAAAAGAGGCCAGGGACCATCTTTGGTTAAACAACCGCGAGTATGATGCGGCGGAAAAAGCCTCCCTACGGCAAGCCATTGATCAGTCCACCATGTCCAAAGAATCGCACAGCAGGCGCTTGCAGAGGTTGGACAAGCTTTGTGCTTCGCCTTATTTCGGGCGCTTTGATTTCACTAAAGACCCCGGTAGTCTGGCCACTCTGGTTTATGTAGGCATACATGATTTTTCCCTCTCTTCTGACCATCAGCAACTGATTTACGATTGGCGCGCTCCCATTTCAAGTATTTTTTATGACTGGGAATTAGGGCCGGTCTGGTATCAAAGCCCCAAGGGAAGGGTAGAAGGGCAAGTTGACCTCAAACGTCAATACTCTATACGCGAGAGCCGGTTCCTTTTTATGATTGAGAGCGCTGTGAGCGTCCATGATGAAATTCTGCAAAATGTGCTGGGTTCCGTATCGGACGACAAAATGCGAAACATTGTCTCCACCATTCAGCGGGATCAGAACGCAATCATCCGTAACGACGCCTCCGATGTGCTTGTAATTCAGGGTGTGGCTGGTTCGGGCAAGACTTCAATTGCTTTGCACCGTGTGGCCTATTTACTCTACCGGCATAAGGACACTATTTCCGCACAAGATGTCCTTATCCTTTCGCCTAACCGGGTCTTTTCAGATTACATCTCCCAGGTATTGCCCGAATTAGGGGAAGAAAATATTCCCGAAATACGCATGGAAGAAATAGCTGATAAAATTTTAGAGGAAAAGATAAAGTACGAAACATTTGAGGAACAAATTTATCGGCTGGTAGAAAACCCCGAACCGAAGTATGTTGCGAGGGTAAGTTTCAAAGCCGAACCTGAATTCCTCGAAAAACTCAACAAATACATTTTTCTGTCAAAAGCCGGTGAATTTGCCGCCCAGGACATTCCTCTTGGGCCTTATGTTATTCCTGCCGACTTTATTGATAAGCAGTATAACGCTGCCTCTAACCTCTCTCCGGGCCGCCGTATAACCCGCGTTGTTGAAAGTGTGATCAAATTTGATAAGCGTCTCAGAATCACGCCCGAACAGGAAGCTTCGCTGCGCAAGGCAGTACGAAGCATGGTTAAAAAGCGTTCCCTCACCGGGTATTACCGGGATTTTTTCAAATGGATGGGACATCCAGAAATACTGAAAAACCTATCCGGCAGCAGATGGGAATATGCTGATGTATTTCCTTTGGCCTATCTCTCCCTCAGAATGAAAGGGGGACCCGATTACGGTCATGTCCGTCATCTTGTGGTGGATGAAATGCAGGACTACACCGCTGTCCAATACAAAATACTGACCTGGCTCTTCAAATGCCGCAAGACCATTCTGGGAGATGCCAGCCAAAAAATTAATCCCGCCTGTTCCTCCACAGGAGAAACTATACATGAGGCTTTCCCCGATTCTGAACTTATTAGACTGCAGCGCAGTTACCGCTCATCTTATGAGATTATCCGGTTCGCTCAGGGCGTTGCTCCCGACGCAGACTTGATACCCATGGAGCGACATGGTCAGGAGCCCGAAGTTGTCGTAACAGAGGGGGAGTCTGCAATGCACGATAAACTAATAAATTGGGCAACCGCTTTTAAAGACTCCGGTTTCAAATCTTTAGCCATTATCTGCAGGCGAGCGGCGCAGGTCAAGCGGGTCGCCGCTGCTTTTGCCGATGCCGGTCTTGAGGCACATACCCTTGATGCTGAAAGCAGTCATTTGAATGAGGGTATCATCATTACCACGGCTTATCTGGCCAAGGGTCTGGAATTTGACCAGGTTATAGTGCCTTATGTGTCTGCTGATGAGTATGAGGGAGAAACTGACCGAGGTCTTTTGTATGTGGCATGTACACGTGCAATGCACCAGTTGGACCTAGCCTACTTCGGGCAAAAATCAAAACTGTTGGATTTTTTTAGCGTCTAAAAATATCACCAGTCAGGGCCTGCATTTGGTACGGGACTGGTTAGCCAGTTATCATAAATTATTTTCCCTATATTAAAATCATCATAATAATCTTCGATGGTACTTATATTAACACCGGCTCCTTTTGTGTTCATTTCATCGGTGGTAGCAGTGCCCCAATAATTCCCGGATAAATCACAATCAGTAGCATCACTATAGGAAACCAGATAAGTTCCCGTTCCAAAAAAGTTGTTATTGGAAAGTGTTCCGGTATACGAGTTATCAGCCCCTATGGACAGAGATCCAATTTCATTATAACTGATGTTATTTAGTGGAATGGTCCAGATGCCAAAAATGTTTAATGAATTGATATGGCAATAGGTTACTATTGTCTCTGAATAGGGCTCGTATCCAAGATAATCTATGTATGAATTGGTTATGCGGCAATAGTTATAATCAAATGACATAGACTCAATTATACAGCTATCAATATATGACCCCGTCATATATCTGAAGCTTCTATCTGAACTGATTTTTTTAACATTTGAGTTTTTTACATAACAACCATATGCATAACGGGTTTCATCTTCATCGTGAACCTCAATAAGGCCGTCTCCCAGACTGCAATATTCAAAACGGGGCCCTTGCAGATAGGTACCGTCTGTGTTATAGGTTTTTGCTCCGGATTCACGCCAACGTAACTGTACGTACCCATTTTCAAAATAGATAGAGTCTGTTTTGGTACCCACGGCAGAAAATTCTTTATTAACAGCAAGATAATAATTGCTCTCACATTTTACATGAGTACCTGCTAAAATGGTCAAAGAGTTGCCATCTTCAAAAAGCACATTACCATTTACGACATAGAGGGTATCTGGTGACCACGTTTCTGATTGTGTTCTCGCGCCTGATACGTATCTGGTCTTGGATAGTGATTGAATAACCATATTGTACGGAGTGGACCACGATGAGATAACATGTACACTGTCTGAGCATCTGGACACAACCGTTATATTATAATTATTCGCCGTAAGCCAGGTGTGGTTCCATGTGGTATCCTGTCTCCAGTTAGAAATGTTGCCATCCCCCCAATCAACACGATAGTCTGTCGAGCCTCCATTAACGCAAGTGCCTCCTGCTATGGTAAAAGTGTAGTTAGTGTTGGGTGCACCTACAGAAGTGGTCCCTGCCACTGCGGGTTCAGTAATTGAGGCGATGTTAGAATAGATGATAATGGTATCTTGCACCACAACTGTGTCGCTCACTTCAATGGTATCGCTTACTTCAATGGTATCGCTTACTTCAACAGTATCAGAAATATAAATAGAATCTATTTCGTATATAGTATCAATAAGCTCCAGAGAATCTATCCTGAATAATGTGTCCATAATAAAAATAGAATCGGTTTGAACGATGGTATCAATACTCAAAAGAGTATCGGTAGTAAAAATACTATCTACCTTTATAATCGTATCTATCTGATAGACGGTGTCACTATGAAATATAGTATCATAAACCACTGTACTGTCTTCAATTGTTAATGTGTCTACGGTCCAGATTGAATCAAATACAATGAAAGAGTCGGTTTTTAGAATTGTATCAAGTCGAAGAACTGTATCCAGGAATTTTACCGTATCTAAAAGCATGAATGTGTCATTAATAAATAATGTATCGATAACATGCATGGTGTCTTGCCGGTCCTGAATCTCTGAAGGGCCATTAATATCACTTTCCGGGGAGATGCAGGAAGAAAAGAAACAAGTTGTAATGAATAGTATTGCGAGAATTTGTTTCATTGAGACCTCTATAGTTATTGAAGTATTAAATGAGTTTCTGGTCTATGCAATTCCTTTGCCTGGAAACACAATATGGAGTTCAACCTCTCCACTTGTGTATTAAGCCTGAGAATACTGATTGTTTTAAATATAAATTTTCTATAATTATAAAATATAACACAATAATTAAATATATAAATTTACTCATATTTGTAACGTAAATAGTATTTGTAAAGGGGTTTTATTGCTTTAAATTGTATAATCACTATATTTAGGCAGTTTAAAGCTGTTTTGTAAATGAGTCTATTTGGTAAATAGTTTTCATATATTAGTGTAATAAGCTGTTTAATATGATTTACGTGTTTTGTATTAATTAGTTGCTATCGCTTAATTATTTGGTTGTGCTTTGGGTCTTAATTGGGTGTTTTCGCTTATCTTTTTCGATTTTTCTTGTTTATTGCGTTGCTAATTTTTGTCTATTCATCATGTCACGAAATAGTTGGTACAAATCGATACCAGGTACAGCCCTGTACCTGAAGGCGACTTAGAAAGTATAGATGATGGCAATGAAAGCTTCTAAGAGATCCAGGACCCAATAAAATCGACCAATTTTAACTATGTATGTGGTATTTATCTGGGCTAGAAAACCTGAAATACCCTGGTCATTATTTTACTATCAGACTCAATAGAAAGAACAAAAACACCCCTATATACAGGCCTGAATTCTGAGAAATGAATGGTCCAGGCTGGGCTGTCTATTGTTCTTTTATTATAAAGCACGATACCATCTATTGCACTAACTTTTAAACTGATTTGTTTATCTTGTGAATCTGAGATATATACGGTAAGAGATGAATTCTCTTGTTGAACACGTAACCCTTCTAATGTATTTGGCCTCAAGTTTGAGGCAACATCCTGACACTCTCCATGGAGCACTTCATTGTCTTGTTTATAACATAATAAAGAGGTGCCTCCTTCGAAATAGTCGCATACCCCAAACAAACCACATGTTGTACCAATACCCTCTATCAACGAAACGGGAGTGAGAGGTTGAGTTGTGATGCCTGTTAAGCTGTATTCATTCCTATACATGCCCTTTATTAGTATAGAATCAATTTTGGTTACGACCATAGGTATAGACCTATAGTCAATTAATACGGTATCTTGAATATCTACATTGAAATTATAGAGGACTTCTTCAGTGTTGCTTGTCAAACCTCTAAAGTATACCGTTTTTGTAGCTGTATCTTCTCTGATAAAACCTTCTGTTTTAATAGCACTCGTTGAGTCCCAATTCCGAAAGTCATCGCATGCAAAAGTGGTTAATGGTTTGAGACATTTAGCAATTGTGCGCTTCTCTAATATTTGATAATTAACAGCACTAACTATTGTATCATTTTTCATTTGGAATTGATAGGTTTCTATTCCTCCCATTGCCGAGCATGAACTTTCTATCCACTTTGCGTTTTTTTTAACCAAAGGGAAATATTGCGCTCCAAAAGAGGTGGATACAAAAGCCACTAGCACTATTTGGTAAAGAAAAGTATTCATATGAATTTCCCCATTTTCATATATAATATGCAAATATCATACCACCCCTATTGTACACAATTTTCAACTATTTCATATCATATCTGAGATTCTAAGATTCATTTATGAGAACTATTCACGATGGGAATCAAGGCTTCTAAGAGGGTCAGTATCCTATAAAATAGGCATATTTAGATTGACTTCATCGAATCTCTTGGTCCGACCAACTTTAACTCCAAATGTGTTCTCAATCACATCTACTAAACAGGTAACTTTCTATTTTAAGAAAAAAGGAGGGGGCCATTATGCAAAAACTCATTATTGCCATTAGTTTTTTCTTATCTAGCTCATTCAGCGAGATTGTAAAAGACGATTTCCAAGTATCCGGAGATTTGGATAGCGTGGCACATACGGTCCCGGAAATTGCCTGTGCAAAAAATGGCAACTATGTGGCAGCCTGGCTGGAGCCGGCCGGAGTGGATAAATACACCATCGTAGGCAGACTCTTTAATGCAGAGCACATAGCAATTTCAGAAGAATTTGTCGTTAATGCAGATTATCGAAAAGCATACGGATCCAGGTTTTCATTAGCCATATCTGATAGCGGGTTATTTGTATTTGCCTGGTACTATAACTATGGTAGGGGCTCTGGTAGCGATCACTATATATTCTACCGCCGTTATAACAAAGACGGGACACCCTTTGATGACGGCCCACTTGTTGCTTTTGATAACAACTCTGACCGTGTTGTTTTAGGCGATATTGATATTGCCAATAATGGCACCTGTGTGGTTTCCTGGTTTGCCTATAATACGACGATGGGGTTGCAATTTGGAATCATTTCCACTGCAGTTTCGCCAACTCCCATAAGAAAGGAAGTAAATAAAGTTGGAGATGATTCGAAAATAGGCATAAGTGAAAACGGAAGAGTAGCTATTCTGTTTGGAGGTGAAGATTTCACCTTAAAAAGTGCTGTCTATAATCATAAGGTCAAAGGTATGCCCCAAATTGGAGCAAGCTATACTGTGGACACACTGGTGAATGGTAAAACCTGGGATATGGCTATGACCGCATCTGGTAATTTTGTAGTCAGTTGGGAAAAAGAAGGTAATGATTGTTTAGGGATACGTGCCCAACGCTTTAATGCTGATGGTGTCCCGGTAGACCAGGAGCTGAACGTAGATGGCTGTGTTTCTTCTTCTGCAGATAAAACCCCTCGAGTAGCCATAGGATTTAATGAAATATTTACCATATCCTGGGAGGACGTCATTGAAGGTAATGCATATTTTCGAACCTACACCCCTTCAGGTGAGCCAGCCACCAATGTTCTTGAAATTAATTCTTTAGAATCTGATAAAATAAATGATATCCGACCGGCTGTTGACCAGGCAGGTAAAATAATTTTTGTTTGGGAAGACAATACAACAAGTCCAAGCCAGATAATGGTCCAAAAATATTATACCGCAGGGACAAGAATTGGTGTCCCGATAAGAGTCAATGGCATGGGCTCTAGCGCTGCATATCCAGATGTGGCCTATAACAAAGAAACCGGTCAATCAGCAGTAGTTTGGGAAGATTATAACAATGGTGAAATCTACTTACAAACTTATGATCCTGAAAATATGCAAATAAGCACGTCAGTAAGCGTGAACACCTGGGACCCGGCAAAAAACCCTTCTGTTGCCCTTGGTGAATCTGTTTTTGTAGTCTGGCTGGATAAAGAATCTACTATTCCCGGAATATGGCTTCAGCGCGTTTCTTATGAAGGAGTATTAATCGGTAATCTCATTGGTTTAAACAGCTCTGGGAGCGACAGCTGCTATGATGTAAGCATTGCTGCCGGTGGTGACAAGGTGGCCGTGGTATGGGCCGGTAAGGATACAAATGGAGATAGAAAAATACGGGTAAAAGGCAAACTCTTGTCTTCATCAGGAGCGGTACTGAAAGACAGCCTTTCTCTAGGCGAAGGATCGGCCCCCTCTGTGGCATTCGATCAAAACGGACAATTTATCGTAACCTATCACAAATTAAAAACTACCTATTTTAACGGCAGACCTATTAACACAACATCCAATGTGTATGTCCGAAGATATAATGCCAGCGGAACGCAAATAGGAAATGTAATTACGGTCAACAGCGAAGCAGGAAAAGCATCATCACCCAAAGCAGGTATGGCCTCAGATGGTAACTTTGCGATATGTTGGATAGATGGAAGAGGCGGTACTCTTCAGTTTAATGTATATGGACAATTATTCAGTAATAATGGCACAGCAATAGGAAGTAACTTTAGAATAGACACCAGTACTACACCGAAATCATATCTTGACATAGATATGAATGAAACCGGAACTATTGGGGTAAGCTGGTTTGAGTCTGTCAATAACCGGGTTGCCGCCCGCATTATAAACACAAACGGAACTCCTAACGGGCCAGTCCGTTATCCATTGAATAAAGAATTAATAACACCATTAGCAGGAGCGAAAATAGCCTTAGTGGGCGCAAACTTTTTCACCGTATGGATGAACGCGTATAATACTGATATTAACCAAAGAGACATTTGGGGAGAAATCTATGGATTCCATGACAGCTCCAATCCGGTTAATACAGAGAAAAAAATCTTCCAGGTTAGACTGGTTGAATTTTCACTGTGTATTCAAAAAAACAGAAGACCTCATGAGATTAAATTCATAACATCTCTCCCCAGCCGCAACCTGGAAATTTTAGACATGCAAGGGCGTGTTAAAACACGGCTACAGTCGAGTGCAATAAATCCCGATGGAAAAACCAGCTTTATCTGGAATACAAGTATGTATGCCAAAGGCACTTATTTAGCCAGGACTTGTAATGCAGAAACCTGCCTAAGGGCTATTGTTATTAACAAATAGTCAAAAGAAAGCAACATTGAAACTGTCACTATTTCCAATTGCTATTACAAGTGAATCTTTTTCTAATAATTCAACTATGAGGCTATCGATATTATTTGTGTCAATGAAAGAGGAATGAAAGCGTTACACTTCAGTGCACAACCCCTAAGAGATTGTAGGAATTCTTTGGCTGATTCTCAATATCAATTCCGATTACCGGATAAATAAATTACTCCTGGATGATTGTAAAAGAAGCATCTTTGGGCAGGGCCAGTCCTGCTGATACTTGCATAACTTTAACAGCACAGGCTGGTACAATGCAGGCATCACAACAACCCTTTACTTGTAATAATTTTCTTCCTTCTAAGAGAACAGGGTTTTCTTCCGGACCTAATGTCATTATGGCGTTAACCGGTGAGATATCAGCGACTTTTTTTGCGAAGGCCTTTATGGTTTCACATTCAGAATTAAATTCGAAAGTTACATTTTGACTGTCTTCAGTGGAAGCTGTTACTTCTGTTTCAAAATTACAAACACCTGGATTAATATTAGTTTTTGTTTTCACTGTGATATCCTTGTTTTTAAAATGCTAATTGAACTCTTATTCACAAAAATATTTTATAATTATTTTTTTTCATAATACGTTTTGGGTTTAGATTGATTTAAAACTTAACGCACTACCCACACTAACTTCTGCACCATGGCAGCCGCCTGCTGTATTCTACAGATATACATACCCTGACCAACCGTACCATTCCCAAAATCAGAGTAAATGCCCATACCAGAAAACGATTGGCGGAAAACCCTTTTACCAGAAAGAGTATACAATTCAACATGAGCTGGTTCGCTTCCGGGTGCGGTGTAAACCAGGCCGGTACCATAAAAATATTGTGCATCGAGAATACGAGCTGCTATTGCCTGCTTTTGGTCGATGGGGGATAATGAGGAATCATTGTTGATAGTCAGAGTAATTTCCTGGTAACTGTCTGCAACATCCTTTTGTTTGGTCCAGAAAATTAAGGTGTAAGGAAAGTTATCACCGGTTCCTGTGACACTGACATCAATTTGATTGGCAGTACCAGAAGCCAGTTGACTCGGCGCTTTACCAATAGAATAGGTGACACCTTCAGAAGCTTCTTTCGTGCCTGTCTCAATAACAGCATCTTCCAAACCTAAATTAGCCAGGTTCAGAATGAAGGTGTGATCCACGTCTGAACTTCCTGTAGATACATTATGGGTAGGATTGTCACAGGCCAGGAGGAGACCAGCATCAGCATCGGTAAAAACTGAACGCAATGCAAGCTCCTTTTCCAAAGATCGTTTTGGTGCAGGACCGGTCATTTTAACCCGTAGCGGTGCATCAAACACACCTGCTTCCGGAGCACTCAGTGAAACCGTAAACACGGCACTTTCGTTAGGTGCAAGTTTGGCTTCCTCCGGGAACACCTTTGCGGTATGAGGAAAATTTATCATTTCAGATGTGAAGGTAACGACTTCAGTTAGTTTGATACTATTATTTCGTACCGTAATCTGGTATTGTACTGTTTCACCAACAGCACCTATTTTATTTGTTGCGTCTGCGCTTAAACTAAAATCTGCACCCGGAATAGTATAGGCACCCTCATAGGGAAATGAGGAATAGGATTGGGTGCTGTCTACCTGAAATACATAGGTACCAAAGCGATTGTCAAGATAAACCCGTACAGCAAAGTTGTCCCAGCTTTCATTATCGAAAAGAGTATAGGATACTTTACGAGTATTTTCTTCGCCATCTTTAGTACTGCCCCCTGTTGTCGCTTTCAGATGTAACTGACCACCAACTTTGAATCCCGACAGCATCAGTTTTGCTTTCATATCTAGAGAGTATCCAATGGAAAGTTGATGAGATACGGCACTGCCGGTTTTTTCGCTACTGGTACGAGTGAAGTCCGAGTTCCCTGAATAGATCCAGTTTTCATCCAGCCTGGTAAGGCGGCCGGATGAAATGCATTCCGGGCGGATTTTTCCGGTTTCATAGTCGATTACCGATTCATTACGCAGAATAGTCATGGCAGAGGAATCGTCTTTCATTTCCCGGAGCAGATCGGTCATCCTGGCTGCTCTGGTATAACTTGTTTTGTCGGGAATAGGTGTATGAAACACATAATAAATATATGCGGTATCAGCATCACCGGTAAATCCTCCGCCGAGTTTGGGGCGACGGAACATTTTACGCTCCAGTCTGAATGGCTCATAAACTACCATATCACCCCCGCCAGGTCCGATGTATGTTCTCAGAAAACTTTCTTTCTGCGATGTTCGTTTGCTTTCTGATTGATAGGTGGTTGTCCATTCACTGCCGTATTGGTAAGAGGCACTGGCTGTAGTCGAAAACTCGAAATCGATAGCTGTTTTGCCACCTATTCCTAAAAGGTCCGCTTTACTGAATTCCCGCTCATACCCGGCCATCATCGTTATGCTAATTTCTCCACCAATAGTAAATGCCATTTTATTGGTAATTGTTTGGCCATCGCTAATAGAAGAGTAGCTCCCATCGCCCGGCGGGTCATAGAGAATCTGGTGCACATAAACTGGATAAATAACAGTGTCACACATATTCTCACCTGGTGCTTCTTCCCACTGCATATATCCCTTTGATACTTCATCACCCGTAACTCCTGCAAAATGAGCAAAGCTCCCTACATGGACTGATTCGTCGCGCCCTCCTCCAATAGAGACCACAAGAGAGTCCTGGCTTGGATTAGGTCCTATGGTATCTCGGTAAGCCTCCGACTCTCCTAAAAACAGCGCCATCTCTTTTACACTACCGACCGTTTGAAACTGGACGATAAGGGGAATCCACTCATCCGTCAGGAACTTTGTGCGCAGCGTATCGGTATAGGTCTTGTCGATGGGTTTCCCCACCTTGCGACGTATTTCCAGGTAGCCCTGGGAAGTGAGGGTGATTCCGCCATAATTATTATCGATTCTGGTAGTACCTTGGTGATAATCATACCGGTAGGAGAAAAAACGCAAACCTTTATCCCCGGTTGACATTGGGAATTTGATATCTGCAACAATAACATTGAATACTGGCTTCGGATTGAATTGGTAGGATACCGAGCTCTGTATACCATTTGCGCCATCCGTATTAATACAATTCAACGCACGGGGCAACGAATCGTCGGGTTGGACCCATGGTGCCCCTTCGACCCAGACACTCTCATTGTCCAAATCAAGAAAATTGGTACCATTTGATTGGGGTGTGGTATACAAATTTAATTTCAAGGCCTCAGTAATTTTAGCTGCCCGGTATGGATTTACATAAAAGCTCCTGAACGTGCCATCATCAGTTGTATTCGAGTCCGCAGAGTTAATCTGCGTCAACCGATATATTGCATATTCGCTGGGCAGAAATTCCGCCCACCCTTGCCCATAAAGACAAACTGCCAGTGCAACAGTAAAGATGTACTTCAAAATGAACCTCTCTTTTTTAGATGGTCTTAAATTCGGAACGTGATATAAATGAATAATTTAGAAAAATTCTGATATTGTCGAAAGCCACTTTTTTCGATATCTTATTACCTGCTTAAAATAGCTCAAGTTCTTATAAATTTTCAATATTTGCTGGTTTTTTGGATATTATTAAAATAAGTATATTTCCGCTCATAATTGAAAAACTGATTTTTAAAAACTGAGTAGGAATGTTACAGGTAAGCAATCTTTCAAAAAGCTACAACGGTAAGCTTCTTTTGGATAAAGTCACTTTTGTAGTGAATCCGGGAGAAAAACTGGGACTTATTGGCCGGAATGGTCATGGGAAGTCTACCATTTTCAAAATCCTTATGGGAGAAGAAGATGCAGATGATGGCGTATGGAGTACATCAAAAAACTATAGCATCGGTGTACTCTCACAGTACTTTGAATTCTCAGAGTCTACAGTACTTCAGGAGGCCTGTCTTGCCCTCCCTGATTATGGTGGCTGGAAAGAGGAATACAAAGCAGAAGCAATACTTGCCGGTCTTGGTTTTACTGATAAAAATCTAAAGCAGCCACCATCGGAGATGTCCGGTGGTTTTCAAATGCGACTCAATTTAACGAAACTACTCCTATCAGAACCCAATCTGCTCTTGCTGGATGAACCTACCAATTATCTGGATATTGTCTCTATTCGCTGGCTTAGGGGGTTTCTAAAAACCTGGGAGGATGAATTTATTCTTATCACCCATGACCGGAATTTTATGGATGCGGTATGTACCCATACTATGGGGATACTGCGCTATAAGCTGAGAAAAATTAAGGGTCCCACAGAGAAGTGGTATGCACAAACAGCTCAGGAAGATGAAATCTATGAGAAGACCCGGCAAACAGAACAGGCGCGACGGGCAGATACAGAACGCTTTATTGAGAGATTTAAATCTCAGGCTGCTAAGGCATCTTTAGTACAAAGCCGGGTCAAGCTCCTTGAAAAACAGGGACAAATGGAAAAACTTCAGGACATATCGGAACTGGAATTTAAATTCAGTGAATCTCCTTTTGCTGCTAAATGCATTCAAAAAATCAGTGCACTGAACTTTGGCTATAGCAGCGATAAGATGTTAATTACCGATATAGACCTGGATATACGCCCCGGTGATCGCATTGGAGTTATTGGGCCCAATGGTAAAGGTAAATCCACCTTACTCTCACTGCTTGCAGGAGAGCTTTCTCCCCTGAGCGGAACTATCAGTAACCATGAAAAAGCCACCATAGGCTCCTTTGGCCAGACTAATATAAACCGTCTGAATTTTGCCAATAATGTATGTGAAGAGATTATGAGTGTGCATCCTTCTATCAGCATGGGCTATGCCCGTGACCTTGCAGGGTTAATGATGTTCTCAGGTGATGATGCCCTTAAAAAAATAAAGGTTCTGAGCGGTGGAGAAAAAAGCCGGGTACTTTTGGGGACGATTTTGGCAACCCCGGTCAACCTGTTATTACTGGATGAGCCAACGCATCACCTCGATATGCAATCAATCGAATCATTAAAAGAAGCTATGCAAACCTTCTCTGGTGCGGTAGTACTTGTGTCCCATGATGAAATGATTGTGCGTGAGATTGCCACCCGACTTATTGTTTTTGATGATAATAAAGCATTTTTATTTGAAGGTAATTATGATAGCTTTCTGGAGAGGATAGGATGGTCATTTGAACATTGAGTCTATTATAAGTGTTTGTTTTTGTTATCCCATCAATTAAAGTGGTGATATCTCCGCATATTACTTTCATATTTTCTTTTTCATTATAATTGTCAACATAATACGTCATTTGATGTGAAGAAGATTCTTAACAATTGCCAAGAGAACTCAAGGCCGTATTTTGTATTTATATCGCTTACTTCTTTTTTTTATTTAGTTTAAAACTCAAGCCAATATCAATTCCAATCCGAAATGTCCCTCCACTTGAAACCTCAACAGCATCACTACCACTGTTGTTAGAAGCACCCTTTAGCCCGTACCCTATATCTAATTCAATACTGGAGTATGGAATCAGCTTATCTATAGTCGATATTTGAAACCGATAAAACACTTCCGTAATCGTTTCATTGTGAATACTATAAAACGCGGTCATTATACCGTTCGAAACATGACTTTCTCTATGTTTCCTGAAAAGAATTGAATAAGCTATTCCATAACCACCGTCTCCACCAAAAACCATTATGGGTTCAATCATTTGTATGAATTTGTTTAATTTCAAATGCACGCCGCCTAGTCTTGCAGGGAAAGAAAATTCATCATCTGAATTAGAATTTGCAAATACAATCCCGAGAGGTTTTGTGGAAATGGAACAGTAAATGGAATTTCCCCTGGCAAATGGCAAGGTTAAAAGAATAGTTGTAATTAGAAGTGTTTTAGCTAACATAATCCGCTCTTATTAAAAATTAATTGTTTTGTATTTTGGATTCATAACATCTTGTAATATAGAATATTCTGAATTTTTACAACTCATGTATTGCATCCAAGTCTTTAACAACATGGATATTCCCCATATCTAATATTGTGAAGTTCAATAAGTGCAATTGCTGTTTTAAAGTATTGGTCACCAAACTTTTCTTCAGCCATGTCAGTGAATTCACATGAAAGAATAAAGAATATATATGAAGGTAATTGGAAAACTTAATTTATTCATTAAATCTGGTTATATAATCATGCCATATTTCAGGGCTAAGTGCGCTCCGCCCCCTTCAGTAGTACCTGGTAAATCCGCTTACCTCATTAATAAACTCCAGAAGGTCTTAAGCCCAATGAGCCAGTTTACTATAAGAATTAACAAAACCCATATAGTCTCTTAGAAAATATCAATTAATTTTCGATTTACGAGGTTTTTTATCAAATATAGCTATTTTTATAGGAAATCACGTATTCTTTCAAAATCAGGAAGTATACTATTTTTCTTTATACAAAAATTCTCATAAATTTAGCAAGAAACCCTCAGACATTTCTTTATTTAGTCTTTCGTGTTCCAGTCCCTGCTTTTTGAAAATATCCCATACGGAAAGGCGGTATCCCCATAAAACCAACCCTCTCTTCTAATTCTCGTTGCTCTGGAAGCACATGGCTTTATCTGGCGAGTGAGAGCGACAACCTAATACAGACAGGTTCATACCCTTATATGGAAGAGTAATATATATTTTACATTTCATAGTTTAATGATAGGATTACCAATGCATAAAGTTCATATAATGTTTCTTCTTATGTTGTTTACCACAATCAACACCTTATACTCCCAGGAATGTGGTCCCTCTTGCCCCGTGTGTTCGGGTACCGGAGAAAGTGGAGGCACCTTATTATCACCAAAGTCTTTGCTTATCAGTGGTATAGCCATCCCCACCAGTGATGAGGATAAGGGAGTCGTAAATTTAAGATATGGAGTTACCAAATGGTTGGATATCGGGGCAGGATATACCATAAATACCAAAAAGCCCTTATGGAGTCTTAGAGTCTCCCCTCTTTCAGAGAATGAGGATGGCTGGAGACCAGGAGTAATATTAGGCACCGGAAGTGTACAAACCGGAGGGAATGATCAATCCGTTTTTGCTCAATTAACAAAGTCCTGGGAATTTTCTGAAGGCTTTGCCATGAGAGTTTCTGGTGGAGTAGCCAGTCTTATACCCGATTTTAATAAAATTTATGGGGTGGCAGGTCTTACCTTAACGGTCACCGAACGGGTCAGCCCTTTTGTAAGCTTTGATGGAAAAAATTTACATTTTGGTTTAGCCTGGATACCGGTGGATTGGATGACGATAGGGGGATTGCTTGTTGAGAGCAAGTATGCTGCAGTTTCTTTGGGATTCCGCTGGAGTTTTGCAAAACCCGAGGCAGAATCACCGGGTACCATTTAGGTTCCTTAGCAGCTTCTCGACTTTGCTGAACGTGATGTTTGTAGGTACTTCAACTACCTTGCTTTGTAATAAGTAATCATCATATTACATTAGCAATTAATAATACTATCAAAGTCAAACTTTAAAATAAGGAGCATAAACCTCACAGATCTTGGGAATGAGCTTTTTGTTAACGGACTTTACGTTATCAAGCATTTCTTCTGCTGATGCTTTAGAAAAGAGATGTTCCATATAATTAGCAATATCTGATATCGCTACTTTTGAAATAATTTCTTTTATTATTGGAATGTGATCCGGAGTAACACTAAAACTCCTTAATCCGATTCCAAGGAGTAATAAGGTATACATTGGATAACTGGCAAATTCACCGCAAATAGAAAGACTTTTTCCTCCCTTCCGTGCTGTTTCACAAGCATTTCTTAAGATGTTCAAAAAAGCCGGGGCAATAGGATTATGTAAATAATTAACATTTGGATTATTTCGGTCAGCGGCTAAAAGATATTGGATGAGATCATTGGTTCCAATAGAAGCAAAATCTATCTCATATAAAAATTGTTCCATTTCCAGGAGAGCAAGCGGGACTTCAAATAAAATACCACATTCCGGAACTGGTACGTTCTGGGAAATAGCCGTTTTTATAATAAATTGTTTTGTATGTTTCCATTCTTTTAGCGTAGAGACCATAGGTGCGAGAAGTCCATAGGATCTCCCTGCGGCAGCAGACATTATCGCCGTTAAATGCTCCATAAAAAAATCTGGTTTTTGTAAGAGGATCCGGATACCTCTCCACCCCATAAAAGGATTAAACTCTTTAGGAAGTTTTAAATACGATGGCGTTTTATCTCCTCCAATATCCAGTAATCTTATAATAAGATGTTTCCCTTTTGCAACGTCAAATAAAGATTCGTAATACTCCTTTTGTTCGTTAAAAGAAGGCGCTCTGTTCCATTTAAAGAAAATATATTCGCTTCTCACCAACCCAATACTATCTGCTCCATATTCCATTGCCTGATGTATGTCTTTCAGAAAAGCAACATTCGCAGATACCGATATTGGAATGCCGTCTTTTGAAACCGCTAAATGAGAGTGTGCTTCACCCAATCTTTTTATTTTTGATTTATAGGCTAATTCAACTTCTATTTCTTTAATTTTTTTGTCATTTGGGTTGATATAAATGGTACCCGTATATCCGTCAAGAAGAAGAGAAGTGCCTTCTTGTACATTTCGATTGAGGTATTTAACACGGCTGACTAAAGGTATACCATGAGCCCGGGCAATAATTACGGCGTGGGAGGTTGGGCCGGCATTAAAAGCGACAATACCTTTTATCATTGACTCATCAAAATTAAAAATATCAGATGGGGTAAAAGTACCCGGAACAATAAGTATTTTCGGCTCACTAAATTTTATTTTGGGAGTATTTGTTGTAATATATGAAATTAATTTTTCACATACCTCGGTGATGTCAGCAGAGCGTTCTTTAAAAAAATCAGCTTGTATTGAATCAAACTTCGTTACAATTTCCGCGGATACATCACGAATAGCAGTTTCAAGACAAACCAGGTTTTTAGAAATTGCATCAACAATAGCTCCCACAAAAGAGGGATCATCCAATATGCCGCTATATATTTTGAGAATAGAAGCATCTATTTGCAATTGAGATGAAATCTGCATTTGCATGTAAAATACTTTTGCCTTTTTCCGGATCTCATTGAATTGCAATATTTCTTTCCCAACACCATCACTGGTGATATTTCTTCGTTGATAGTCTGTACCCACTTTTTGTGTATAGTACGCCTTCCCCAGCCCTTTTCCATTAATTACAGGAGTACCCCTAATTTCTTTTTCGTTTGACATAGACTTTCTCATTAATTTTAAGAACTCATGGTTCCGATAATTTTGTAAAATGCGACACTAAAGTTCTGATAGGTGTTCAGTATTTATAAATATTGTGGTGATTTTAATTGAATAATTATGGGATCAGCCAAAGATTTGCTACATATTTCCTTGGTTCTTTTCAATTATAGGATAAACATATGACTTAAAAAACCCCATTTTAACAGTGGTAATTAAAAGAATTACTGGCATCATAATTGCATACTACTGCAATAATAATGCCATGAAAACACCATTGGATTGGAAAAATATAAATGCAAAAAGGAGAGCCTATCGAATCCGAAAAGAACAGCCCGATACTTCCCCTAATAGTTGAAAAGAGAAAAATAAAGAAGTTCAGGAAGCCCTATTTTTTATTGGGCTGGAAAGAATCCGTTGGCCTCCCACACTTGGGGATTTCACAAATAATCGCCAAAGTCGATTCTGGAGCACGCACATCAGTTATTCATGCTGAAAATATTAACGTGTTCAAAAAGAACCGGAAGTGGATGGTCTCTTTTAATGTAAAATACAAAATTGATAATATGACTAAATCCATTATTTGCCAGTCTCCGATAATTGATAAACGCAAAGTATACGACTCAGGTGGTCATACAGAAAATAGAGTTTTTATTAATACCGCTCTTAAAATTGGAGAGAGGGTACTATCCGCTGATTTTTCCCTTTCAGATAGAAGTAGTATGCGATATAGTATGCTACTAGGCAGAATGGCTTTATGTAATGGTTATGTTATTGTCCCTAATAAAGCATTCTTATCTGGTATACCCATTTCCTTAAACAACTACGCCGTGGAATCTAAATAAAAATCGCTATTTTAAAGAATTGTATTCAACAAAAGGTTTTGCTCAACTCTTTTTGTAGTCTTCTTTTTTTAAGCCATACTTGGTGAGTAGCTTGTGCAACTGTCGGGTGGTGATATCGGCTTGTTTTGCAGAAAGATTGATTTTACCTTTATTTTCTTCCAGAAGCATTTTTAGATAGTTACGTTCAACACTTTCCACTCCTTCTTTCCGGGCCAGGGCAAGAGGTTTGGAGGTATTCACGATAACTTTTGGCTCTTGAGATCTATCGGAGTCAAACAGTTCAACAGGGAAACTCTCCGGAGAAAGGACAGATGAATTCTCCAGAATATACGCACGTTCCATCAAGTTTTCCAGCTCTCTAATGTTCCCGGGCCAGAGGTAGTTTGAAAAAGCCTGGAGTACCTGTGGGTGTACTTCCATAATATTCTTCAGTTCAATGTCATTCAAGCGTTGTAATATGTTGGTTACAAGAACAGGAATATCCTCAATACGTTTCCTCAGGGGAGTGACTTCAATAGGAAAGACATTTAAACGGTAGTAGAGATCTTTCCGGAAATCCCCACTATCTGCCAGGTTCTTGAGATCACTGTTAGTCGCAGATACTATTCTTGCATCTGATAGTATATCCGTCTCTCCACCAACTCTTTGGAAACTTTTTTCCTGAAGAACTTTTAATAGTTTAATCTGGAGGGGTTTACTGATTGTGCCTACTTCATCCAAAAATATTGTTCCGTTGTGGGCCAACTCAAATTTTCCAAGTTTCTTTCGAATGGCTCCTGTAAAAGAACCTTTTTCGTGGCCGAATAGCTCACTCTCAATGAGATTTTCGGGGATGGCTCCACAATGCAAGCTGATGTATGGTCCACCTTTCCGATGGCTGTATTTATGAATAAGCTGGGACAATACACCCTTGCCTGTCCCGGTTTCTCCGTATAACAGCACTGTCGATTTAGTTGGGGCCACAGATTTTATTTTATTGAGGACAGCCTTCATGGCCGGACTTCGAGTTTGAGTGACAGGCATGTCCTCTATATTCCAAAATTCATCTCTGAGATAATCAAGTTCACCCTGGGTTTTTTGGTTCTTGTAATCATCATCTAATAAGAATTTTATTTCTTCAGATGTGATTGGATAATTGAGATAAACCTCTGCCCCTGCTCGCACCGCTAACACAGCCCGTTTTGTATTTTGAATAGGTGAAAGAATAACAAAAAGAGCAGACGGAAAACTAACGCGATAGTTATTTAAAAGAACCTGGTAATCTTCTAAAGGAATTTCTTTTCCATCATCGATAAAATCAATCTCGAAAAATACCATATCAATATTGGGATTCCGAATTTTTTCAATATCAGAGCGGGAAATGACTTCGACAAGGTATCCACTGTTAAATCCCGCTTTAATAGCTTGAATACATGAATCATTGCCAGAGGCTACAAGTATGTGCCTTTTCATCTTAAGTCCGTTCCGATCCCGACGAGAATGATGATTAGAAAAACATCGTGATTAATAAAGCCTGGCAAATTGTGATTCATTTTTTCAAAAGTATAGAAATTAGTTGTATGATTATACAGAACTGTTTAAAAACTTAAAACCTTGCATAAGGCGTTTATTGGACACATTAAACAAGAAATAGGAACTAAGGGTTCTGTACTCATCACAATAATAGAATTATAAATTCCGTTTTTTGGTGTAGTCTCAAAAAAATATGAAAAAATATGAAAAAAAAATCGGCCTGTTATTTGCTATACAAAATAGATAGAGGTCGTTTTATTTAGATGAGTGAGGTGTTATATGTTTAATAATATTGAAGACGACGAATTTGATGATTATGAGCCCATCCCGGAAGAGGATGAGTACGAATTCGACTCATTGGAAGAGGAAGAAGAAGAAGAAGAGGAAAATGAGTATGAAGTAGGTGATTATCTAGAACGATATAATTTTGATGATCTCCCTGAGGAAGGTTGGGAAGAGTAATTTAAATTTTTGGTTCCTCTGCAACTTCCCGACCTGGCTCGAAGTCAAGAAGTTGCTATAAAACCTAATTTGTTTCCGAATAGCACGCTTACTATTCTTGATATTATTGTATCTTTATAGAGATGATCAACAATATGTCAACGCTTAGGCTAACCTGTGGTCTTTAACGATGAACGTTACTTTACCCTTGTGAACCCTTGAAACACCTCGTAAAACCATTGAATTATGAACAAGTTTCAGGATGTCTTTGAAATCAGGAGATACATGATCTAAGGGGTATTCTTCTTCAGTATTGGTATTTAAAACCGCCCCCAGAACATTCCCTGCCGAATCCCACTCCGATGGAACCAGGACTCCCTCTATCTCTATTTCCCGATTATTTGTATTAGTCTGTTTCATACTAAAATCAGGTTATCTTTATTTCTGCATCCAAATGACTTTTGGTATGCAGAAATAAAGTGATATAAGATTGTTTTTTTTATAATTCCTCTTCAATTTCTTCTGTATTCATATCTTGAACCGGTTCCTCTGATTCCTGGGTTACTTTCTTAAAACTGATTACAGAAAGTAACGGAGTACCATCAACGCCTTCTTTGACGCTTCCAGTAACAGTTACAATTTCACCGGTTAACTCAAAAAGAGGCGCAGATTTACTATTCTTTACAACAGCGTACTCTGTGGTTATGGTTTCGCCATCTTTTTCTTCATAGACCATTAAAGAAATGCCTTGAACGTTGGCATCATCATCAATTTCGGTGGCTTCAACAACACCTTCCAATGTGACATTCTTTGGATTGGAGAAACCGATTGACACTCCGAAAAAAAGTGTGGCAACCATTATCCATGTAATATTTTTCATTTGAGTTGTACCTCCTGATTAAGTAATTGTTATATATTGCACTATCAACTATCATGCCAATAACAATACGGTCTTTTTAATTGAATTTAGCCGTTGGGGTTAAAAAACCGGAATCTATAATTCTGCTTGGGTATTAATAAGAAACAGAAAATGAATTTTTAATTACGAACAGGAGAGTGTATTTCAAAGGTATTCGTTTTTCGGAGGCCCTTACTATCTTCTATAGGTTTGACGATTACGGGAATTAAATAAATTTACTGCATTTTTGAAAGCATCTTATTAATATCCACAATAGCAATTCTGGAAGCATAATCCGACATTGCGTAGGGCAGGATAATCTTTCCATTAAATGCCATGCAACCGCATGAGTAAACTACGTTGGGCACATAACCCTCTCTTTCATTTTCGTTGGGCTCAAGCAAGGGATGTTTGAGTCTTCCAATAACTTTAGTCGGGTCTTTTTTATCCAACAAGACAGCCCCAAGACAGTATCTTCGCATGGGCCCCACACCGTGTGTTATTACAAGCCAACCGTCATCAATAAGGATTGGAGAACCACAGTTCCCAACCTTTACCATTTCCCATGGGTAACTGGGCTTTAACAGAGGGATATGCTCTCTCCAAAATCTTATATCATCAGAGTAAATCAGATACATATTTTCTCCGTCCTGGCGGGCCAGAGACGCATATTTACCATCTATTTTTTCGGGAAAAAGTGCCATGCCTTTGTCGTTAATCGAATCCCCGTGAAGAGTAAACATTTTAAAATGCAGGAAATCTTTTGTCTCAAGCAATTGGGGAAGGGTCTGTTGTCCACTCCAGGCCGTATACATTGCATAATAAGTTTTTTCGCCGGCTTCACTGGTAAATAATACAAAACGAGCGTCTTCTATTCCTTTTCTTTCACTGGGTGAATTAGGAAATATTACTCTGGCCGAAAGCGGCAGGTCATCATAAAATTCTATCTGGTAGTCAGATTGTACCAGCATTTTCATGGTATCCCTTGCTTGATTATTTTTTCGGGTTAACCTGGGATCTTCTTCATATACTTTTCTGACTGCTTTTTTTAAATCTGATGCCGTATACATTTTCGGAAGGTAGCTGGAAACTTTTTCGGTAAATTTATTTTCTATTTCCATTTCCAGCAATTTATCCTTTAGTCTTTTCTTGCTGTGTTCGGTGTCGATGAGTGGTTCCGGTGTTGTTACAAACTGGCAGGCTTTCTCCATAGTAATCGAATTATCTTTGTGAATTATACCGTCCCTAAAGGTGACAGAGGAAATATGTCCTTCTCCAATAGCCCTCAGACTCATAATAAAACGAAGTGAACCACTTGGCACATGATCCTGGTCGGGATGTGGAACAATGGATGGATTAAACAGCGCAGCGGATTCAAGGGAAAATTCGCTGGTGAAATAAGCACCAATAAGCAACTGTCTTTCTTTGGAAGGTTTAATATCAGTCAGCATATACTGCTCAATTTCCCGGTAATGACTCAGGATAATAGCTTCAGTATCAAAATGCCTATCAGAAAAGTGTCTCAACACGTTATGCAATTCTTGTGTCACTTCCTTTTCTGTAAGTGACATAACTCTTGCTATTACTTTGGTATTTTCTTTCTTGTGATAAGGGAAAAAGGGACGGATTATTACGCGGCTCCTATCCGGTGAAATTTTTATTTTTGTCCGGTGTAACAAAATTTTTCCTCCGTTTTATGTGTCTTTATTTCTATTCGACTCTTTGATACATGTTTTCACCAGCGCGAATATAATGCATTGCGATAAGTGACTGGAGCCAGGCAAGGGTCGATTCGGCACCCTGATTAAAGTTGGCGCCGTCCGGCGTCAGTCCATCGCAGCAACCATCCGTCTGATAATCGTATAACTGGACATTTAAATCATTCTGACCCAGGAACCAGTCAAAGCATTTTTGCGCAAAATCCTGATATTTGTTTTTTTTAGAAACATAATAAGCCGCCATGCAGGCTTCCATCATTGTTTGAGATTCTACAGGCTGCTGATCAAAATGAGCCTTATAACCATCTTTTGTCATCCACCCCTTGTTGCCCACAGGTGAAAACATGTTGTGGCTCAATTGTTTTTCCATGAGCCAATCCAACGAAATAAGACCCTGATCAATTATACGCTTCTTTTTCATCATTTGTCCAGACAATAAAAGCGCATGGGGAATCTTACCGTTTGAATAACTTACGGTCTCTTCCAGCCAGGGCCAGTCGGCCTGGGACACCCCTTTAAAAAGAGAATCTAATTTTTTTGCAAGGGTATATTGTATTCTTTTCACTTCGCTGTCTCCAGGATATTCACTAAGATACGCATGTATGCCAATCAAAGAAAAGGCGATTGATCTTGGGCTTGCCAACTCTTCTGTACATTTTAACGCCTGCCTGAAAAGCACCGCCCCCGCCTGTTGGCAGCCCTTGTTTTTTGATAGCAAATAATTAATTCCCAGTGCCCATATTGCCCTCCCATGGCAATCATCGGATCCCTCATCCTCCAACCAGTTTCTTTTGTAATCCATGAAGTTGCGGAACCGACCTGTAGCAGGATTAAAGGCATGCTGGAGAAAAGACAAGTAACGATATTGTAAGGTCATCAAATCCAAATCATTGGTTAAAAAACGTTGGGCTGTCAAAGTAACTATTAGTGCCCTGGCATTGTCATCAGTGCAATAGCCATGTTCTCTGTCTGGTAACGAGAATCTGGAGTGCTGGAGAATACCGGTTTCATCGGTTAACCTTATCATATGATTTAAGCGTAATTCCGGCAAACTTGCTTGTTTCTTTTCAAGGGTCCTGGGAAAGGAAACAGGCCTGGGACGCCCCATTCGTTCCAATTTAACTTCTTCAAAAACCCTGAGGTATTGCATGGCAACTTCACGCCATATTGCTTTTCTGCTATACAAGTAACCGCGCTTTCGCATAGCATGACGTTTTGTTTCATCGTCAAATAGGTCAATTACCGCTTCTGCCATAGCTTTGGGATTATGAACGGGAACAATAACTCCACGGCCATCGGCCAGCATTTCATTAGCATACAAATAGGGAGTGGATACCACTGCTTTCCCTGCCCCAAGCGCATAGGCAAGCGTACCCGAAACCATCTGTGATTCTTGAAGATAGGGAGTTACATATACATCTGCTGAACCAAGGAATTCGCTGAGCTCTTTTAATTCCACAAATCGATTGTGGAATATAATATTTTCACTGACATTCAATTTTTTAGCCATTTGTTCCAGACTAATGCGATAAGACTCTCCATTTGCTCTTATGGTTGCCGGGTGTGTGGCGCCCAGCACCATATAAATGGCCTCTGGATATTTTTTAACAATATCCGGTAGTGCTTTAACCATTTGCTCAATGCCTTTCCCTGGGGAAAGTAATCCAAAAGTCAGTATTACTTTTCGTCCTTCGACCCCGAACTGGTCTTTATAAAAACTGGGATCAACAAAAGGGATATCCGGTATGCCATGAGGAATAAAAACAATCTTTTCATCAGGAACTTCATATATATTTTTGAGTAATTTCCTGGCAGTTTCCGCCATGATAACCACCCGGTCGCATTCTTTAATAATGTTTGTAAACATAGACCGTTGGGTAGGTTTAGGGTGGTTCAATACGGTATGCAGGGTCGCGATAACCGGCATACGGAGATCCTTGAGAAGATTCAGAACGTAACCACCATCATGACCTCCGAAAATCCCGAATTCATGCTGAAGGGAAACAACGTCCATTAAATTGGTATTGAGAAACTCTGCTGACTGTGAATACTGGTTGATGGCGTTCTGATTTATCTCATAATGAACATTATCGGGGTAATCGTATCCATCCTCCTGGTCGTTTATTGCTGCAACCCAGCATTTTGCATCTGACACCGCTGAGATCGACTGTGCCAGGTCTGTGGTAAAGGTTGCTATGCCGCACTTACGGGGGAGGTAGTTACCAATGACTCCAATGTTGGTTATACTACTTGGCATTACCTAATCTCCTTATGATGAAACTTCACCTTTTTTTAACCCGGTCTTTTTTTGCCCCGGTAACGGTGAGAACGTGTTTTAAATATTTGGTATCCCGTTTAATTCAATCTGTTTTTTTACCGATTGAAACTTGACAACTACCTCATTTTGAACAATGAATAAGTCTGTAACGGTTAATAGCAAATAGTATGCCGTGTATTTATTTCTTCTGAAACAACTCTGTCGTTTTAGCGTCATGAACCTATCTGCATAGAAATACCAACATTCTGACTTATTTACTGAGCATAAAATTAATGCCTTAGAAATCAATAATTATTAAGACTCTTTTTTATCAAAATGAGAAGCCCTTTTTCATTTTGATAATATACGGTCTTATTTCTGATGCCCTGTATTTTAAAAGGGACGTTGGATATCATACTATTTCCAGGTATATATTCATAATCCCGGCCGAACTTTTTGTGGCACGTGTTTTGCTCATGCTGATATAATAACTAAATGAAATATTGTTCAAATACCTTAATAAATTTCCAACCATAACAACGGAGAAAAATATGAACGTCAAACCCCTCTCAGACAGAGTAATAATAAAATCTCTGGAAGCTGAGGATAAAACATCGGGTGGTATCTACATTCCAGACAACGCCAAGGAAAAGCCCCAGAAAGGAAAAGTAGAAGCCGTCGGCCCGGGCAAACCGTCGGAAAACAGTGGTGAAATAATACAGATGACAGTCAAAACAGGCGATACGGTACTCTATGGAAAATATTCAGGAACTGAGGTTACCATAGATAGTGAAGAATACCTGATAATGCGCGAAAGTGATATTTTGGCGATTATTTAAGGGTTAAGATTGAGATATTTTACAAATCAAAAGGATATAAAATGACTAAAATTATGAAATTCGATGCATCAGCCAGAGAAGCAATCAAGAACGGAGTTGATAAGCTGGCCAATGCTGTAAAAGTAACATTAGGCCCACGTGGCAGAAATGTTGTCATTGCGAAAAGTTTTGGTTCGCCGGTCATCACCAAAGATGGTGTAACGGTAGCGAAAGAAATTGAACTTGATGACGCATTTGAAAACATGGGTGCTCAGATGGTAAAAGAAGTAGCTTCCAAGACATCCGATATCGCGGGAGATGGAACAACTACAGCCACAGTTTTGGCCCAGGCTATATACAAAGAGGGCCTTAAGAACGTGACTGCAGGGGCCGCTCCCATGGAAATAAAACGGGGGATTGAATCAGCCTCAAGATTAATTATAGAGGAAATAAACAAAAGTGCCAAGCCTGTTAAGGATAAAAACGAGTGGGCCAAGGTTGCTGCTATTTCTGCCAACAACGAACAGGAAATTGGTAACCTTATTGCCGATGCCATGGAAAAAGTTGGAAAGGACGGGGTAATAACGGTGGAAGAAGCCAAGAGCATGGAAACTACCCTGGAGGTGGTGGAAGGCATGCAGTTTGACAGAGGATATTTATCACCCTACTTTGTGACCAATGCACATGACATGGAAGCGGTACTGGAGAACTCTTCAATACTTATCCATGACAAAAAAATCAGTTCTATGAAAGATTTGCTGCCTGTGCTTGAGAAAACTGCACAGGCGGGAAAAGCACTATTGATCCTTTCTGAGGATGTAGATGGCGAGGCGCTGGCTACTATGGTTGTCAACAAACTCCGGGGAACTCTTAAGATTTGTGCAGTTAAGGCACCTGGCTTTGGAGACAGGCGAAAGGCCATGCTGGAAGATATTGCCATCCTCACAGGCGGACGAGTGATATCTGAAGAAGCAGGCTTGAAACTTGAAAATGTAACTTTGGAAGATTTGGGCTCAGCCACCTCTATCCGTATTGGCAAAGACAATACTACAATAATTGAAGGCGGCGGAAAGAGTGTAGACATCAAATCAAGAGTTACTCAACTAAAGCGTCAGATAGATGAGACCACTTCTGATTATGACAAAGAAAAACTACAGGAGCGTTTGGCAAAACTGGCCGGAGGTGTTGCCGTAATTCATGTAGGAGCACCGACAGAGACAGCTATGAAAGAAAAAAAGGATAGAGTGGAGGATGCCCTTCATGCTACAAGAGCTGCTGTAGAAAGTGGGGTTGTTCCCGGTGGTGGTGTATCTCTTCTCCGGGCGGCCAGCTTTCTGGAAAGCCTTAAACTTCTCGGTGATCAGGCCATTGGTGTTGCTATTGTGAAAAGGGCCCTTGAAGAACCAATGCGACAAATAGCCGCAAATGCAGGACAAGAACCTTCCGTTGTCGTCAACAGAGTAAAGGCCGGGAAAGAGGACTTTGGGTACAATGCCCATACCGGAACTTTTGAAAATCTGATAGCTGCAGGAGTTATCGACCCCGCCAAAGTGGTTACGGCAGCACTTTCAAATGCAAGTTCCATTTCCGGGCTGCTACTAACCACAGACTGCCTGATAGCAGATAAAAAGGAAAAGCAAAGTGCAGGCGACAATGCTGGTATGGGTGGCATGCCTGGCTATTGATTAAATCAAACTACAAAGATATAATACATTGAAAAAGGAGAAGCAAGTTCTGTGACGAAGGCATTACAGAACTTGCTCTAAGTACTATATTCAGAAATAAATATCATATATATTGAATAGAGTACCAGAATAAAAAAACCGTTCTCCACCAAACTCCGCTACAAAGATCCTTTTCTGACTGAAAAGTCCAATTCGTTTTTTCCAGTTGTCACCGATAACTTGTCTCCACTATTTAAAGATCCTTCAATGATCATTTTAGAAACAATCACTTCGACTTTTCGTCTGAGAACTCTCTTCAGTGGCCTCGCACCATAAACAGGGTCAAAACCTTCTTCTGCCAGCAGGTCTAAAGCTCTATTGTCCATTTCAAGCTGAATACCTTTATCCGAAAGGCGTTCCTCAAGGCGCTTAAGCTGAATGGTAACAATTTTCCGTATGTGGTCCTTTTCCAGTGCATGAAAAACAACCGTTTCGTCAACACGGTTAAGAAACTCAGGGCGAAAGTGATGCTTTAATTCACCGAGAACTGTGTTACGGATCTCCTCATAGGACCGTCCCGTATTTTCCACTATGTGAGTGCTCCCAATATTGGAGGTCATGATAATGATGGTGTTTTTGAAATTAACCATCCGCCCCTGGGAATCAGTCAATCTTCCATCGTCAAGAATCTGAAGAAGAATATTGAATACATCGGTATGGGCCTTCTCAATTTCATCAAAAAGGAGGACAGAATAAGGTTTGCGTCTAACGGCTTCAGTTAACTGTCCTCCCTGATCATAACCAACATAGCCTGGAGGCGCACCGATAAGGCGGGAGACCGCGTGTTTTTCCATATATTCAGACATATCTATTCTAATAATGGCATTTTCATCATCAAACAGATTATAGGCCAATGTCCTGGCCAGTTCCGTCTTTCCAACACCTGTTGGGCCAAGGAAAATAAAACTTCCAATAGGCCTCTGTGGGTCTGTTAATCCCGCCCGTGATTGCAATACTGCATCTGCTACCGCGTCCACAGCCTCATCCTGCCCGATAACACGCTCATGCAGAGACTCATTTAATTTCAGAAGTTTTTCTCTTTCCCCTTTTATAAGTTTGTTGACCGGAATATGGGTCCATCGGCTGATAATAGCCGCTACATCCTCTTCGGTAACTTCTTCATTCATAAGCCGATTCTTTCCATCCTTCAGAATGAGTTCAGCTTCAGCAATATCTTTTTCCAGCTTAGGAACCTCGCTATACTGAAGTTCAGCTGCCTTGTTAAGGTCATAATCACGCTGGGCTTTTTCTATTTGCGTTTTCACGTCTTCCAGTTGTTCGCGCAATGCCTGGAGGTTGGTTACTTTCTGTTTTTCGTTTTCCCACCGAACCTTAAGCTCAGTGGTCTTGCCTTTTACCTCGGAGAGAAGTTGTTTCAAATCATTCAGACGAGCTTTTGATGGTTTATCTTTTTCTCTGGTTAGACCCGCTATTTCTATTTCGAGCTGCATCTGCTTTCGACTGGCTTCATCCAGTTGAACAGGACTACTGTCCATCTCAGTACGAAGTTTGGCCGCAGCTTCATCTATCAGGTCAATAGCTTTATCAGGAAGGAACCGGTCAGCAATATATCTATCAGAAAGTACAGCTGCCGCAATCAGAGCCGTGTCCCGAATTTTAACACCATGATGAATTTCATACCGTTCATTGAGTCCTCTGAGGATTGAAATAGTATCTTCTACAGTGGGCTGATCTGCAACTACTACCTGAAAACGTCGTTCAAGAGCTTTGTCCTTTTCAATATACTTGCGGTATTCATCCAAAGTGGTAGCACCAATACAATGCAGCTCACCACGGGCCAGCATGGGTTTGAGGAGATTACCGGCATCCATGGATCCCTCTGCGGCACCTGCTCCTACAACAGTGTGCAATTCATCGATAAAAAGAATGATGTTACCTTCAGAAGCGGTTACTTCCTTGAGTACCGCTTTCAGACGTTCTTCAAATTCCCCCCTGAATTTTGCACCGGCAATAAGCGCGCCCATATCAAGACCTACTAATGTACGGTTTTTAAGCCCATCCGGGACGTCCCCGTTCACTATCCTCAAAGCCAGACCTTCGACAATTGCTGTTTTGCCCACGCCGGGATCACCGATTAATACAGGATTATTCTTTCTCCTTCTGGACAGTATTTGAACAATTCTCCGGATTTCTTCATCCCTTCCAATAACCGGATCCAGTTTCCCTTTTTCGGCTAATTCGGTTAAATTCCGCGCATACTTTTCCAGTGCCTGAAAGCTACTTTCTGGATCCTGAGAGGTAACCCGCTGATTTCCCCTTAGTGATTTAAGAGCCTCAAAGACCACTTTTTTACTGACACCAGCATTCTCAGCTATCATTGTACACGACTTATCAATCTCAATAATGGCAAGAAAAAGATGTTCCACACTAACAAAATCATCTTTCATTTTATCAGCGATTTTCCGTGACTCATTCAGTACTTTTGAGAAATCCCTCGAAGCATAAACTTGAGACACTCCACTTCCGGATACCACCGGGATTTTCTTCAGTGCCTCAGTTACAACCGTATCAAAATTTTTCAGCGGTACGCCAAGTTTCCCTATCAATGCAGGAATCAGTCCCTGATCTTGTCTTATAAGGGAAGCCAGTAGATGAAGTGGGCTTATCTCCTGATTGTTTAGTTCCACAGCCAGCTCATGAGCACTGCTGATTGCTTCCTGTGATTTTATAGTAAGTTTATCTGTATTCATTTTAAATCACTACTCCTTCTAAAAACTCCTGAATCAACATAACCAGCATTGATTCTCCTGTTATTACCTTAACATAACCAGAGCAAAGAATATGCCATTCGTAACCCACTAGAATAACGGCCTATTTTCATCAGTTCAGACATATCTAATGACCTGCGGTATATTTACAGCTGTTCTATTATCAGCCTATGTCAAAAAATGAAACCACATAATACCAGCGACATCGCGCTTGAACAATAATATTCAACATGATATTGTGCGTAAAAAATCGACCTCTTTTCTGCGCGACTTGCAAAAATCCTACAAGAACTAGTGTAGTGTCCTAAACTGCATGGAATTTAATTTACAATTTAGGACATACCACTAGTTATTTTGTTCTATAGCATGCTTAACTCGTTTTGAGTTAGAAAAGGTGGCTACATGAATCATTGCGTCCCCTTTGTTGACCAGAGGAATGGCACTGATACCAATAACAATCCCACCTACCTCTGCGTTAACTTCAAAAGGATGATTGCCAAATGGATCGGAGACAATTGCCAGCAACTCCCCGGTTTGAATTTGATCTCCAATTATTTTAACCGTCCGAAATGAGCCACTATGCGGAGCCCGTATCCAATAGCTACTCTTCGCAACATACACTTGTGTTAAAGGTTTGTGCAGGCGTGATTTTGTTGGTGGAAGCATTCCAATTTTTCGCATTACTGCCATACAACCTCTTACGCCTTGTTTTATCACCCTGGCTTCAAATCGAAGGGCTTGACCTCCCTCAAAGAGTAGCGACGTAACCTTTTTTTTACGGGCCGCTTCCCGTAATGAACCATCGCGTAATTTTGAATCGATAATCACTGGAACACCAAAACATTTTGCCAACTCGTCTGTATGAGCATCGTCGAGACAAGCTCGAATTTGAGGTAAATTCACCCGGTGAATCGCTCCCGTATGTAAATCAATCCCATGAGTACATTTGCTGACAATTTCTTTCATGAAGATGTGAGCAAGCTGAGACCCTAAAGAGCCATTGGCATGACCAGGAAAACATCGATTGAGATCTCTTCTGTCGGGTAGATAGCGCGACTTGTTATTAAATCCAAATATATTTACCACTGGTACGACGATGAGAGTGCCTTTTAGTTTTGATAGAATATTTTTTTGTAATATCTGCTTGATGATCTCAACACCGTTAATTTCATCCCCATGAATAGCAGCACTGATAAACATAGTAGGACCTCTCAATTTACCCCGAATGACTTCAACCGGAATGGTTAACTCTGTAAAGTCAAATAATGCAGCAACGTCAAGATGTACCCGCTTTCGCTCACCAGGTAGAATTTTTGTATTACCGATTTTCAGGAAATCTTTTTTTGGGGCAGTTTTCATTGCATTTATTCCCTATCATAATCAAAATAAATATTAGAGGATGTCAGGCCCTTGAGTTTGTGCTGCCTCAATATCAGCTTTTTTCAATTTTTTCATTTTCGGTTTACGCCGCTTTCGGGTCTTCTCAGGAATTAATTCTTTCATTGATTCCATTTTCCCAAAACACAAAAGGCGGTCCTCGGCTTGTAACAATCGGCTGGATTTTGGATTGGGAATAACTTTCCCTTCTCTATGCAAAGTAAGCACATTGATATCTTTTTCTCGGAGTCCTGATTCACTAATGGATTGTTCAACGAGCTCGGCACCTTTGGGAATATAGAGCTCAGTTACACCATATCCTTTGCTCACCGTGAGCCGCTGGCGCAAATCAATTTCCGGAAAATCCACTTGTGCAGCAATGTAGTCAATCATTGCGCCTGCAACATCGAGTTTTGTACACCCCTCAACACCTTCTAAACCAGGCGACGAGTTTATCTCCATTATCTGTGGACCATCTTTACCTTCAAGCATATCAACACCAGCGATACCAAGTCCAATAATTTTCGTTGCCCGTAATGCGGTTTCTATATATTGGTCATCCAGTGTTACCGCTTCAGCAAGCCCTCCCCGATGAACATTGCTGCGAAATTCCTGACCCTGAGCCACCCGGCGCATGGCAGCGACCACCTGGTCTCCCACGACTATGGCCCGAATATCTTTTCCTTTGCTTTCGGAAACAAATTTTTGAATAAGCACATTTTGTTTTTGGCTCTGCAAAAGTTCAATAATTGAAGTTGCGACTTCCAATGTGTGTGCCAGCAAAACCCCAATCCCTTGAGTTCCCTCCAGAAGTTTAATGACAACAGGTGCACCACCCACACGCTCTATTGCAGGAAGAACATCATTTTTATTTTTTACAAAGGTGGTAGGAGGAATTCCAATTTTATGCCTGCTCATTATTTGAAGGCTGCGCAGTTTGTCCCGTGAATTTATAATTCCATCGGCTGAATTGGGGCTATAAACGTCCATTTGTTGAAATTGTCTGACCACTGCTGTGCCATAGTAGGTGATTGAAGTACCAATTCTTGGAAGTATAGCATCAAAATGTCTTATTCTTTTTCCATCATACAACAAGTCTGGGGTTTCTTCTTCCAGATCGATAGCAAAGCGCAATGTGTTGAGCACCTTGACCTTGTGTTTTCTTTTTTTACCGGCCTCTACCAGACGCCGTGTACTATAGTTATTGGGTTCTTTAGATAATATTGCAAGTTTCATGTATTCTCTTAAGTTAAGTTTCTTTTTCCGTAATAAGAACTGCCGGCATCTACTAAAAATCGCTTTCGAAAACTTTCCCGACCGAGAAGCATACGAAAACCCATATCATCACGATTAGTAAGCGTTAATTCAATTGACCAGCAGGCACCAAGCAATTCGATGTTGGTAGAGATGACGGGACGAAGTTCACTTTGACCATTTGAGCTTCTAATTTTTCGATGTTCAATGATTTTAGCATTACACGTAACAACGGTTTTGGTCCTGCGTTGAAGAGGAAAAACATTAAAGCGGGCATAGGACACCCCCTTTTTTTCATATACTTCCAGTTTGTCAGCGTGAATCGAAGAAGAGCGAGCGCCCGTGTCAACCTTGGCTTTTATTTTTTCAATCCCCAGGTCAGGCAGACAAACCCATTCTCTCCAACCGATAATTTGTACTTTTTTTTTCACTGAATTCGTTTCTACAATACTGCTTGTTGCTTATTACGGTGCCTTCTCATCACCAATTTAGAATATAGCTATCAAAGCAATAAAACACCAAAATTAACACAAGCTTTGCACGGCTTTAAATACCCTCAATCAACCTGGCAGAAGCTTCTGCAGCTACTTTTTTGAGAATTAGAGTCGCAGTACTATCAGTGGTAACCGTGTCTGTTGGACCAACATTTCCTGTACTCTTAAGAAAGGTGTCCCCAGATGTATCAACCAGTTCACAGGTGTAGGAAGAGGTTTTCACACTATCTGATTGAGGAACAAAACTCCCCCCTAGTACCAATTCGGCATTTTCTTTTGTGTCAGTCTTTGTGGCAATATTTTGCTGTACCAGAGCCTCAATTACCAGTTGCAGGAACTCATTTTCTTCTGCCAGATACACAAGAGGTTTTTTACGGGTAATCGTGAAAGCCCCGGAGAGTTCTTTACTTTGTAGAAAATTCATTCGATTTTTAAAAAAGTACAAATCGGGTGTCGCAGAAACACTCACCTTGCCAAGGGCAGGACTCAAACCCCTTATACCCACCGGGTAGCGATTCAGAGATAGGGGAAGAGCTCTTCCGGTTACCCCTTTTCCCGAGATATGCCAATTTAAGGTAAGAGAGGAGTCAGGAAGACTGTCCAGCATCACGGTAACTCCCAGGGTATCGGGGATCTTTTTGCTGCCGCTTAATAGAACATCAGCCGTAACCGGGCGAATAAATACTTTACCCAACAATGCGGTTACCAAACCAGGAACGGCTTTATTCAGCACAATGGTAGAATCATTCACAACCGTCTGGAAAGGAACGCCCAGGAAATTATCAAGCGCGTTATATGCATTATCCAGAATCAAAAGACGTTCTTTAATACTTCCTTTTTTTGAGGTGGTAAGGGCCTTGGTGCAAACAGCAATGGCCGAATCAATTTTTGATTTTATGATTTGCCGATATACCGACAAGTCGAGAGTAACCATACACCAGTACACCCCCTTCGGGTCTTTCCAGCTGTCTTTTAGTTTCCAGTTTTTAAGGATTTCTTTGGTAAGCAGGGTTATTTTTTCTTCAGAGCCTCTATTGAAAGCACCACTTGTTTCATCTTTCGCACTTTTTTCATGGGTTTTTACTTCTGAAATAATATTCGCCCGAATTTGTTCAGAGATTGATTTAAGAGCTTTTTCAATAGCCTTATCTTTTGACATTTCCTCACTAATACCGATATCAGCACTCCCTACTGCAACAAAACAATGGTAGATATCCGGAGGGTTTTTGATCCAGGTAGGAGCACAGCCCGTAAAAAAAAGGCTTAAGCCGAAAAAAAGTACAACTGAAATAAAAGTTCTGGTGGAGTATATCATAAGATACCTTGAGACTACTCGTTAAAACATGAAAAACACTGTTTGTTTTAGAGAATATAATAAATGCAGGGCCTTGAATTTGAAGGACCTTTGCCATTTCATTCTCTTAAACCCTATTGACATCAGACGATTCCTAAGGTATACTTAGAATATGTCTGATCTACCGAGAAATTTATTTTCTAAAATTGACAAATTACTCAATTTCTTTCCGGCAGTTCTTATTCTCGGTACCCGCCAGTGCGGAAAGACAACCCTCACAAAAATGGTCAGACCCGATTGGGATTATTTTGACCTGGAAAATGGAAAGGATTTTGACAGAATCACCGGTGATTTCGATTTCTTTTTTAAAGAATATCCCAGTCATATCATTATTGATGAAGCACAGGAATCTCCTCAGCTGTTCAGAGAATTGAGGGGGGTAATTGATAAAAACAGGGGAAATAAAAACCGTTTTTTACTTACAGGGTCAAGCTCCTATAAACTTCTGAAAAACGTTTCAGAAAGTCTGGCTGGTCGTATTGGCATAATAGAATTAGGAACATTAAAATATAATGAGTACATTCAGAACCCATTATCTCCAATCTATTCCATATTTGAAAGCGCTATTTCCAACAAAACTGGAGATTTTTTAAAAACATTGAAACCACCCCGAACGGATAAAGGTCTTTTAGATTTTTATTTTAAGGGTGGCTATCCAGAACCCCTACTGGAAGATAATTCAGACTTCCACGAACACTGGATGGAAAATTATTTCAGAGCCTACATTGAACGGGACATACGTAAATTATTTCCTAAACTTAAACACATAACCTACCGAAGATTTATTTCCGTACTGGCAGCTTTATCCGGAACCCTTATTAATAAAAGTGAAGTCGGTAGAACCATTGATACATCAGAAGTAACCGTTCGTGATTACCTTGATATTGCCCATAACAGTTATCTCTGGCGGAATGTACTCAGTTATGAAAAGAGCGCCAGCAAATCAGTAATTAAAATGCCAAAAGGTAATTTCCGAGATTCGGGCCTTCGTCATCATCTCCTTGATATTTTAAATCCCAAACAGGTAAGCGTACACCCCTCTACCGGCTCTGGATTTGAGGCCTTCATTATCGAAGAATTAATTAAAGGTCTACAGGCAACAGGGCTGACCGGTTGGAGATATTCCTATTACCGTACAAAGAATGGTGTGGAGGTTGACTTGATTCTAGAAGGAGCTTTTGGCGTATTGCCTGTAGAAATTAAATACGGCATGAAAACAACATCAACCAAACTGTCCTCACTTAAATATTTTTTACATTCAAATAAACTTCCACTCGGCATGGTCATAAATAATTGCGATCAGGTCGAGAAATTGTCAGATAATATTATCCAAATTCCCGCTGCGCTTATATAAGAATAAGGCTATTTAAAAACGAAAGAATCACGGACCAACCGGATCCTGATTGGGGATAGCGTTAAAAAAGGTGTACACCATATTTCTACCGCTTACTTCTTTCAGATTATTGATATTGGCGATATTGACCCAGACGATGTCTGTAGAAATTTGTGGAAACTGGTTATGTATAAAGTCTGCATTCACCCCGTTCCGCACTTGAATCTCCCAGGGGTATTTTTTGTTTTTTGCCAAATTCCCATCAAACAAAACAGAATCATGTTTAGCTGCATTAAAGCCAAAGAAGCTCGCAGGAGTACGTGATTTTTTTTGAGGTAAATCAGCAATGCCCGTAAAATGAAAATCACCTATGTAATTCAACATATTTTCTTCAGCTACAAAATGAACCAGTATTTTAGTATCAAATACCCAGCTGTAATATTTATTGCTTTCAAAATCCCATTCTGAATCCATAAATTCCAGTTCGGATATTTTCCAGGATCCAGGTTGAATTTCCATTATCAGTTCGAAAGGATTTGTATTACCGGTAGAGAGCTTTACCACTTCTGATTTTTCTGAGAAGTCCTCATTCGGCACATGGTAATTGGGCACCGCAGAATATTTTTTGGTAAAGAGCATTTTAAGCTTATACCCTTTGGGTAAATCAAATAACCGGACATATATCCGGGTCTTCTTTTTGTCAGAGGTTATCGCAAACCGGTTTTGGACGTCCTGAACAGAAGCACAGCCAAATAGCAGTATAACAAAACACAATAAATAGGAATACATTACCGAGCCCTCTCAAACAGTCCCATATATTCCCCAGGCTCGTGGGAAATGCGAACATGAGACACCTGGCGCAGGCCAAACCGACGCATAATAAAGCGCTTCCATCCAGCGGCCGTCATAAAATGCCAGCGGTGACAAGGGTCATCATCCCAACCAATGGGTACACAAAACAATACTTTAGCGTCGTCTTTCAGCACCCGGTCAAGTTCCCCGGCAAAGCCCTTAATATCGCGAAGATGTTCCAGCACATGAAAACCAATTAAAAGATCCATAGTATTTTTTTTAAGGGGAAGCCTGCAAGCATCCCCGTTAATTACATAATGCCCCGGCAGAGATGGGGCTGTGATTTCTTCATATCTGAAATCAACACCAACATATTTCGCAGCCGGATATTTTTCAAGCACCCTCTGCCCGAACCAGCCACTTTCACAACCAATTTCAAGGCATTGCCCCGGAAAGAAATCAATACTATCCAGTTTTGTTTGCGCACTTTTGTCATAGTGCTTTTGAGTAAACTCCGGTCGTCCCTCTTTCTCCATCTCCATCCAGTTTTGTTTCTGGATCCGATGTTCATCAATAACATTATTGACTAACGGCTTAGGAAAGCGATTATAATAAGAACAAGAGCATGCCCGAACCAATACTCGTTTGTAATACTGTAGTTTTTGAAAAGTGAAGGTACTCAATATTACTTATTAGTGACAACAGTCACATTCACCGTACCGGTCACTGAAGAAGTCTCATCAACTTCATTGACTACTTCAGAAAAGTAAAAAACACATTGATTACCGCTTAGATTCGTCCGCATCTCCACCGTATCCGCGTCTGGGGCTACCATATACAACAGAGCACCATTTATCCACCAGGTCCCATTTTCGGTAACCATATCTTGAGTGGCTGTGGGATCACTCGGGTCTGCGTCATCAGAATAACTTTCAAAGGTACTGTCTGCATTAAACTGAATGTAGCTTCCATCAGTTACCGTATACGAGGTATCAACGTTCATGGTAGTGTCCATTCCAAACAGAGGAATGACCATTTTTACCGATCCACTAGAAGTGAATGTCTGCCAGAGCCATTTGCCGAGGATAGTTTCTGCAGTGGCAGGAGTGCCACTATCCGAATCATCATCACCAAAAATACAAGACATCAACCCAAGGGACAGCGCCCCAATAAATATTGCAATAAAAAATTTCTTAATCATGGTTATCCTTTCCTTTTCTCCCAAATTAAACTTTTCTACGGGAAAGGGGTAGTAAAACAAAAGGAAAGGTTAGTCAGTTACGGTTTACACCTTGATATCGTGTTCCTTAATCTTCCGCCACAGTGTGCTGCGGGAAATACCCAAACGCCTGGCGGCATCAGTCTGATTATTGTTTAACAGCTCCAGGGCTTTTGTTATGTGCATCTTTTCCATATGATTAAGAGTCTCTATCCGGGAACTATAAGAGGATACATCATCACTCCCCGGAAGCGACAGTAACTCCGGAGCACCCGATTCTTTTACCAGATTTTCAGGAAGATGTTCTTTGGCAATATACCCTCCATCGCATAAGACTACTGCATGCTCAATAATATTCTCAAGTTCCCTGATATTACCGGGATAATTATAATTCAACAATATTAATTTAACATCTGCGGTAAGCCCCTTGATATGCACATCGTTTTGTTTGCTGTAGCGTTCCACAAAAAACTGAACCAGATTCATTAAGTTCTCTTTGCGCTCTCTCAGTGGGGGAAGGGTTATCTGAAAAATATTCAGCCGATAATAAAGATCTTCTCTGAATCTCCCATCGGCCAGGGCCTCTTTTAACCGCATATTGGTTGCCGCAATCACCCGTACATTTACAATCCGATTTTCGGTACTTCCTACCTTGCGTACTTCTTTTTGCTGTAAAAAACGAAGTAGTTTTACTTGCAAAGCAAGGGGCAGTTCACCAATCTCATCCAAAAAAAGCGTTCCATTGTCAGCTTCTTCAAAAAGGCCCTTTCTATCAGCAATGGAGCCGGTATACGCCCCCTTTTTAGAACCAAACAACTCTGATTCCATTAAGTTCTCAGGAATAGCCGCACAGTTAACCGTTACAAAAGGCTCATCCACCCGGTTACTCAGGCGGTGAATGAGGTTTGCAATAAATTCCTTACCGGTCCCGGTTTCTCCTTCTATTAAAATAGAGCTGTTGGTAGGTGCCACTTTTATAATAGTAGCCAGGATTTTTTCCATTGCAGGAGAAGAACCCAGGAGGTCCCGCATCACATGTTCTTCCAACACCCGGTGATTTTTGAGCGTAAAGGCCCTTGCAATCACTTTTCTGACCAATGTTTCCATAAGGTCGAGACGCACAGGACGCACCAAAATAGAATGGGCCCCGCCGCGCACGGCTTCTTCGGCCCTGGATGTATCTACCCGGTCAGAAATAATAAAAGTTTCAACGCCTGGATTATGGGTTTTTACCAGGTCCAGAGTATCCAGATTATCAATATTAAGTAACTCTACCGAAATAAAAGCCGTACCAAAACCGCCAGTACTGATCAGCTTGATAGCCTCTGACCCGCCCCGACTATGCACAATTTCTGTGTTCCGCACAGACCAGTTCTGAAGAACTTGTCCTTCCAGTTCGTCGTTTATATCGAGTATGAGTATTTTCATTTAAAGAAACTTTTTGCCTTTTTGAAAAATGATTTATCTCCCGGTTCGTGTTCTTGTACTTCGTCAAGCTCATTCAAGAGTTCCTTTTCCCGTACACTGAGAGTAGAAGGTGTAAATACATGCACCTTTACATACTGGTCACCCCGGCGCCCGGTATTTAAATCAGGAAGGCCTTTACCCGCGAGACGAAAGAGTTTCTCAGACTGGGTACCTGCCGGTATTTTGAGATCCACTTCGCCGTCTATGGTCTTGACCCGGATTTCTCCGCCGAGAGCAACCGTAGTAAACTGCACTTCTGAAGTGCAAACCACGTCATTCCCCTGGCGCTCGAAATAAGGATCTTCTTTTTCGGCAATAATTGCTAAGAGGTCACCAGAAGCCCCCCCATTCATACCCTTATTACCTTCTCCCCGCAGGGTGATGTAATTCCCCTGGGCCACACCAGCCGGTACATCAATAGAAATAGTAACTTCACTTTTTTCCCGACCCTGACCGTAACAATCCTTACACTTATTCTTGATAATTTTCCCACGTCCCCGACATTCGGGGCAGGTCGTTACATTCACCATGGTACCAAAAAGAGACTGTTGGGTCTGGCGTACCTGGCCCACACCACCGCAAACAGAACAACTCGAATCACCTGAGCCGCCTTTGCCACCGCAGGTCTTACAGTTATTGTAACGCCTGAGTTTAACCTTTTTTGTGGCCCCCTTTAAAATTTCCTGGAGTGTGAGAGGGATTTTTATCTGGATATCTTCACCACGGGGAGCTTCTGCCCGGGGTCGCCGACTCCTGCCACCAAAGCCACCAAATCCGCCGCCACCTCCGAACATATCACCGAAAATATCACCGAATTGACTAAAAATATCATCAAAATTGTGGAAACCGCCTCCACCGCCCATGCCTTGTACACCCGCATGGCCAAACTGATCATATTGGGCCTTTTTCTTGGAGTCAGAAAGCACGTCGTAGGCCTCTGCTGCTTCTTTAAAACGGTCTTCCGCCGCCTTGTCTCCGGGATTTTTATCCGGGTGATTTTTAATTGCCAGCTTTTTATAGGCGTTTTTCAATTGCTGTGTGCTCGCATTCCTGGATACCCCCAGGACCTCGTAATAATCTCTTTTATCTGCCATTTGGATAATCTTTCGTATAAATATTTAAATCGTTATAGCCGGAGTAACAGGTATTCTATTACTCCGGCCATGGTAACGCTGTGTTTTTATTGTAAATATGCACATCTTGATTCCGGACAAGCCCATGCACATCAATTTAAGGTACAAATGCCCGACCCCAGTCATTCCAGCTCGTCTGGAATCATGAACATCGAAGCCAACTTTTTCAAATTTATTGGTTGAAAATGTATTTCTTCTTTTTTCAGGATTCCGGACAAGCCGGAATGACTGGTTTTTGGCATTATTTTCACTTATTTATCCTTAAATTAAAGTACATATAACTTTACCGTTCCCTAGTCCACCACCTCGTAGTCTGCGTCAACCGCACCATCGCTTTTCTTTTTGTCGTCTTGAGGTGGGGCCTGCTGCTGTTGCTGAGAAGGATCTCCCTGAGGACCACCGGGGCCAGCTTGCTGCTGTTGAGCATCTGCCGCAGCCGCTTTATACATAGCCTCAGAAATCTTGTGAGAAGTTTCTTCGAGCTTTTTCATGGCTGCTTTCACTTCTTCCAGATTTTCAGAGCCCTGCACCTTTTTCAAGTCTTCGAGGGCAGCTTCTACTTGTTTCTTTTCGTCCTCGCCCACTTTGTCGCCATGTTCCTTAATCAGTTTTTCAGTGGCGTAAATAGCGTGTTCGCACTGGTTCTTCACTTCCACTTTTTCTTTTTCTTTTTTGTCGGTCTCGGCATTGGCCTCAGCTTCTTTTACCATCTTATCGATATCCGCCTCAGACAAACCGGAAGATGATTCAATACGGATTTTTTGTTCTTTACCCGTGGCTTTATCTTTGGCGCTTACATTTACAATACCATTAGCATCAATATCAAAGGTCACCTCAATCTGGGGCACCCCTCTTGGAGCCGGCGGAATCTCGGTCAGTTCAAAACGGCCAAGAGTCCGGTTGGCATGGGCCATCTCACGTTCGCCCTGCAACACATGAATAGAAACCGCAGGCTGGTTGTCATCAGCTGTTGAGAACACCTGGCTCTTACGGGTGGGGATAGTGGAGTTTCGTTCGATGAGTTTGGTCATTACACCGCCCAAAGTCTCGATACCCAGTGAAAGCGGGGTAACATCGAGTAACAGTACGTCTTTAACTGCATCGTCACCGGCCAAAACGCCTGCCTGTATCGCAGCACCAATAGCCACCACTTCATCAGGATTCACACCCTTGTGAGGTTCTCTGTTAAAGAGTTCCTGTACACGTTTTTGTACAGCGGGGATACGCGTAGAACCACCCACCAGTATTACTTCGTTGATTTCAGACAACGATACATCGGCATCTTTAATCGCTGCTTCACAAGGACCAACAGAGCGCTCTACCAGTTCTTCAGTCAACTGCTCAAACTTCGCCTGGCTAAGATTGAGATTCAAATGTTTAGGGCCAGAAGCATCTGCTGTAATAAAAGGCAGGTTAATATCAGTTGAAGTTGTAGAAGACAAATCGATTTTTGCCTTTTCCGCAGCTTCTTTTATACGCTGCACCGCCATCTTATCCTTTGAGAGGTCTATACCATCACTCTTTTTGAATTCTTCATAGATCCAGTTCATAACGGCCTGATCAAAGTCATCGCCGCCAAGCTGAGTATTACCGTTAGTTGATTTTACTTCGAATACCCCATCGCCAATTTCTAAAATGGAGATATCAAAAGTACCTCCTCCCAGATCATATACCGCAATAACCTCGTTGTCTTTTTTGTCGAGACCGTAGGCAAGGGAAGCCGCCGTTGGCTCATTGACAATGCGGAGCACTTCGAGACCAGCAATCTTACCCGCGTCTTTAGTGGCCTGGCGTTGACTGTCGTTAAAATACGCAGGAACCGTGATAACTGCCTGGGTCACTTTTTCACCCAGATAATCTTCCGCTGTCTTTTTGAGGGACTGTAAAATAATTGCAGAAATCTCCGGTGGTGTGTATTTTTTATCGCCAATCTGCACGCTTACCATATCATCACCGGAACCGGCAATATTGTAAGAGACGTTCTTTTCGTCTTCAGCCACTTCTGAGAGTCGATGGCCCATAAAACGTTTTATAGAGTAGATGGTTTTTTCTGCGTTAGTGATAGCCTGACGTTTAGCCACCTGGCCCACCAGACGTTCATCGTTTTTAGCAAAACCCACGATAGAAGGAGTTGTACGTCCACCTTCTGCATTGGGGATAACGACGGGTTTCCCGCCTTCCATAACTGCAACGCAGCTATTGGTTGTTCCTAAATCTATACCTATAATTTTACCCATGTTAGTTTCCTTTTTTAATGTTTTGTGATTTAATAATTCATCTTAAGTTGATTACCTGACTAAAACTCCACCGAACACTGTCATTCCCCGGCTTGACCGGGCAATCCATCTTGCTGTTATGGTCATGGATTCCCCGGCCAAGCCGGGGAATGACAAGACCTGGTATGCGTTTTTTCATTAAACATATTGCCTTTATTCTTTTCCCTTCGCTACAATCACCTTTGCGTGTTTTAAAATTTTCGTTTTCACTTTATATCCCTTCTGATATACCTGAACAATGTGGTCCTCTTCCAGAGTATCGTGGGGCTGCTGCATAATGGCCTCGTGGAAGTTAGGGTCGAACTCTTCTCCTTCGGGGTTTATCTCTTCGAGCCCGGCTTCTTCCAGTACGTCTTTAAATTTATTGAAAATCATTTTGATACCCGCTTCAAAATCTTCCAGCTTTTTTGCTTTCTGCTCAGGGCTAAAGGCCATTTCGAAAGTCTCCAGGGTAGGAATCAATTTTTCCATAAGACCCGCCTGGGCGGTTTGGATGAGTTGGAGGCTTTCTTTTGCCGTACGCTTCCTGAAGTTTTCAAACTCCGCATAGAGACGCAGGTATTTTTCTTTTATACCTTCCTCCTCTTCAGAGAGCTCTTCATTCTCATCATCACTATAATCGCAGGAATCTTCTTCTGTGCCGTCTTCTTCGGTCTTATCTTTTGCTTCGCCCTCAGTCTTTTCAGGCTCTTCGCCAACTCCTTCAGCAGCTTCTTCCTCCGACCCCTCAACAGAATCCGGAGTTTCAATAATGGACTCGGGGGCCTCCTCCGATCCCTGGCTTTGCTCTTTATCGCTTACGTTTTCTTTTGCTTCGACCATGCGTGCTCCTTAAAATTTCTATTTCCAATTCTGACTTATAATACGGGAAGTATAATCCACGACAGAAATAAGCTTGGAGTAATCCATCCGGGTATGACCAATCACACCTATGGTCCCATTTACACCGCCCAGGTTAAAATTGGAGGTAATAACGGAGTGGGTTTTTAGAATACTCATTTTATGCTCTCTTCCTATAGTGATATAAACTCCTTTCTTATTCACTCTCTCATGCAAAAAGTGTACCAACATTTTTTTATCGTCAATAAACTCTATCATTCCCTCAATATCTTCAATTTTAGCGAATTCAGGCTGCTTAACTATATTCTTGGTTCCCGAAACTTCAACATTCTCATAATCAGCTATGGACATAAGCTTCATAATAGAACGGGTGAATATCCTTATAGGACCTTGAAATGAGCCTTTTGTCACATTTTCTATCTCATTTATTACAAAAGTGTTCAAAAACGAAACAGGCCTACCCACTAATCTTTCGTTTAATATACTACTGATTGCCTCCAATTGGGCGTAATTTATATCAATTTCCATTTCAATCATTAAGCTGCGAATCAGCCCATCAGAAATCGACAAAATCAGCATCACCTTCTTTTCTGCCACCAAAACCAGGTTTATTTTGGTAATGACGCCATTTTTCAGGTATGGAGTAGCAGCAATAGAGAGTTTATTGGTGATATCACTTAAGATATTGGAGGCTATTTTTAAAATTTCCGCTTCATCGGTAATATTCTTTAGCTGCCGGATAATAATATTTTTCTCAGAGGGCTTGAGCTCTTCAAGTTTAATAAGGGAATTCAGGTATACACGGTAACCTAAATCGGTGGGTTGGCGGCCAGCTGAGGTGTGGGGGTGCTCAATAAGCCCAAGCTTTTCGAGCTTAGCCATAGTATTCCGGATAGTTGCGCTGGAGGCTTTGATACCTGAGGTATCCTGAATAAAACGGGAAGATACCGGTTCTCCTCTCGCAATAAAACTCTGGATAACCGCGGACAAAACAAATTTTTGCCGCTCGCTCAGTTCTATTTTTTCAACCTCTTTTTTTTTGTTGGCTGGCATTGATAAATTCTCTACTCTAAAGTTTCTGATTTAAGATTGGACGTTGGAAAACGTCCTTCAAACTCGGTTAGCGATTGAAGATTAACGATTGATGATTGCAGATTTATGATTTCTTTTGAACAGAACTCTAAATCATCGCTAATCTGCAATCGAAAATCTTCAATCTTCAATCATTTTCTTTCTTTGCCAATGATTTTTGCTTAATGCAACACTGCACTATTTTACAACTGGCATTTTTTGAACAATTCTCACTTCTAACCATATTACCAAACAGAAAAAATCCCCTGGCACACCAAGAGGTACCAGGGGATAAGAATGGTCAGGTTTCCTGAACCAGGTTCAGCAAGGAATTACATCATTCCTGGCATTCCTCCGCCCATGCCACCCATGCCACCCATGCCGCCACCCATAGGGCCGCCTGCATCGGCTTTATCATCTTTCTTTTCTGCAATGAGACAATCAGTTGTCAAAAGCAGTCCGGAAATAGAACATGCATTAGAAATAGCAGTTGTAGTAACCTTAGCAGGGTCAATAACACCTGCAGCTAACAGGTTTTCATAAACATCAGTGCGGGCATTGTAACCGAAGTCGTCTTTGCCTTCTTTCACCTTGTTTACAACTACTGAAGGTTCGCCACCCGCATTAGCAACAATCTGACGAAGGGGTTCTTCAAGAGCCCTGCGAAGAATGTTAGCACCAAGCTTTTGGTCGCCTTCAAGTTCTAATTTGTCAAGAGCACAAATAGCACGCAGAACAGCAACACCGCCGCCTGGGACCACGCCGCTTTCAACAGCTGCCCGTGTTGCAGACAAGGCGTCTTCAACCCGGTCTTTCTTTTCTTTCATCTCAGTCTCAGTCGCGGCTCCAACATTGATTAATGCAACACCACCAGCAAGTTTTGCCAGACGTTCCTGCAATTTTTCTTTGTCGTAGTCAGAAGTAGTCTCGTCTATCTGACGTTTGATTTGAGCAATACGACCCTTGATGTCGGCTGTTGCGCCAGCGCCTTCAACGATTGTTGAATTCTCTTTGTCGATACGGACAGACTTAGCTGAACCAAGATCTTCAAGAGTTGTATTTTCAAGCTTGAGGCCAGCTTCTTCAGAAATTACACGGCCGCCGGTAAGGATAGCAATATCTTCAAGCATAGCTTTTCTTCTATCGCCAAAACCAGGAGCTTTAACCGCACAAATCTTTAATGTGCCGCGAAGTTTGTTTACAACGAGAGTAGCAAGAGCCTCGCCATCCACGTCTTCAGCAATTATCATAAGAGCCTTTCCAGACTGAGCAGTTTTTTCCAATACAGGAAGAAGGTCTTTCATAGAGCTTATCTTTTTGTCGAAGATAAGAATGTAAGGACTCTCCAGAAGAGTTTCCATATTGTCTGCATTCGTTACGAAATAAGGTGAAAGATAGCCGCGGTCAAACTGCATACCTTCAACTACTTCCAGAGAAGTTTCCATGCTTTTTGCTTCTTCAACAGTGATAACGCCGTCTTTGCCAACCTTCTCCATTGCGTTTGCAATAAGGTCACCAATTTCCTGCTCGTTATTTGCAGAAATTGCTGCAACTTTTGCCCATTCGTCTTTGTCTTTAACAGGCTGTGCTTTGGAAGTGATTTCTGCGATGATAGCTTTAGCTGCTACGTCAATTCCTCTTTTTACTTCGATTGGGCTTGCACCTGCAGTTACAATCTTGAGGCCTTCAGCATAAATAGCCTGTGCCAGAACGGTGGCTGTAGTGGTGCCATCACCAGCGATATCAGAAGTCTTGGAAGCAACTTCTTTTACCATCTGTGCGCCCATGTTTTCGTTAGCGTCTTCGAGCTCAATTTCTTTAGCAACAGAAACGCCGTCTTTAGTAACCGTGGGTGAACCAAAGCTCTTGGCCATTACCACGTTCCGGCCTTTAGGGCCGAGAGTAACTTTTACCGCGTTTGCCAGAGCATCCACGCCCCGTTTAATAGCATTTCTGGCAGCAGTATCAAATGTTAATTGTTTTGCCATTGTTTAAATCTCCTTTTAATTGTTTTATAATCCTTAAATAATTGCTAAAATGTCGCTTTCACGCATAATGAGATAGTCCTTGCCATCCACAGCAACTTCAGTACCGGAGTACTTGCCATACAATACAGTGTCGCCCTCTTTTACTTCCATTTTAATGGTTTCGCCACTATTCTCAGAAGCTTTTCCGGGTCCGGCTGCGATGATTTTGCCTTTTTGAGGTTTTTCTTTGGCGTTATCAGGAATGTAGATTCCGCCAGCTGTTTTTTCTTCGGCTTCGAGAGGTTCAACAAGGACTCTGTCCGCTAAAGGTTTGATTGCCATAGTATTTCTCCTTTTTAATGATCCGTAAAATTTTATGTTTTAGCACTCTTAGATCCCGAGTGCTAATTTTCGGATAAAATAATACAAACAGAAATTTGCGGCAAGTCGAGGACCTTTAATTAGGAATTATAAATCTTGAATTATGAATTAGTTCCTGGTCAAAGACATTCTTTACGTTGAAAATAGTGTTACTCTGAACAGATGCTAGTTAGGAATGTGTAAATTTGAATGACCAAAAGGTTGATGCCTTTTTACATTCACAGTTCAACAGTCAATTCAGCAATATGTCCGATAGTTTTATTTCCACATTTCTTAAAGAAAATAAGAGGGCCTTTCTTAAAACAGCTCTGCTATCGCTACTTATTGCCCTCCTGGAAGCCTCATTTATCCTTCTTTTGCGCTCTATGGCACAAAGCATTTCTGCGCAAACGGGTGAGAGTACCATAACCGGAATCAGTACAAAAAACCTTTATTTGGTGTTTTTTTGTCTGGCTCTCCTGGTTATTTTCCGGGCATTCACCCAACTGAAGCAGACTCTCACATCACTATTAATGCTTAACCTTTGGATTACCCGGAAACGGGAAACATTACTCGTAAATATTTCCCGGTCCTCTTTGCCCCTCTATCGCCACCCGCAACAATTTGTACAACAAACCGGAGAAATACTCAGTTTAATAAAGGCCGGTGCCCTGGCCTGGGTCAACACATTAGCCTCTAGCCTGCAGCTCCTTTTATTTATCCCTCTCTTATTTCTTTTCCCGAAAGCACTGAGCATAACCGTTTTAATCCTCTTAGTTCCCGTAATTGTCATCTCGCGCTTCAGGATAAAAATTTTGAATACCGCAGGAAAAAACTGGCTCAATTCAACGGAAAATATAAAACAGAGTATAGACCAGTTTGCCACTCGTCTGGAGAGCTATACGGGAAACGCCTCCCTTGAAAAAAACAGCAGGCTCTTCCAAAACTTCATTAGCACCCAGGAATTAAAATCCGGGCGCTGGGAGTTTTTACAGGCAGCATTCCCCCAAATAATGGAGATGACCTTTTTCTTTTTAATAACCGGGACCTTGGCCTTCATGGTAAATTACCGGGTCGGGGGTTCTCTTGACGGCTGGCAGGTATTTCCCTTTGTGGTGTTACTTCTCTTGATGTATAAACCCGTTAGAGAATGGGCACGTTTATACCCCTCAGTGATTATGGGCAAAAAAGCCTGGCAGTCCCACCAGGAATTTCGAAACCGTCTGCAAACCCCTTCCCTTCACTCACAAAAAATTTTCACAGGCAAGGAACTCCTACTGGACAACATCAGTTTCCGTTATAAAAAAGGGCTGGGTTCCCCCCAGGTATTTCATAATTTCAGCCTGAGGCTTCTACCCGGTGCCATTACCGGTATACAGGGCTCGAACGGAGCGGGCAAATCTACACTTCTAAAACTGCTGGCCGGTCTTGAAATGCCTGATAATGGCCGTATCATATTCCCTGAAAGCTGGAGCCATATAGATTACTCAGCCCTTACAAGCTATCTTCCACAAAAAGCACTTCCCGAACTTACTCTCTATAACGCCGTCATCACCCCGGCAGAAACAGAACAGGAAAATGCTCTGGCACCGGAGCTTTGCGCCATTCTCAGCCTGGACCCGATTTTAAAAAAGCTCGGCATAACAAACGGTAACGCCTGGCAAACAGACCCCAAACAGCTCTTAAACTTAAATCTATCTGGTGGCGAACAACAACGACTTTGCCTGGCCCGGGTATTCAGTTCTGGAAGCCGCTATCTGCTTCTCGATGAACCTACCACCTGGCTACCGGGAACAACCCGTGTACAGACCCTAAAACAACTCATTGCTTTTTGGCAAAAACAAGACCCCACCCGGGGAGTATTAATTGCGACCCATGAACAGGATATACTGGAAGCCTGTGAAGAGAGTTTAAATCTTTTATCCGACCACAACGGAGCACGTTATCTATGAGCAATCTCTTCTTCCGTTACCGTGGAGGGGTTATTTATATCTGGGCCATAACCCTCTTTCTCTGTGCCTGCTTCAGTAACCATACCTTTAATGGAAATGGATTGTTCATCGTGTTACTGGGCGCCCTTATTCGGTTTACTTCGGCAATGTATATCGGAAGCCATTCAAATGGCACCGCAATAACGGCCCGGGCCTTCACCAACAGAGGCCCCTATGCTCTGGTACGGAACCCCCTTTATGTGGCCAACCTGCTAAGCTGTGAGGGAATCCTTATATATACCAACTGTCTTTCACCTTTTATACACATAAGTATCATTTCGGCACTCTTTTTCTTTTATCACACCATCGTAACAGAAGAAGAAAAACTTTTGCACGCCGAACTCAAAACAGACTTCACTGACTATTGTGTTAAGGTACCTCGCTGGATACCCTGGAAAGTATCAATTGAGTCATGGTCCGGGCAGATTTGGCAACCCTTACAGAGTTTTACCTCTGTCCTCAGAGCGCAGAGTTTAAATATTTCAAAACCGTTTTTGTTTGTCATACTTTTGTCCTTTTGCAGATAATGTTTTTTTGTATCTACACCCTTATCTGGTCTCTGGTACTACTCATAGTAAAAGCTGCCATAGCTCTGCGTCTCAAACCCCAATGGCGCCTCTATGAACGCATCCACTTCCCCCAAAAAAAAGAACGGGGCTCCCTTTGGTTTCACTGCGCTTCACTTGGAGAGGCGAAAGGTGTGAGGGGCCTCCTCGGGGAAATAACCCTGCCCGCAAATATTAATATTATTACCACCGCTTCAACTACCGCAGGGGCCGACTACCTCAAGACTGCCCGGCCAGACAACTTACCTCCAGAGCGATTTATGACTCATGTTGCTCCACTGGACCACCCGAAAGTGCTCAAAAAATTTTTAAGGGCCTATCGTGTGATAGCGCTCATTTTATACGAAATGGAACTCTGGCCCAACACCATTAATCTCTGTACAAACAGGCAGATACCCATACTATTGGTGAGCGCCCGTCTCAGTAACCGGGCCAAAAAAATCTATGGGCTCTTACCCCAAACATTTACCTCTACCCTCAATCACTTTGACTGGATTCAGGCTCAAGACAAAGAGAATACTTTTCGCATCCAGACCTATACCAAAACCCCTGTAAGACGTGGAACGGATTTTAAAGCAGCTTATTTTTTAAAACACTCTTTTGAACACCCCATCCAACAAAAACAAACCTCCACCTTCTCCTTTGTTTCATTGCATCTGAGAGAACTCAAAATACTTATGCAGATTTTACCCGGGTTAATGAACACCCAAAGAGTAATCATTCTCCCCCGGTACCAGGAGGAAATGAAAGATTTCGTTCAACTACTTCAGCCCTTTGGTATTGAACAATCGTTCAATTATATCCCGGGACAGAGTCATTTACTCATTACAGAAAAAGGTCATGTAATGGAATGTCTTAATAAAAGTCGTTTCTGTTTTGTGGGTGGCAGCCTCATCCCTAATGGCTGCCATAACCTCTGGGAACCACTTACCTGCCAAAATGAGATCTCCTTTGGCCCCCATTTTGATAATCAGGAGTACCTCGCCCATAAACTGCTTGACGCAAAACTTGCCTCCGTTATCAACCGACCCGAAGACTTGCTGAACAGAAAGAATATTGTTAATAGCCGGGAAAAGATAGAATCCCTCATATGCGAAATACAAAAAGACATCAAAACCGCATCACGCGCAGTGGAGCAAAAATTAAAAGCACTACTCCCAATTCATAATTATTAAAGCCTCCCCAGCCGTTTCTACACAAGAAATTACAGAAATATTACAAATAATTTACCATTCTATGATATATCGGAAAAAACATTTATCATTACGTCAAAACGCATTGACATTTGAGTTTTTACTGATATTTTATAGCTGGTTTTGTCTTTAATTTTGAACTTTTACTTAACGATGTTTTACTCTCCCTCCACAAAAAAATATGATGATCAGAAAACATGTATTCAGAATTATCCTTGTGCTTGGCCTATTGATTTTAGGCTACAGCCTCAATAATTCTGAATCGTTTATTAAGACCTTTTCCGGGAAGTGGGACTTCAACAAGTTGTTTTCAAACACTGATAACAGTAATGCTGTTTCTGAAGGTTTTCCCGATGTGAATAGCCTCATCGATGATAATCTTTTTCGTGCGACTGACGACGAAGAGGAATATGAAGTTCTTAAACTCAAGAATATTCCCATTCCCGGTTTTCCAAAGCATGTTTTGCAGATACCCGACGGTGAAGTTAAAGATGTCTCGGTATTTAGTATGCTTGGCACTAAAATATCGTCTTCTTCTGATACCAGTTCTCTGAAAGTTCTGGACAAAACCTCCCGTGGAGTCTTTTTTGTTACCGTAACCTACGGAGACGGTACGAGCTACACCGAAAAACTAATTGATCTCAAATAAATCGGGAAATCCGGTGCGGGCTTCATTATATTGGAGTAATGGAGAACAGGAACTTCAATAAACCGGGGGGACGTATCACATACCATGCCCGAATATTCATGTTTCCCATATTCCCAAAAATAATGATAAAAGCACCCACCTTGCTTCTAACTTTTCTCATGGTAATCTGCTTAGGTTCTTCCGGTATAACAGCAGAAAATGCGTGCTGGACCATTGGTCGTATTAAATACTCCGGTGGTGGAGATTGGTATGCAGACCCTACAAGTCTCCCCAATTTACTAGCACGCGTAAAAAAAGACCTGGGTGCCAATGTGTGTAATGAAGAAAAAACAGTGACACTCCTTGATGGGAGTCTTTACGACTACCCGGTCTTATATCTTACCGGTCATGGGAATATCTTTTTTTCTGAAGAAGAACGAAGAGCCCTGAGGGAATACCTTTTTCAGGGTGGGCTATTAGTGGCCGACGACAATTATGGTCTCGACAGTTCATTCCGCAGAGAAATGCACCAACTCTTTAAGAATCGACCCTTATATGAACTTAACCCAAAGCACCCGGTCTTTTCCTCATTCTACAACTTCCCAAAGGGACTGCCTAAAATTCATCAACATGACGGAAAAAGACCTCAAGCTTTCGGTATCGACCTGGAAGACCGGACAGTCGTATTTTACTCTTATGAATGTGATCTGGGGGATGGCTGGGAAAATCAGGAAGTCCACAATGTCACCCCTCATCTCAGAGAAAAATCCCTGAAAATGGGAGTGAATATTATAGCCTGGCTCCTGCAAGGTCAGATGAATCAAGCACAACAGTAATCAGTATTCAGTATTCAGTCTAAAAAAGGCTTCGCGGAGATATTAAACCATGCGAAGCCATTTTTTTACTGACGACTGACGACTGACGACTGATTACTATTTTTACCTTTGCACAGTTTTAACCAGTTGCTTAGATACTGAGACCGCTATTTTCTATATTATAAGCTGATGGCACAAAACACTTCCTACCCTGCCCTGAGCCGAATTCCCAGCATCTTAAATCGGGAAATCCGTATAGGTTTCATCCGGGCTATTCTACGCCTTACCCTTTTGTTAATTCCGGTACACATTGTAGTCGTATCCCTGGCAGCTTTTCTCTCTACCTGGTACCCCTTCCAACCATTTTTTCTCTATGTCATTCTTTATAGCTATTGCATCTATTTCATCATCCCCGTCTGGTTTATAAAGCTGCACTATTCGCCTCGCTTTAAAAAAGAGTCTGTTGCCAGGCATATTGACAGACGAAACCCCCTGGCCCATGATATGTTCCAAACCTGTATGTCACTGGAAAACCATCCTCACCATACTTTGAAAGCACTGGACGAATTATATCAGCAAAATATCGGCAAACTACACTTCCCCCGCCAGGTTATTTTTTCAAAAATTTCCACGGGAATTCTGCTTGCCTCAATGGGCTTATGGGCCTTAACCGGTGTTATAAGCCCAGAGTCACGGGTTTATTTTTTAAATACCATTTTCCCTTATCATGCCCTTGCCAACATCCCCAACCTCCATATCAGCCTTTCTGCAGACCGGGAGATAACAGGTATTGGAAGCGAAGTCACCTTTACCGGCCAACTCAAAAACTATGTAAAGGGGCAAAGACTCTACGCCCATGTACAAGATAACCAGGGAGAAAAGCGCTATCCGCTCACCGTTGCGAGTACCACAGCCACATACACCACCGACCCGGTACAAGCGGACTTCTCGATATATTTTTCGGGGAGTAACGGCAAAAGTAAAATCATAAAAATTAAAGCATTACCTCCACCCCACATTACTTCGATTAAAGCCCTTACCAGCCCGCCCCCATACACAAAACTGGGAACAGACTCTCTGCAAGAAGGGGTTACCAATTTTTCAGTACTCCCTGGCAGTAAGGTAAAATGGGAAATCAATACAAGCCGCCCTTTACAAACCATGATTTGGAGGGGGACCTTTCCTTCAGGCAACAAATTAAATACGCCTGTTGTACAAACAGACTCCCTCAGTGGTAACCGTTTCTTTTCCATGTACAAATCACTCTCAAACCATATAGATAAACAAGACTCCGACTCTCTGGCCCGTCTACCCTACAGCTATACCATCACCCTGGTAGATAAATATGGCATTCAGGCTGAATTCCCTATTCTCTCCACTATAAACATGGAGGCAGATACCCCCCCTGAAATCCGTATTCTTCACCCCGAAACCAACAGCTCGGTTTCCAGAAATGAAAAAATCGACCTTGCTTTGTCTATCAAAGATGATTTCCAGGTAACCTATCTCGGCCTTGCCTATAAAGTAACCAGCGACGGCATTCTCAAAGACTCCCTGCGAAAGCATGTTACCAGCTGGCTCCACACAGCCCGCAGCAATATCATTTCCAAAGTGTGGGACATCGCGTTCATGGATCTCCGGCCTGAGAATATCGTTGATTTTTATTTTATCGCCTGTGATAACGACCGCATTAATGGCCCAAAATGCGCTCGCTCTAATACCTGTAGCATTCGCAATCCATCTATTCAGGAGATAATGGCCCAGTCACGCAAAATGGAAGCCAGAGCTCTTTCATCCCTTAAAAGCGCCTCTGCACGGCAGAGGCAAATAGCTGAAAAAATGAACCGGCTTAAAAGTAAAAAACCAGATGCCCAGATGCCCTTTACCAATGTATCAGGCTATGAAATACGTAAGATAATGCTCGATGATCCACAAAACATTCATAACCATGCCAGGCAGGTACTTGAACAGCTCAAGTCAGGGTTAAAAACATGTAAGTCAAAACCAACCGTGAATAAATTATCCCCGTCTCAAAAAAAACTTGAAAAATCACTTCAATCTTCCAAAGAAAACACCCCAAAAACCGGCGACCTGCATAAATCCATGGAGGAACAATTAGACGCCCTGGAAAAATTAAATTCCAGTCAGCATGACTTGAAGCAAGAGCTATCAAAGTTGAACCAAAAGCAAAATGAAGAAAAAGATTTCAAATTTAAAGCCAAAGACCAGCTGAAACACACCCTCGATAAACTAACGAAAAATCTCGAAGAACAGGAAGATCTCAAAGAATATTTTCAATCAAAGTTAGCCAAAGAACAAATGGATAAAGCACTAAAAAAAGACATGCTTCGGGAGCAACAAGAAATGGTTCAAGATATGAAAGAAGCAATGGACGACCTGGAGAATTTCGTCCAAAAAAGTATGGAAAATAAAATGTTCAGCCCTGAATTACTCGAAAAGCTTGAAAAAGTACAACAACTCCTGAGTAAAGTCATGCCCGACAGCCTTGTAAATATGATGCAAAAAAAAATGGAAGGCGAAAATATCAACCCAGATGCTATCAAAGAAAGCCTGGAAAGTTTATTACAAAACCAGGAATCCTATGAACAAAAATTAGACCAGGCAATCGGCATGCTTGAACAACTGGAAGACAAAATGAAGCTGGAAGAATGGCAAAAAACTTTTGAAGAGCTGCTTAAAAAAGAACAATCTCTTCGTAAAGATATTGCTGAAAACAGCAATAACAAAAATCAATCTGACGCAGCCCAACAACAAAAAGCAAGTGAACAGGCCAAAAGACAATCCTCTATACAAAAGGTAACGAAAGAAGCTCTTGAGAAAATCAAAAATCATGCAGCAGCCAGGCCCAAAATGCAGGGCCTGCACTCTGAACTCATGAAAAAATCACCCCTCAAAAAAATGGATAAGGTAAATAAAAGTCTGAAGAACAAAAATGCTTCCGAAAGAAAAAAAGCAGAAAGCCACTCAAAAGCCGCAGAAAAAGCCCTTCAGTCCATTATGCAGTCTCTTGCCTCTCTGTCCTCTTCCATGCAAAAAAAATCCATCTCAATGAACATCAGAGAAATCGAACAGATGGTCAATGAGTCTATTGCCCTGGCCCAGGTACAAGAACTTACCAAAACAGGAACCGCTAACCGACAAAGAGAAGGATGGAATTCTCCCCCTGCCCTGGTATATGCAAATCTAGCCCAGGTAGGCCAATGGATAAGGGCAAGCCTCAAAAAAATGGCTGCGGGTAACCCTTTCGTTTCTTCCTATCTCCTTACCCAGTCCCGTCTATTGGTCACAGCTTTAACGGATGCTTCCCTGAACTTTTCTCCCACAGCCTCAGATAAGGCCCTGACTCATAATCATAATGTGACCAGAGAGCTTCTTAAACTATTAAAAATGGCAAAAAACATGCCTTCTGGAAGCGGACAAGGAAGCGATGGGGAAAGCGGTAATGAAGGCGATCAAAAAAAACCATCTGGCGGAGAAGGAGATTTGTCTTCTCAACTTAAAGGCTTCAGTGGCCAACAGCTTGCCATCAATAGTGCAACCAGCCAGTTACTTAAGGCAATGCTCCAGGCCAGAAAAAAAGGAGGCAGCCCCATGATGCAGCAATCTGGTGGACAACAAGGTGGGTCACAAACAGCCCAGGGTCTGGCAAATAAGCAGGGGCAGTTAAGTGAACAACTTGAATCCCTTGCTGAAAGCACCGGTGAAGAAGGTGGAGCATCAGAAAAACTCCGGAGACTTGCCCAGGAAGCAAGAGATCTGGAACAGGAAATGAGAAAAGGCCGCATTTCAGGAGAAACCACCAACAAACAGGAGCGTTTCCGCTCACGGTTACTTGAAGTGTCAAAAGCCCTGAAAGAACGCGGATATAGCGAGAAGCGCAAGGGAGATAGCGGGAATGCACAAACCAGTTTTCCAGGTTCCATTCCCCGGGCCCAACTGGATGAATGGCTGCTCTTGCTCGAAAAAGAAAAAAAGAGGGCAGGCTCGCTTGATTTAAAAGCAAAACAAAAAAAAGCCATCGATTATTACTATAAGACCCTCCTTACCAAATAAATTGTCTCGATCCTTGGGTAGAGACACAAAGACGCAGATGGAATGCTATCTGGATTCCCTCTTAGTCTTGTTGTCTCTACCCAAAGATTCTTCATATTTTTAACTATATTCAAAATCATGGGATTATTTCTTTTTGTCGATAAATTGATAATCAGGATAGGCCGATATATCCACAATGGTGTATCTTCTTTTATTCGTTTCATAATTTTCTTTTTTACCACCATCCGCCAGCTCCCCTATTTCTATAAAAATTTTCATTTTTTTGTGGAACAGATGCATGTCATCGGCACCGAATCTTTGGTACTGGTCTCCATCACATCAATATTTACCGGAGGAGTCGGAGCGCTTACCTTCCTCACCCAGTTTGGCGATTATATTCCCCTGCGGTATGTGGGCGCGGCAGTGGGTAGTTCTGTTATTGTCGCGATAGGTCCGGTCCTCACCGGCCTGGTTGTAGCGGGCAGGGTGGGCGCGGCTATTTCCTCAGAAGTGGGAACCATGGTGGTAACTGAACAGGTAGATGCCATGCGCTGCCTCAATCTCAGCCCGTTCCGGTTTTTATTTGCGCCCAGAATTGCCGCAGGCATGATAATGGTTCCTGTGCTTAATATCTTTTCCACCTGTATTGCCGTATTAGGGGCCTATGTCATTCTCTACCTTGTTGCCGGAATGGCCTCCAACACGTTCTTTTCAGGTGTACGCCTGTTTTACACCGATTGGGGCCTGGCAGTAGGCATAATTAAATCTTTTGTCTTTGGAATTATTATTACCAGCGTGGGATGTTATTACGGTTATTTCTGTACTCACGGTGCAGAAGGTGTGGGTAAGGCTACCCGAGCCTCAGTGGTAACCTCAGATATATCAATTCTTATATCCGGATACTTAATAGATTATTTTCTACTCAATAACCCAATGTTTTAAATATGTTCAGGCATATTAATTCACTCCCCCCCCTCTTATGACACTACCCTCTCAGACGGGGCAATTTCCCCTTCAAGCCACCGAAAATCAAATTGTCCATATGGACATTCATGGGGTTTTTACAGATTCCCTTCGGGAAGCTGTTGTACTTCATAATTCCAAAGAGCGGATTCAGGCGGTTAAAAGAGTACTCAATGCCCAGTTATCCATTATCAAGCAAAGTAATCGTCGTAAGGGCTCTGGTGGAGATACGGTACGCTATATTACTGAAATGGTGGATGCACTTATTCGTGTTATCTGGGATCAGTTTGAACTACAAGCCGAACCTACTGATAAAATGGTGGCCCTCATCGCGGTGGGCGGTTATGGCCGGATGGAGCTTTGTCCTAAGTCAGATATCGATTTACTCATCCTCACTTCAGAAAAAATCACTTCCACTGAAACAACCCAATCCGAAGCTATCATCCGTGACCTGTGGGACTTTGGTTTTGATGTTGGTAATTCTGTCCGGTCAGTAAGCCAGTGTAAAGCTGCAATGCTCGACGACCCTGAAACATCAACCTCTTTTCTTAGTGAGCGATTTATCTGTGGAAACCATAAGCTTTACCGTCTTTTTTTAAAGACCTGTACCATATCCGGAAGAGGCAGACGGGCAGATTATTTTATTAAGTATATATTGGAAGAACGTACTGCCCGGATTAAAAAATACGGCGGTCTGATTCAACTCCTGGAACCCAATTTAAAAGAGGGTAATGGTTGTATCCGTGATGTACATGTACTCTTGTGGCTATCTCAACTTAAGCACCAATGTACAACCTTTAACGACTTGGTACGTGAGGGACTCCTCACCCCCCAGGAACTCGAAGACATTCGTTCCGGTTATGACTTTTTATTACAAACAAGATGTTATCTTCATTTTTTAACCGGCAAAAAAAGCGATTTACTGCTCTTTGACATTCAGCCCGATATCGCACGGGAATTCGGATTTTCCGAAGAACAGGTATTACAGCCTGTCGAAATTTTTTTGAAATTTTTTTACCGGCATACCCGGGCCATAAACCGCATCACTGAGGCGTTTCTATCCCGCTGGCAGGGAAGTTCATCCGGAAATAAAAAACTAAAGATTTTGCATAAACATCCGTTGTTCAAAGAAAATAACGGAACCCTCGACCTGTGCTCCCAGGTAGGGAATATCTTTCGTGAGAATATCGACGGCATGCTTTATTATTTCGATCTCGCTAATACCACCGGCCTTACCTTCTCCAACCTTGCCTTTCTCCGGCTCAAACAGGCGATACAGGCCCTTGGATTTTCAATCACTCCTGAACCCAGTCATCTTACCCGTTTACTGGAGTTATGCAAGCGGCCCAATAAAGTCGGGCGAATGCTTCGCTGCATGCATGATGTGGGGCTGCTCGACTATATTTTCCCTGATTTTCAGCTTATTGACTGCCATTCACAGCATAATATCTATCATATTTACACAACAGACGAACACACACTCACGGTAGTCCGACAACTCGCATACTTGGCAAGCACAGAAGATGACATACGGAGCCCAGTGAGAAACGCTCTCGCCCAGGTTAAAGACAGGGATGTATTAATTATCGCTTGTTTTTTTCATGATATCGGTAAGGGCCTCCCCGGAGACCATTGCCAGAGTGGGGCCCTGCGGGTATATCAATACATGAAGGAATGCGGGTTTTCAGAAGATCGCTGCAAACAGGCCTCTCTTTTAGTTCGCTATCACCTGGTCTTAAATGAAACCGCTCAACGCAGAAACCCTGATGACCCGGTAACGATTCAGGATTTAATAACAAAAATACAATCAGCATCCTTGCTTCATGCTTTATATGTGCTTACCTATTGTGACTCCTCTTCCGTACATCCTGATGCCTGGAATGACTGGAAAGCAAGTATGCTCTACATTCTGTATGACCGGGCCCTTAAAGCCCTTGCCGGAGAAACGATATCGCCAAAAACCCGCCAAATACAAGCAGAAGCGAGTATTGCCTACGCCAAAACCCAAAATATCACTAAAAAAGATTTTGTGTTCCACCTGAAAAATCTACCTACCCAATATGAGTCCAGAACCAGTAAAGAGGTTATCTGCCAGCACATCCATATGGTTCAAAAGTCAATAAATCATAATTGTGTTATAGAGCTCACCAGACATCATTCTCATTACCTCTTAACCATGGTAGCCCCGGATAACCCGAAACTACTTATGACCATAACCGGCAGCCTGGCCCAATTGAATTTTTCTATCCTCAGTGCCCGCATTTATACGCGTATGGATGGAGTGGCCATAGACGAGTTTAACCTTGCTTTCCCTAAAAAAAGCAGCCTCAGTACCAAAGAGTGGGAAGTTAAATTACAAAATCTGGTTACGAAAAATATCAACCTGGTAAAAACGTCCCCGGATGCCATGTTTAACAAAATAATTTCTACTCCCGGCCAGACTAAAAAACAAAAACCTCTCCATGTACCCGTAGGCGTACAGTTTTCTAATCAAAGATCAGAAAACTACAGTACCCTGGACATATCATGCCGCGACCAAATTGGCCTGATGTACAAAGTAGCAAAAGTATTAAATAATCTGAATTTAAACATCCACGGAGCCAGCTGTACCACCGAAGCAGACACTGCTCTGGACGCATTCTATATATCAGACGTTTTTAACAAAAAAATAAATAACAAAAAACTGATAGAAGACATTAAAAAGCATCTTGAAAAAGCCCTGATTGATTAAAGCAGGGAAACAGCTTCCCCCTTACATTCTCTCGACGGGTGGAACCCCAAGCAGGGTAAGTGTATTTTTCAACACAATTCGGGCGCAATTTACGAGATAGAGGCGCTCAAGTTCTTCCTTACTCCCCAGTACCCGGCAAGAATGAATAAAACCGTGTGCCTTCTCAGCTACAGAAATCGCATACTGACTTAAAATACAAGGTTCGTTTTTTTCCAGTACGGACAATACCTTTTCAGGAAAAAGTGCAAGAGCACCGATAAGTTCTCTGGCCTGCTCCTCTTCCAAATTGGAAAAATCGGGGTCGGCTTCTTCAAGCATGGCTAAAGTATCGACCGCTTTTGTTTCTTGATGTTTCCGTAAAATGCTCGAAAGGCGGACATGTGCGTTTACCACATAGGGGCCGGTATCCCCGTCAAAACTGAGAACTTTATCCCATTCAAAATTAACATCATTTCGTCGTTTGGTTTTGAGACTGCTAAATACCAGAGCCCCGACAGCTACCTGCCTCGCAATGTTCTCTTTTTCTACTAGTTCAGGATTTTTTTCGTTGATAATTTCCAGTATTTTTTGCGAAGCACTCTCTATCACGTCTTTTAGCAGGCTAACACCACCAGCCCGGGTTTTACCCCGTTCCCATTTTCCATCTTTGCCTTTGGTGAGAATAAGGCCAAAAGCGATATGCTCACAATCTTGTGCCCACTCAATGTCCATTTTTTCTAATACGCTTACTAACTGCCGGAAATGCAGAGCCTGCCCCATATCAACTATATACAGATTTTTAGCAAAATTGAAAGTTTTTTTCCGGTATAAGGCAGCGCACAGATCTCTGGTCGCGTACAGAGTGGAGCCATCGGACTTCTGCAACATAAATGGTGGCATATCTTCAGTATCTAATTCAACCACCTGGGAGCCCCGGCTCGTCGTACACAAGCCACGCTCCTGCATTTCTTTTATTAATGAAGGGGCCTGGTCAACAAAAAAAGCCTCACCCTTATATTCATCAAACTCAACCCCTAAAATAGCATACAAACGTTTAAGTTCTTGTAAGGTAATGTCTCTGAACACCTGCCACAACTTCCGATAACGTTCATCACCGGCTTCAAGAGTCCTGAATGTTTCCCGGGCTTCATCTTCCAGTTCGGGTTGAGCCTCTGCCGCATGGGCAAAGGCCTGATATAACTGATTTAATTTTTCAATAGTAAGAGACTGGAAAGAAGTATCATCTTCGCCTAATCCCTCTTTAATATACATGGTAATAAGTTTACCATAAGAGGTGCCCCAATCTCCCAGATGATTAATACGGACAACCCTATAACCACAGCTTTTATATATTCGACTAAGGGAATTTCCCAACATCGTTCCGCGCAGATGATGGAAGGCAAGTTCCTTTCCCATATTGGGTGAAGAAAAGTCGATAACAATAGTCTTTCCCTCTCCGGTAGCCGACACACCATATTGTTCTTTTTTCTGATGTATGGGCAGCAATACACTCTGGGTATATCCTTTTTTATTCACAAAAAAATTGAGGTACCCGTTTACTGCAACCGCTTCATCAAAATCTTCAGGCAGGTTTATATCCCCAGCCAGGGATTCAGCAATAATTTTCGGGGACTTTTTCATCACCCGGGCAAAGGTAAAACAAGGCACTGAAAAATCGCCACCCACACCCGAAGGAGGTGTCGTAATCACCTTGCTGATATCACTTTCTGCCACACCGGTGTGTGCGCACAACAATTGTGCAATTTTTTCTTTATATATATTCGCGGTCATCTTCTGCCTCTTCCGTCTCCAACGCATGTAGCTCCGGGGTCAGGCTGATAATGGGTACATCGCCCCAAATTCTTTCGAGAGAATAAAACACCCTGGTATTTTTTTCAAAAATATGCAGAATCATTACTTCGCATACCAGAATAGCCCACTTTACACCCGGGCTGTAATCCAATCTGATTTGTTTAACACCAGCCACTGACAATAGCTTTTTGATGTTATTTAAAACAGATTTCATTTGTACCTCACTCTGACAGGTACATACAACTAAAAACTCATCAGTAATGGTACTCACTTCCCGCAAATCAATTAAAACCGGATCAACAACTTTATAAGAAAAAAGCGCTTGAATAGATTTTTGGAGGAGAGGATTGTCTGCCAGCAGGGCTGCAGAATCCGTATTTTTTATTGCATTGTTCATAGTGATGCTCTTTTTAGAAAAAAATGCAAGAATCCTCAAGGAGAATCCTTGTAGAAAGCCTTAATAACACAGCTATTTTCTGCCAGCCAACAGTAATTGAGTATAATCCTTACCCACAAACACGCTTGCATCCACATAACAAGAGGAGTCTATAATTTGAACCATATTCTCCGTATGCAATATTCTGGCTAAATCTTCTGCTATTTGCGTATTTTTGGTCCTTGAAACAATTATGGTTTCAGAGAAATTCCAGTATTCAGCATTGCCAAATTCAACGACATCAAAACCCTTTTCAGATAAAAAATTGCGCATTGCTTCTGCTGCCCCTGAATACCCGCAGCTGTTTAATACCTGAATCTGACCGGTATTTGGCCTGAAGTCTTCTGAATCCTTTTTGGTCTTATTGCAAGATAAGACAACCACTGAAATTATCATTAAAAAAGACAACCAAAGCAATTGTCTGAGATGCCGAAACAAAAAATGATCTGGGATATTCAACAGAAAAACTAGAAGCGATAAGGGCTGTTATAATAACAACCATAGGCCTTACACGCATCATTCATATTAATATAATGCAGTGAAATATGCGTGTTTTTGGTGGGTTTATAATCCAGGCTTACACGGGGTAATACAAAATTTGCAAGTTTGTTTTGTTGTGACCAGGCGGAACTCTGAGAATAGGACCCTGTTGAAAAAAACGGAGTATACAGGCCTAAATCTACTGAAAGAACAAGAGGATTAAAGAGCTGATAAGAAATGGTATTTAGATACATACCGTATGAATGACTACTGCCCCCACCATAACTCATAGTGGTAGAATAACTCTGTGACATATTAAACCGGGATGGATCCAGAAGAGAAAAACTGGCCTGACCAGGTAAATATTTAGGATCCTGCATCATTTCCCGGCTAAATGGCCTGTTTTGGGTTAAAAGCGTATTAGGGGAAGACGAGAAAGTATCTTCGGCCCAAAGAAGCGGAACCAGGGCAAACACAATAACCATTACTATAGCTTTCCAGTTCATATGCCAATAGTATAACATTTTTTAACCCATTTGAGAATAGTTTGTTAGAGGATAAGAAAAAGAAATATTCGACTGCCTCTTCAAAGAGACAAAGCATTAATCTTAGCTAAACCGGGCTATTTTTACTGTCAACGTGCACAAGGCAGGGCTTATAATCTTTAAGCTCATCTTCATGATAGAGACCAAATGTCATAATAATAACGAGATCCCCTTTTTCTGCCAAACGAGCAGCAGCACCATTGAGACACACTTCACCAGATCCCTCTTTGCCCGGTATTATATAGGTAGAAAACCGTTGCCCATTGTTAATATTCACAACCATGATTTCTTCAAAAGGGGTCATTCCCGCTTTATCATACAATTTTGGATCAAGGGACAAAGAACCTTCATAATGGAGATCTGTCCCGGTAACGGTCGCGCGATGAATCTTAGACTTGAGAAATTTTCTTAACATGAAAACAAAACTAGAAATCCAACGAAAAGGACGCCTGCGCCTGTGGCAGAACACTTACATTCAGGCTAAACCGGGAGGCATCTGCGTTACTTTTAAAACGAGTGCCCAAATAAGCATCAACCGAACTCCAAATCATAGTCATTAAACCAATAACCGGGTATATCGGGTTGATATTTTTCTCGGTTTTGGTGGTACCAACGCCTGTTTCTTCCTGGTGGATAAAGGTAAGTAAAACACTGAGTACAAAAATACCGGTCATTGTCCCACCATATTTAAAGCGTTCTGTTTTGTAGGCATAATACCCCGGCAACACAAAAGAAATAATAGGCATGGTGTTAAATTTAGATCCGGTATATACACTTCTATCAATATCACCGTCTTCCATACCCTGTTCTTTAGATTGAAGCCATTCGGACTTAGAAACGCCCAATTTCTCCCAGGGTTCACTAAAATATTCTGAAGGCATTACGCCAAGTTCCAGCAGGTCAAGAAGCTCCTTTTTGGACATACCTTTTTCTTTTACTAAATCAAATTCACTAGTTGTAATACCGGCTTCTTCCGGTTTAAAGCCAAACCATTCATCTTGTGTCGAATCATCTTCTGCAGAGGCAATACTTAAAAGAATAAGGCAGAGGAAAGGAAAAATTATGCCCAAAAATTTCATACTATGCTCCATTTTTGTTAAATGTCTTTCAATCAAAATAACTTAATTTCTGAAAAACTTCATTTCTGTGAATAATTGTGGTGCCGGGGGGGGGAATCGAACCCCCACAGGGTCGCCCCTACTGGATTTTGAATCCAGCGCGTCTACCAATTTCACCACCTCGGCAACTACTGGAAAAATTCACTATTTTGCTACTACATAATAAGAAATATTTTGAGGTTTTAAAACCTTTTCCCCATATTGTTCTGCACTTTGCCGGGTAGAAAATATGAGGGTATGCAGTAAAAATAAAGACTTGCTCTCTTTTTTGGTCTCAAACACATCAACGGTAATATCTTTTTGCTTCAACTTTTTAGCGGTATTTTCGGCATTTTCTTTCTTTAAAAAAGCTCCGACCTGCAATGCAAAACCACTCTTTAAACTTTTATCTGATATGGGTTTAGGTAAAACTATCGAACTTTTTTTCCCCAGATATCGCCCTTCCAGAGATCCAGGATACCTCGCTACTATTTTTTCTTTCCAACTCGCTTGCAGAGATACTTTTGACTGTTTTTTAGCAATGTCATACATTAAAAAATATAACCCTGGTTTTTGATCCTCAGAGGCAGTTTCCAATGCCATATTTACGGTTTCTTCAGCTGATTCCAACTGATTTTTGTGCATTCTTACTTTGGCCATACCTTCCAGAGCCAACGAATAATAATACTGTTTCGGAGAAAGTATACGCAAAAGTTCGGTAAAAACAGCTTCCGCAGAATCAATAAAAGCCTCTTGAACCCGGCTATAATTCAAACAAGCATTACCAGCCCAGTACATATTTTGAGCAAATGCATCTCCCTTGGGAAATAAAAAAATATTTTTTTTAAAAAAACTAATTGCCTGAATGTACTGCCCCCGAGCATAGAAATATTGTCCTAGTTTATAATAGGCTGCTTCTCTTTCAGCAGGATATTTCTCAATATTTTTTGCTTTGAGAACTTTTTGGTAATATTGATATGAGTCTTCTCCTTTTGTGGTTAATTTTCCGAGAAGATTTAAAGAAAAAATTTCTTGTGAATCGGCCTTAAGTCTGACATGACATTCTGTCTGAGCAGAATCGAATAAACCATTTTTAGCAAGAGAAAGTATTTGTTCCTGAGATAGAGCTGCATCAGTATGATTAAGTACTATCAGGCAAAAAAGAACGGTTAACCCAAAGTTATGGAGCATAACTATCCCAGGCCCCACATTCGGAACAATGCCATTCAGCTTCTTTTGAAAGGGCCCCACACTTCTGACAAGAGAAAGATTTCCTTTCAACATACTCGGTGAGAAGACTATGAATTTTACTGAGGGTGGCTTCGTTTTTCTCTACTTCGAGGTAATAACGGATGAGCTCTTTTAATGCAAACTCTTTATTTTCGGGTTCTTCCAAAACAGAAACGATAGTTTCGTGAGCCAGATCTTTTTTTCCGATCTTATAATATTGACGGGCCAGAGCAAGCTGAGAAGCTGTTTTATGGGGACCGGCTTTTCGAACCAGACCCTGGTAAATTCCCAGAAGTTCGTGATATCGGTTGATTTCGTAGAGATAGTTTTCCATTTCATTAAAAATCCAGGGGGATTTTTCCGGGATATTTTCTAAAAACGCATTCCAGATTTCCAGTACCTTTTTGTCTTTTTTTTGCTTGCGGAAAATACGGGCCAGTAATATATAAGCCGGCGCACATTTCTCATCCATCTTTAAAGCCTGTTGATAATAGTCACGCTTATCTTTTTCTGTAAGAGATTTTAGGTTCCTGGCAAGTTCAACTTTATAAAGAGCCAGCCTGTGTTTTGAAGTAATCTGGGTAAGTTTAGCATACACTTCCCAGTGTTTTTGAGCACTTTTGAAATCGCCCTGTTTCTCCAGCAAAGTGGTCAGTGATAATCTCGCTTCACTATCGTCAGGGTATTTTGATACCCGAAGCTCGGCAAGTGCCTGAGCTTTTTTTAACTTTTTACGAAGGGTATAGACCTCTATCAAAGCTATCTCTACTTTGTTGATAAAGTCTTTAGACAAACCTTCCCGTAATAACAAATCACTAAATATTTTTTGGGCCCGCAACAATTCGTCTTTTTTTGTATATAATTTTCCCAATTGATAAAATGCATCATAAAGATCACTGTCAAGCTCAACGGAACGGGTTAGCAGTTCAATAGCCAACTCTTGTTCACTCTCAATAACAGCATTCAAACCGGCCACATAATGCGAAAACCCGGGGGAATTGCTTGAAACTAGAGGAATGTTACTCTTATCACCCATTATTCACCAGCCTCTGATTCATTAGTCTTTTGATTGCCCGATTCCAATTCTTTTACTTCATCCGAAAGAGAAAGGTTCCTCAAACGATCCAGTTCTGAGCGGACACTCTTCAACTCTTTTTTATGCTCGTATAATTCTTTCTTAAGCTGGCGCTTTGACTTAAAACTCATTGTCATCCAGCTGATATTACCTGCAACAAATACAACCAGAAGCCAAACCCACAAGGCATATTCTGCCGAACCAAACAATTTTAATTCAAAGTCTTTGTTAAGTAATGGCCAGTTTTGCCATAAAAAAATAATGATAGCAGCGAGAATAACACCAACAATCACCCGCATGATATTTCCAAATAAAGCATTAATTAGTTTACCCATGATTTCCCTTTCTTTTTCTTACAGAGTTTAAAATAAAAATCTGAGCGAATTTCGACACATTTAATTGGTATTTAGTAACCATTTTTAAAAAACAGACCAAACTATACCGTCTTTTCTTCGGCTTTTACAAAATAGAATAATACCATACCTGTGATAAATAACAAAAGAACGGAGGCGATACTGCATCTGGAAGCAAAATGGCCTACAAGTGTTATTTGCTCCGTTGTTGGGTGAGATGGCATTGCAATTCTTTTTACCAGTAGTCCGGTAATACCAATGAGGAGAGGACCAATAATTGCCGCAGATTTCCCAAGCATATTATAAAACCCAAAAAATTTGGCTGATTCCTCTGCCGGAATAAGACGGGAATAGAATGACCTGCTCAGGGCCTGTATTCCCCCCTGTACCATTCCCACTACCGCCGCCAGTAAATAAAATTCCCTTTTATTAGTCATAAACGCACCGCCAAGAGTTATGATAACATAAATACCAAGAGCAAGAAATATCGCCTTTCGTACATCCCAGCGTTCCCCCAGTTTACCAAATAACAACGCAGAAGGAAAACCGACAAACTGAGTAATAAGAAGGGCGGATATCAAGTCTGTTGTTGCAAATCCAAGGGACATGCCGTAATCAACAGCCATACGAATGATAGTATCAACACCATCAATATAGAACCAATAAGCCAGGAGAAAGATCAGGATTGTTCGGTTACCACGGATTTTTTTTATTGTATCAATTACATCCTTCATACTCATCACGATGAGTTGAAGCAGACCAATTTCTTCTTTTTTAGTTTGTACGTCTTTTATCCATATAAAAGTGAAGAGTGCAAAACCTCCCCACCAAACGGCTACAGACAGAAACGAATACCGGACAGCCTCTCCCGCATCCGCTAACCCAAACAGCCCTGGTTTCAGGGTCATAATTACATTGATCAGGAACAATATACCCCCGCCGAGATAACCCATGGCATAACCAAAGGCAGACACCATGTCAAGATTCTCTCTTGAGGATATCCGGGGCAAAAGAGAATCATAAAAAATGATTGCGCCAAAAAAACCAATATTACCCAGGGCATAAATGATAATCGCTAATTCCCAGTCTCCTTTTTCTACTAAAAATAATCCGGCTGTCATTAACACACCGAGATAGGTGAAAAAGATAAGGAACTTTTTTTGCGCCTGGCATTTATCAGCCAGTGCTCCCAACACCGGGGCCATAATTGCGACCAGCAGACTGGCGAGAGAATTCCCAAGCCCCAGCAAGGCGGTACTGGTATTCACATCTGCTCCCGCACTCCAGTACTGCTTAAAAAAAACAGGAAAAAAACCAGCCAGCACCGTTGTTGCAAAAGCTGAATTGGCCCAGTCGTAAAGAACCCATCCCCATATTTCTTTCTTCTGATTATTCATTTTCCACCATTTCAGATACATGAAGATACTTTTTTTCTATTTTTCACACATCAGGTTTTTAAAAATGACAAAAAACACGATAAACCATATCCTCCTCACCGGCCAGAGCCTTTCTGCCGGTTATAATGGTTGGCCGCCACTTTCCACTTCCCAGCCTTTTAAAAATCTTATGCTGCATAAAGAGGAGCTCATCCCTTTAACCGAGCATGGAGTAGAAACCCCTGCCAGTGCCCTGGCTAATACCATCTGTGCTCTGTCTGCCCCCCCTTATCCACGCATATTGTTAACCAGTCATGGGGTAAACGGATACCCTTATAAATTATTAAAAAAAGGCACTCTTCCCTATCAGGCAGGCATCAGGCAGGTTAAATCAGGGATGCATACAACAACTCTTCAAGGCTTTAATTACGAAATTATCGGTATTGCCTGTATTCACGGAGAGTCAGATCATATGAACGGGAACAGCGCTGTTTATGAATCTTATTTACACAAATGGCAAAAAGATTACCAAAAAGATATAAGCCAGATTTTAGGAGAAGAAAAACAGATACCCTTCTTCACCGACCAGATGTGTTCATACACAGTGCTTGGTTCCGAAGTTAGCACGTCCCCAATACATAAAAGTTTTTCTCGTATACCCCTTGCCCAGTTGTCTGCCTCTGAGAATAATCCTTTGATTTATCTGGTCGGACCTAAATACCAACTCAGCTACTCAGACGGAGTGCACCTTGATGCACAGGGTTACCGCCTTTTAGGCGAATATTATGGTAAGGTCATGAAACAGGTTTTATGGGATAACAAACAATGGAGGCCCCTCTCCCCTGAGAGGACGGAACTTAAAGATGATTCCATAGTTATTAAGTTTCATGTACCCGTGCCGCCCCTCGTACTCGATACCGAGCGGGTAATAAAAAAAGAAAATTTCGGATTTGAATGCCTGGAAGGAGAAACCCATATAACAATCAATTCTCTCTCTCTGGAAAATGAAAATACTATCAGACTAAACCTGTCCAGAAAGCCCGACCCTCGCATCACCCGCGTCCGGTATGCACTGTCAGGTGAGGCCGACAGCCTGGCTGGAGCCATGGAAATTGGGTCAGTAGGAGGAAATGTCCGGGACAGCGACCCCATAATCGGCACTTTCACTGAAAAACCCCTGTTCAACTGGCTTGTGCAGTTTGAAGAAGAACTTCAACCTGATTTTTGACAACTGTAGTGTGTATGTATTTTCAAAATTGTAGAATTTTCCAGGGCGCCATTATCAATATTTTTTACTATTTCAAATTCAATATGTTTGCAGGAGTTTAAATCATGTCTATTCGAAAACAACGTGCTGTATTCGCTGAATTACTGGCTGAAGCAGGGGTCACCTTAAACGGCGGAGGGAAAGCCGATGTACAAGTCCACAATGAAGACTTGTATGGTGTTGTTTTAGCTAAAGGCTCACTCGGTTTGGGTGAGAGCTATATGGATGGCTGGTGGGATGCAGAAGAAGTAGATTCTTTTTTTGACAAGGTATTATCTGCCCGTCTCGAAACAAAAGTCAACAAAAATTTTGCTGCCATGCTGGAAGGCGCTAAAGCCAGATTATTTAACCAGCAAAACAAAGAACTTTCAAAACGAGTCGCAGAAGAACATTATGACTTGGGTAACGACTTATATGAAAAGATGTTGGACAGCCGTATGCAATACACCTGCGCATACTGGAAACGGGCTGATAATCTCGAAGATGCCCAGAAACACAAACTTGATCTCATCTGTAAAAAATTACAATTAAAAGAATCCGACACCGTGCTGGAACTCGGTTGTGGTTGGGGTGGTTTCGCTAAATTCGCAGCGGAAAACTACGGTTGTCATGTAACTGCTTATAATATTTCAAAGGAACAGGTCGCCTGGGCCACAGAAAAATGCCAGGGTCTTCCGGTAGAGTTCCGTTTGCAAGACTACCGGGAAGCCTCAGGGCAATACGACAAAGTAGCCTCTATTGGCCTCTGTGAACATATCGGTTATAAAAATTATAACGGTTTTTTAAAGGTTATCCATAACAATTTAAAAGACTACGGCCTGGCCCTCATTCATACTATCGGTGGCAACCACACCGTAGTGAAGTCAGAGCCCTGGCTCGATAGATATATATTTCCCGGGTCCATGCTTCCCTCACCACAGCAGTTTTCCAAGACAATTGATAGACGATTTGTGCTGGAAGACTGGCATAATTTTGGTGTGGACTACGATACCACACTCATGGCCTGGTATGATAAATTTAACCAAAACTGGAACTCCTTAAAATCAGAAAGATATAATGACCGTTTTTACCGAATGTGGAAGTATTACCTGCTTTTATGCGCGGGCTCTTTCCGTTCCCGGAAAAACCAGCTCTGGCAAGTGGTAATTTCCAAACATGGTCTGCGGGGCGGCTATGAGTCTATCAGGTAACCCTTCGCTGGTACTCGACAATAGAGCGCTTTACCTGCAAAAAAAAGCGCAACTGTTATCTGCGCTTAAACAGCAAAAAGATTCAACAATAGGCCTGAACAAGGCTACATCAAACCTCTTTCGTCATCGGCTTGACAAAACCAAATCTCAAATCAGTCTGAAAGATTTTAATGGCGTTGTTTCTCTTGACACAGAAAATTGTCTTGCCGAAGTAGAAGGCGTAGCTACCTATGAGACCATTGTGGATGCCCTCCTCCCACACGGACATATGCCAACGGTCGTGCCTGAGCTTAAAACTATCACCTTAGGCGGCGCAACAACAGGCGTGGGCATCGAGTCATCCTCTTTCCGCTATGGTCTGGTACATGAAACCATCGCCGCCCTGGATCTCTTAACAAGTTCCGGAGATATTATTGAATGTCGCCCGGATAATGAACACCGGAACCTTTTTTACGGTTTCCCCAATTCTTACGGCACCCTGGGGTACGCTTCAAAACTAACGGTTAAAACTCATCCGGTTAAAAAGTATGTCCGGCTGAGGCATATTCGTCACACCCATTACAAAGACTATTTTGCCGAATTGGAACGCTACTGTAAAGACAAAGAAACTTACGACTTTATTGACGGTGTCATTTTTTCATCAGACGAAATGTACATTTGTCTGGCGACTTTTACCGATGAAGCACCCTATACCAGTGACTACACCGGTATGAATATCTATTTCCGCTCTCTACAACAAAAAGAAGAAGATTATATTTCAACCCGCGACTATATCTGGCGTTGGGATACCGACTGGTTTTGGTGTTCAAAATTCTTTTTTGCCCAGGTGCCCTGGGTCCGCCGCTTGTATGGCCGTGACCGGTTACGCTCCACCACCTACTGGGCCATCCGAAACTTCTGCTCCCGTTACAAAATCACTAACCTCTTGGAGAAAATTTCCCGCCAACCTAAAGAGATGGTTATCCAGGATGTGGAAATCCCGGTACAGCATAGCGAAGCCTTTATGCAGTTTTTTCAGAAGCATATAGGCATATCCCCGGTTTGGGTTTGCCCCACAAAAGTTTATGACCCTAACGCCCAATACAGTCTTTATACCATGGATCCCGATAGGCTCTATATCAACTTCGGCTTCTGGGATGTAGTCCCCACCACTCATGAAGACGGATACCACAACCGCCTCATCGAAGACAAGGTGGAAGAGTTGAAAGGAAAGAAATCCCTGTATTCAACCTCTTTTTATTCTGAAGAAAAATTTTGGAAGCTCTACAACCGTGACCTCTACGAGGAACTCAAAAAGAAATACGACCCCCAGGGCAAGTTTAAAAACCTCTTCGATAAATGCGTAGGTAATTGACAGATTCTGTTCAAAACTAACAAAAATTATTTATGCTACGAACATGTCATTGCCCGGCTTGACCGGGCAATCCAGCAATTCATCGTTTATTTAGATGGATCGCCCGGTCAAGCCGGGCGATGACAGTGGTTGTTTAACATGCAAACAATTTTGATACTAATCTTGAACAAGAATCAATTAATTCCTTTTATAACTTAAGGCGGCCGGCCCTTACATCATCATACAAGCGAAGTAAGGCGTAAGCCAGAGACCCACCCCCAAAAAAGCCATCAATCACTTTTTTATATACTTCTTCAAGAGTAAGGGGCTTCACATCCAGGATAGTATCTTCTCCATCGGGATTGGGGAGCTTTGAGTCAGACAGATTTTTAGCCAGTACAAAATTCTGAATCAGATTAATCGTACCCGTATATTCAGACTTATAAAAAAGTTTTAAATCAGAAGCCTTTTTACCAATTTCTTCCTGCAATTCCCGATTGGCATTTTCTTCAACGGTCTGCCCTTCTTCAAGGAACCCGGTCACCAGTTTCCAACGCACATTAGGAGTCTCATGGGGACGCAGTTCTTTAATAAAGAGAAGGTTTTTATCTTCATCCAGGGCCATAACCGTCACACAATGGGTAAAATAGGCCCGCTCATACAGCGATTCACCGATTTGTTCCTCAGTTATCTTAATAAATCGCCCGTTATATTTATTCTTTTCCATTTCCAAAAGATAGTATTAAGCTGAAATCTGTTCAGGAAAGAAACTTCCAAAATCTATTTCAGTATACCCTTCAAATACCGCTCAAAAGACTTTTCCATCTTTTTCTTTACGTCCCGGGTATAGCTCTCCCAGGCCGTAAGCAGTGCTTCGCCATATTTGGTTAACCGGGTATGACCCCGACTGGCACCGCCCCGGCTCCTTGTGACCAGTTCCTTCCCCAGAGCATCCTCTGCCCGGCGCAGCTCACCCCAGGCCTTCCGATAACTTATCTTCATAATTTCCGTTGCTTTTACCAGGTTCCCCTCTGTCTTAATAAGACTGAGAAGTCGGTACTTACCTCCACCAAATACCCCTTCGGTGTCTGAAGACGAAAGAAATAATTTGGCTTTAGGATAAATAAGTGGTTCAGCCTCTTTTGGTAACCGTTTCATTTTCTATCCTGTAAATAATGGTTTAACCCCGAACACTCAAGGGCCTGAACAATAAAATATCCCAATGTCCCTCCCAAAAAACCAAAAAGACTGTAGGTGAAAAAAGCGTATCCACTTTTTGTCAATACCACTGCGAGAGGCAGGCCAACTATAATATCAAAAGAAGCTTTAACCAAAAGCTTAGACCATGCGCCAAACAAGGCGGCAGTAATAAATGCGAGCATTATATTTGGATGTTTATAGGCCCGGAATAAAAGAAGACCTGCCTCCATTCCAAGGGCCAGAGCAATGTAGGCAACAAAAGCGACAATGGGGCCATCTTTACCTGACGAAGTAAATGCGATAATGGCAGCTCCAAAAGCGCCTGTAATCAGGGCAGAACCTTTTTTCCGGATGATGAGAGCCCCCACAAGAATAACGGCTGCAACAAATACACCGTTATGCCCCGGCATTTTTATGGGCATTTTCAGGGCAATTTTCAGCACCGCACAAAGGGCGCCTACCATGGCCATGATGGTATAATCAAAAAGGCTGAAATAATTCTTTTTCATATAAAATGGGTCCCGGTTATAACACTCATTACCATAACCCAGCTCAAAATAATAAATATATCATCTCCACTCAGTTTTAGACGCCGCTCTTCAAAGCTGGCAGGCGAATCAATACCCCGCAGCCAGGCGGCTTCACTCAACTGCCAGGCCCTCCGCACTGTAAGTACAAACACCGGAACCGCCATGGGAATCACTGACCTTAAAGATTCATTCCATTGACGGGGATCCTTAAAATTAAGCCGGGGAGGAAGACCCCTAAGCCTCTGAGCTTCTAAAATATGCCTCCATTCCCGCCCAAGATGCTGAGTATATTGAAGACCCATAGTCAAACTAAAGGCAGCCTTTCTTGGCAGATACAACCAGCGCATAAGCCGAAACAAACTACTGGTACGGGTAAAACCCGTAAACAGCTGAAAAGCAAGGGTTAAAGTAAATATACGCAACGTTATGAGACATGCATAACTAAAATCAAGCAATAACCAGTCTATTAAAAATAACAACACAAGGGGGAGGGCGAGTTTTTGTAACGCCTTATGCACCCGGACCCGGGCGTCCCCCGCTGCAAGCAATAGGTATAGCGCAACCAGTAAAAAAAACAGGTGTATAAAAGGTAAAAACAGACAAGCAAGCACAGAACCCGACACCAGGAGCTTTACCCGGGGGTCAAGTGCGCTCAAAGAGAGGTACCCATTATTATTCACCGCCCCCCCCCTGGTTTTCTTTCACGCAACTCCCCATCACCCAGAGTAAACTGCCTGGGGCATACCCTATTGAGCCAAGGGGTGTCATGGGAAGCGACCACAACAAAGTAGCCCCCTTCTGTCAAAAGCCGGATGACGTCTCCCATAAGTTGTTTCTGAATATTGTCGAGACCCAGAGTGGGCTCATCAAGGACAAAACCTCTTGATGGTTTCAGTGCAATGGCAAGGGCCATACCCAGGCGTTTTTTCTCGCCTTCGCTTAAAAGTAACGGGGGTATTTCTAAGTAAGACTTAAGACCAAATACTTCAAGCAGTCGCAATAGCTCCCCTTGTCCAAGTGCCTTCGGAATATGGGAAAATTCTTCTGCAACCGAGGCACAGAAAAACTGGAGGTCCGGGTTTTCAAATACCATGGCCACTTCAAGACCACGGCCGGACCCGGCGCAAAGAGTTCGGAGCAAAGTAGATTTCCCACTCCCATTCGGGCCAGTAAGACCAATGGCTTCGCCGGGCTCTATCACAAACTTTTGAGATTCAAACAAGCGGACGTTTCCCTGTTTCATAGCAGGGAGTTGTATACTGAATTTGTCTTTATATATGCACGGTGAGATAATATCTTCTGATAAAGCTCCCCGGGAAGGAACTTTCTGCCCTTTTATGCCAGACATTGTTATCACCTGATGTCCAGGGAACGGAGGATCAAGTATGCTATGATCAAAGGCAACTACAGCATTTCCCTGATTTTTAAAATTTTCAAGCCAAGAAAGGAGTTCCTTTCGGGATGTTTTATCCAGCCGTCCGAAAGGCTCGTCAAGCAAAAGCATTGCCGGAGCTCTGCCAAGCAAAGCGGCGAGCATCACCCGTTGTTGTTCTCCACTACTTAAATCACGGGGGTTCCTTTTCAACAAATGAGAAAGGGTAAGGCATTCTATCATGCTCTCTGCACGTTCTGTTATTATTTTCTCACTTTTGCCCGACAACTGCAAACCAAACAGAATCTCATCATATACATTATCAGTTAAGAACTGGGAAGTTGGGTTTTGCAGCAACACACCGGCATATTCAGGTATTTTCCACCCGGGGAGTGTTTGCATATCTACTCCCTGCATACATACCTTCCCATCAAACTCACCTGCATACAGCCGGGGAATAAGACCAGACAAACAACGAAGCGCCGTGGTCTTGCCACAACCGCTGGGGCCGGTGATCCACTGGACGTCTCCCGTATGTACGGTCAGCGTAAAATTTTCAAGCCCCGGAGATCCGTTCCGGTAGCAGAAGCTATTAATCCGGGCAGAAAGAAGAGAACTCGCACCCATTACTTAATCCGGTAGAAAAGCTGAAAAGAAAAAGTCCTACCCGGCCGGGGAAGCGCGTAACTTTCTTCGTAAAAAATATCAAAAATATTATAAATACGAAAACCCAGTTCCAGTTTTTGCTTCACGAGCACCCGGACCCCTGCATCAATAATAAAGTAGGGCTCCACTTCCACTGTTGTGTCCGCATAAGCTATGTTATCATAACTATAAAAAGACTGTTTTCCCGTATAGCGCCCACCACCGTTAATACGAACCTGGCCGGGAAGTTGCATTTCAAGGCGCCCGGCAAAACTATGGCGGGGCCGGTATTGCATCTCCTGCCGTTCTTCATTTCCTTTCTCTGCCATAGAAAGAAAGGTGTAATTCAAAGAAAATGACCCTACCCGGCTGCTCAGGGCCGCCTCCAGTTCCGTACCAAAAGTTGCAACTGCAGGTATATTTTCGGTAAGGTTGGTGGTATTATTATTTTCGATAAGGTTTGTTATATCATAATAAAACCCGGTACCCGAGAGAAATAACCATGCCCAGGGACTGCCATCAACACCTGCTTCATAATTCCAGGAGACCTCAGGCTCGAGAGAAGGCGGAATACCGTCAACCTCTTCCTTCAAAATATAAAGTTCTTTTAAAGATGGATTCCGTGTTTTTTTGCCCAGATTAGCAAATACCCGGGCTCCGTTGAACGGCCGCCAGGCAATACCTGCCTGTGGACACATTTCTGCCATCACGAGTTTATCCGGGTCATTTGCCCGTCCAAATTTTTCTCTGCCCAAAAGTGGGAAAAGCAGGTTTGCGGCTAATCCGGCAGTCACATCAAATTGTGTGAAAAAGTTCTTACTATATTCCAGGCCCGCAGATAGTGCCAGGCTTTCATACCGATTATCAACAAGTTCATCATCCCTTCCTTCTATCCTACGAACGTTAAAATCCCCAATAAGAGAAGCAGATAAGATACCAATGCCACTTTGTAGACGCCCCAACAAAAGTAATCCCGCTGTGTTATCACGTATTTCATAGTGTCGTTTTTTTTCGGTAAAACTATCATCACTATATCGATTTTCTTCTGAGCTGCTATTAGAACCATACACCGCTCCGCTCACATTTATCTCCCGTAAAAATCCAGGCAACCCCTCTTGTATCCTTTTATGTACCGCCATGTTTAGCATTGCGTCTACATACCCATCCACCCGTTCATAACGGGGATAATCATAACGGTGCCCGATAGTGGGCGGTCTTCCAAATGCGCCCCCGTTTACATCTCCCATTATTTCAAGAGCTGTTCCCTTTGTATTTTCATGATAATAAGAAGCAAATACACCACCTTCATGCCGGTCGCTATTAAGCCTGGTTCCTGGCTCCTGATAGCGGGTCTCCTTAAAAGCCAGGGGAAGACTGAAACCTTCTGAATTCACATAACGCCCGGCGGTGAATATTCGATGATTATTTATTTTAGTACCAAAGTTACCCGAAAGTTCCGCGCTTTTTCCTGTAGGGACTCCCTTAAGGTCATGCCCGGAACGTACATCCACTCCTACTCCGGCTTCAAGTTTTTCCAGTGCTTTTTTTGTGGTGATATTAATCACCCCTCCCAGGCCACCAGCGCCAAACAAAACCGATGAAACTCCTTTTAAGAGTTCAATACGAGCAATATGTTCAAGGGGTATTTTTTCCAGATCAAATTGGTTTGAAAACGGAGAATTCACAGGGATGTTGTCTAAGAGAATGAGCACCTCCCGCTGGCGAAAGCCCCTGAAGCGCACATAAGCCTCTCCCCGTTTACCGCGTCTCACCTGTATCCCAGGCAACCAGGGCAGAGCCTGGGCAAGGGTTGAAACCCCTAATATTTTAAAATCTTCCGAAGTCAGGATATTATGAGATACCGTATGACGGGAAGTATATTGTTTTTCTGATTTTACCGATAACGTTCGCAACTCAAAAGTCGCCGCAGAATCCTGCACATAAGTTTCTGCTAACAAAGGCATCAAAAGCCCAGTCATCAATACCAGGAAAAGAATACATGTTAATCTTTTCCTTTTAATCATGACCTGGTTCGTCATTCTCTTTTTTTCCCTTTTTATCAAAGGGAACCATGCCGATGCTTCCTTCTTCTACAAACAGTACAGGCCGTCCTCCGATACGTCGGGGCCGGGGCCAGTTTTCAAGCATCACCATGGCGCCGGGATGAATGGGAGATGCTTTTTTATCAACCAGCACCACATCAAGCCCTAATTGTCGCAAGGCGGTCACCGAGATAGGCGAATCATAACCCCTTAACTTACCATCTACTTCCAGGTAACGGCCGCAAGAGCCCTGGGCGGTAAGCCCGGTTGCCGCTAAAGCACCTATTATTCCCCGCCCTGTTCCGCCAAGCTCCAGCAAAATACAATTTCCCCGGGCAGTATTAATCGCCTCTGTCTTCTCTAACACTTTATGGGCCGCCCGGATACCAAAATTTTGAATATTATCATCACAATCCTCCGCTTTGATCATACATAAGCCAGGACTCGCTTCAGGAGAGGCGATTCTTTTAATACCTGAGGCAAAAAAATCTGCCAGATTTTCGAGATTCACCGTTTTATCAGCCGGAAGATCCATTGTTATAATAGCGGGGCTGTTGTGACTGGTATAGGGAATACGCTCATCCAGAAAAAGCTGATGGCGAAGGACAGAGTAATGCTCTATAAAAGAGTATTTAGCTGCAAATTCTGCAGCAAGGTCCCGGGTAAGCCGGCCCGTACCAATATGATAATCCGGGGCATCAGTGTCATCAATTCCAATATAGACAGTTTGGGTATTCATCTTTTAAGCCTCAATGGTTGGGAATGTGGAAGTATTGGAGTAATGGGTAAACAAATAGAATCTCATTATTTCAAATCCGGATTAATGTAAAAACCCATTGTACATTCAGCAAGCTCCTATTAAAAATTACCGATTTTCACCACAAAGGTAATTGAAAAATAATCAAATGATATCCTATTATATTTTTCTTAAGATGTTATCCTTTCCTTCTTCTTTGCGAATCCTTTGCGTTCTCTGCGCCTTTGCGGTGAATTATTGTTATTCCTGAACAAGAACTAATTACATCCTCCCACCGCAACAAACCAGGCCTCACCCTTATCACCATTTTTACGTTCAACGGTTATTTTTGACCATTTTTCTTTTGGCAACTTACCATCAACATCACCGGTTTCATTCGTCAATTCAATGCCCGTTTGTACGGTTCCCTGGGTAACCGGAGAACTGATTCCATCGTTATTACCCTTGTCTAATAATTTCCAGAGAAGGACACTCCCCGTAGAATCAGTTACGATTAATGAACTCACCCCATCACCTTCCCAGGAATAATCAGGGCGACGAGTCACACATCCTTTTGAGTCACCAACGGTAATCGTTATATTGCCAGATTGTTGTTGTTCACGCTCATCATCATCTGAGG
>JADFYW010000300.1 GCA_015232855.1 Fibrobacteria bacterium
CCGGATTATTTTTATCATACTTAAGGGCTTTTGTATATTCACCGATACTTTTTTTCAGTTCTCCTTTTTTGTAATAAAGTTGGGCCCGTTTATTGTATAGATACCCATCGGTTGATTTTTGTTTAATTGCCTGGTTATACTGTGTAAGAGCGCCATCAAAATCGTTGACAGCCTCAAGTGCAGAACCCAAAAGAAGATAGGTTCGATAATTAGTTAAACCTTTGCGTAATGCTTTGTAATATTCCTGAACAGCTTTTTTATGTTCACCTTTTTCAGTATATATACGACCAATTTCTATATGAGCATAACTAAGTTCAGGACTTAGCTCTAAGGCTTTCACAAAGAGGGAAATAGCACTATCAGGCTTCTCTAAACCAGCCAGAGCAACACCCCAATTATAATACGCCGAAACCGATTTGGGATTTTCTTTTACTGCTTTGTTAAAAACAGAAATTGCCTGGTTATACTGACGTTTATGGTTAAGAATAACACCCAGATTAACATAATTAAAATCATTATTATTAAATGCATGATCCGCACTATTATTTTCTATTGCAGCCTTATAAAATTGTTCTGCTTCATCGAGCTTCCCCTGTTGTTGAAGCACATAGGCCAGGGTTGATTGGGCGTCTGCATAATCTTTATTACTCTTAACGGCCCGTTGCGCCAATTCCAGGGCTTCAGCAACCTTCCCTTCTAAAATAAGGTCTTTGGCCCTGTCCAAATATCGTTGATAATCAGCGGCCGGAGCAATTATTTTTTTAATCCCATCGGCCTCAATATTCACAAACTCCGGAAGATTTACGGCCCGGTTATCTGCTGTTGAATGAGGAATCAGGATGGCGGGAGAGGCCTTTCCAAATTCGTCTATATGCGTAAGAAACATTTGGGTAAAGGGCCTCATTCCTTTTGATGAGAATACCAACCAACGGCTGTTCGGTGACCAACTGTGCCATGAATTCATAATAGGAAAATTACAGGCAAGCTCCCGGGCAACACCGCCGCCAGCAGGAATAATATATAACTTGCTATCAGGCCTCATAAGGAGTCCGTTTTTGGATTGAACATATACAATCCATTTCCCATCCGGAGAAAATTTTGGAAAAGAATTACTCATTCCATTCCCAGATGCTCCGAAAACAGCTTCTGGGTTCCCACCTTTTCCGTTATTAAATGGCATACGGTACACATCATATTTTATTTGCGTTTCGTCAGGGTCCAGTGCTTTTTGGGGCATGAGGCCTTCATAGGAGGGTTTTGCTTTTGCCCGTAAAAATACAATTTCTTTGCCGTCTGGACTCCACACCGGATTACATTGGACATAATCTGGATTAGATGCGCCCGGCAGCAATTTAACATTCCCTGATTCTCTATCGTAATAAGCCAGTTTTGCCCGGGTAGGATAAAAAGTTTGTAAAAACCGGAAGTCCATGTAATTAGCCACAAATACTTTTTCATCAACAGCAGAAATAACATAACGTCCATCAGGTGATACTCGTGAAAACAGGCCGAATGCGGTTTGTTTTTTGTTAAAATCATTCCAGGAAAATACGTCATCCTGGGTTATGTTCATATGCTCAGCTATATCCTTTAATGCATAGGCTCCTTTATCCCCTTGGGGCCCATCCATGTCCATTCCCAGCGTTTTGCCATCACGGGAAAAACTGTGACAATTTGCACAGGTTGGCATATCAGTGAGCAACACTGGAGCAGAAACCTGACTCACATCACGGAGGCGCCAACTTATCAAATGAAGAGCATCATCAGCTAAAGGCTTAACAACACCAGTCTCTGTTGTTGTTGGCATCAGCGGTACATCCCGGTAAAAAATTGGAGCTGCTACGGAGTCCTCCGATGTCTGTATAGTAACAATCCCTTGTGACGCAATGTACAGATCACTTTTCAGCCCCGTAAGTCCTCTTATCGTTATCACAGCATTTTTCCCAGTGGAATAGCTTTTTATTGCATCCCATAAGGCTGGTTCTGGCGCCCAGTTTCTCGCAGCGAGATCATACGCGGCTTCGGGTATATTATTATTTTCCCGGATACAGGCAGAGTCCAGATTTTGTTTAACTCGCAGTGCCTCAGTCAATATTAAAAAGTGGCCAGTCAAGCCCTCAAAAGAAACATCTACAAGCCAGCTATCTACGGTCTTTACCATATCATGCCACACAAACAGAGGCATGGTGAAATCAGGTGGAAAAAGAGATTTATCAAATGGGTAATTTATAATCAGTGGAACCGGTCCCGGCCTGTTGGACGAAGCTATAAGTGCCTTACTAATTTTTTGTTCTGAAACCCTAAAACGGGAATTATTAAAAAATACATTTCCATTCTTCAAAGAATAAGACTTTTTCTATACAACATTTTTTCCTTCATCCCGGATTATAAATTTTCGTTTAATTCCTTCTAATGAAAAAATAACAGCTATCAAAATAACAGCTGTTATGATAAACGGGCCTTTTCTTAATTTTGAAGTATCTGGTTCTTTATTACTCACGTTTGATTACCCGGATTTCCCGCTCACCTTCACTCTTATAACTGATAGCTATCTGGTAATCAAACTCGATATCCAGATGATTCACACGTTCAGGCCATTCAATAAGAGTTATTCCTTCATGGGTCAAATAATGGTCTATACCGATTTCATCCCAGTCCGCATCAGGTTCAAGACGATAAAGATCAATATGATATATAAACACATCTGCGTCGTATTCGTTTACCAGGGCAAAAGAGGGTGACGTGACATACCCTTTAAAATTAAAACCCCGGGCAATTCCTCGGGCAAATACTGTTTTACCTGCCCCCAAATCACCAATTAAAGCAACTGCATCACCCACCTTAAGATTCCGGGCAAACTGTTCTGCCCATTTCTGGGTAGCCTCTTCTGATTGGGTAAAAAAAGTTTCTTCAGCCATTTCTCTTTGGCGTCATACTAATAAGCGGAACGAGTAATTCTTCCATTGATAGCCCACCGTTTACCATTTGCCCTTTAAAACGGGTACCAAAATATTGATACTTGTTTGGATAGGTAAAATAGAAGTCTTCTTTAGCTATCGCATAACCAACATCCTGGCCA
>JADFYW010000301.1 GCA_015232855.1 Fibrobacteria bacterium
AGCCGGAATATTGAAATTGAACGCTCTTCAAAAGCTAATCGCAATACGGAAGTTGCTGTTATATCGTCTTTTTCATTGAGGCCGACAAACCATGTTTGGATATATCCCGGTTATAAAAAAGAACTGAAACTTTCTGTTAATAATGCGGTATATAATTCAGGTAAGTTTAAAGATGTCAAGTATGGTGATAATTTTGAAGAAAGTGATGTGGCTAATGCCACTTACCTGGATATTACGATTATACCCAGTATTACCAGTCGTATTAATTGGTTCCTTTCCTGGCCAGCTGTTTATCCTTGTGTATTTTACTGGCCACTTCAGCCTAAAAGCGGAGAGGCGACTGTCACTATAAATGCCGGATTAACCAAAGGAAATACGAGTGTTTTGGATCTTCAAATAAAAAAAAGTACACCTTTTAATTTTATGTTTTATGGATTTTTTAGAACGGCACCTGATGAAACCGCTTTACAACAAAGCTATGATAAAGCATTAGACGAATTAACGGATAAACTCCGGGATGCAGATTTTGGGAACACGGGTATGATGCCGGTGTATACCAGGATTGCAGACACCGGCTTGGTTAATATAGCTGTTATTGATTTTGAGAGTGAAATTATTAGTCCGCCGGAGGCAAGGGCACTCACTAATAAACTACGCGGTGAACTTATTATGACAGGGCGGTTCCAGGTTATGGAACGAAACCAGATGGATGAAATTATGAAGGAACAGGGGATCCAACTTACCGGCTGTACCTCTACAGAATGTGTGATTGAAATAGGTCAGCTTATTGGAGTAAATAAACTTATAGCTGGCGATATTGGGAAAGTCGGTTCTGTGTACCTGGTCTCTTTACGGCTTATAGACGTAGAATCAGGGACAATTCTCTCCTTAATTAATACCGAAATAGATGGAACCATAAAAGAGGTCTTGAAAGAAGGCATTAGAAATGCTGCCAGGCAAATAGCGGGTATGTGATTTTTGTCCCTTTTTTCAGAGCGTTTTTTAGTTGAGTATCAAGGCTGATTTATCTTCCTGAAATGTTCTATCAAATATGCACAACACTTTTCTTAAAAAAAGTTATTTTTACATAATATTTTAAATATGCTACCATGCGAATCGGTTTTGATAATTATAGTCCTGTTTAATCACAACTAAAAAAGGAGCACCATATGGCGAACTGGCATTATATGGTTAATGATGAAGAGAATGGTCCGGTATCGGAATCTGAACTGTTACAGTTAAAACAGGGAGGAATAATTAATGAGAATACACAGGTACGTCAGGAAAATGGCGATAACTGGGATACACTCATATCCTCTCTTGATTTACCGGCACCACAAACATTGTCGGCAAAAGCGGGTGGAGATGAAGATTGTGCGCTTTGTAACAAGCATTTACCCAGTTCTGAGATGATGCAATATGAAGGCAAATGGATTTGCGCGGATTGTAAACCACAATTTGAAATCCGGCTGAAGGAGGGGGACAATCTGGAAATTGATGATTATACCATCGCTTCTATAGGGAAAAGATTCGGGGCGATAGTTATAGATGGGCTTGTTTTTTTAGTTTTAAATCTTATAACATCAGCCATTACTGTGGCTCTGGCTAGTTCTACGGGTAAGGGTATTATTGTTGCCCAGGTTGTAAATATGCTGGGTTCTTTTGTGTTACCCTTGATCTATGAGGTTGTATTTATCGGATTAAAGGGTGCGACACCGGGTAAAATGGCAATGGGAGTAAAAGTTATTAGTACCGATGGTGAACCCGTTTCCATGTTAAAATCACTGGGCCGGTATTTTGCTAAAATGATATCGGGGCTGATCCTCATGATTGGTTATATTATGGCATTTAGCGACAAGAAAAAACAGGCCCTTCACGATAAAATGTGTAATACCCTGGTGGTGTTAAGTAAGTAATGGAACCCGTCTCCAAGCCTAAGAAATTCCTGCGATGCCCGGGGTGTCGTAGTCCGATTAATGTGGAACAAATTACGGACAATACTCCGGTTAAATGTTCATACTGTGATAATATGCAGGAAATTATTTTATATCCGGAATTTCACAAGCGAATGGAAAGGGTGCAACAGGATGTGGTATCTACTGGCGCCACAGAAGCCGGTTGTTTTCATCATGCCCACAAACGAGCTGTTTGTCATTGTGATCAGTGTGGCAGGTTTTTGTGCAGCCTTTGTGATTTGAAGATAGGCGATATGCATCTTTGTCCCCAATGTGCCTCTTCAGGCAAAAAAAAAGGCAAACTTTCAACACTCAAACGTGGAGCGGTACTGTACGATAAAATTGCACTGGCTCTGGCGGTGTATCCTGTAATAACATTGTTTGGGATTTATTTAACCATCATTACAGCACCGATGTCCCTTTTTTTTACTGTTCGGTACTGGAATAAACAGGAATCAATTTTGACTCGGTCAAAAATCCGTTTTGTAGTGGCGGGTATTCTAAGCCTGCTTCAAATAGTAGGGTGGGTTGCAGGCATATATTATATAAGTACCCGCTTACCGGGGTGGCTTGAAAAGGTGAATACCCAATGAACAAAAAGAACTACCAAAAAGTAACCGGTAAAACCAGAAACTTTATGTCTACGGGACAGATCTGGCAACAGGATGACCATTTGTTAAGCATTGAAGAGACACTGGTAGGACAAACATACCGTAGACTTTTTTTTAAGGATATAGAGTCTCTTGTGTTATATCATACTTCTTACCGGTATCATTACCTGGGCGTTTTAGCAATTCTTTCATTTATCATTGGTATGATATTTCTCATGAATAAACTTTATGCCACTTTTAATGGGAGAGTGACCATAGGGATCGTATTTGGCCTGTTGGCTGTAGTGGCATTTAGTATTTTTATCAGAGGAACCATATGCAAAATTCAACTGCAAACAAAAAACGGTCCTTACAATCTGCCTGTCCGATTGCGAATCTTTAAAGCCAGGAAATTGGTCCGCAAGTTAAACAAGGAAATTAATGCTTCGCAGCTATAAATTACTGTCTGTTTCATCCAAAATGTTTTTGAATAGATATAACT
>JADFYW010000302.1 GCA_015232855.1 Fibrobacteria bacterium
GGAACAATCGGAAAAGTCGGAGAGACCTTCACTATTAATATACGTATAGTGGATATCAGTACAGGCCAGATCGTCCATACCGATAACACCGATTGTAAATGCACTATAGACCAGGTACTTTCAAAATCCACAGTAGATGTTGCACATAAAGCTTCTGTCTTTATAAATCCCAATAACACTTCTGCCAAAGATAAGGAGAAATCTTTCATAAACCGTCCCTGGACATATATCAGTGCCGGGGTAATTCTTGCCGGGGGAGCGGCTGTAACTTATTTCTTGGTAAGTGAGCCGGATAAAAAACAGGAAGATAAATTAATAGGCACAATCATACAGGGGACACAATGAAATTAAATATTCTGGTATTAACGGCTGTTGTCAGTATTTTCCTTTTTTCAAATTGTAATCTTTTAAAGGAAGAGGAAATTGAGGAAAATCGCTATCTCAGACTCGATGTATCACAAATAGATACCACCGGCATTGATGATATTATTGTCTCTGGTGTAAATGAAAAAAGCACGGACACGGTAACAATATATACCTGGAAATCAGGTGAGAAGTTAGAAACCAAGTTGTTTGTCCCCGATAAATTAACTGGGGATTTCAGTGTGATCTTTATCGCCAAAAAAGATAACAAGGTAGAACTTACCCATACAATGATCTTGAATGAAGTCGGAATCCCTATTGTTACAGGACTGACAGCGGTTTACGATACTTTAATGGGCATAGTTAAACTCAGTTGGAATAAATCCTCTTATAGCAATTTTCAAGAGTATGCAATATTTAAGGATGATTTTGATGTAATCAATAAGACTCTTATTCCTTTTGGAAAAGCAACAGATACTGACTTTAACGATACTATTTTTCATAAAAACTCTCCCACCCAAGAATTTTCTTTTTTAGATTCTATCGATTATCATTATAAATACCGTGTAGCAGTAAGAAGTAACTCCGAAGAATTAGGGGCTACTCATAAATCTGCTGGTATTATCGCAGTTTCACCCATTAAAATGCAGCCCACTTTTGATTTTACTATTAAACATGCGGTGAAGAATCAGGAAGTTTTCGATGCAACTATTAATGATACGCTTCGTTTCATTTTAAAGGCTAATATGATATATAGAAAAATATCAAAAATTGTTTGGCGTGATTTAGATAATTTATCTGAAATCGATACAACAGCATTCACAACGCCCATTGCCCCAGCATACTCTACAGTTTTTTATTCATGGAAAACGACAGGTAATAAAAATTTCGAATTAATTCTAATTGATGATGCCAATACACAATGGAAAGATACTATATCAACCCGTATAATCCCTGATTTACCTACAGCAATAATAGATGCAACACCTCTTACGCTCACCATGAATGATGACGTTATTTTTAAAATTGATGGTTTTGATAAATATGGAATGGTGGATGAGTATGCTTTAAAACTGGGCAACAGGAACTGGGAAAAAGTCTCTCCAGGTGATACTGTAATTCCAGCCCCGGATTTTTTAGGAACATGGATTTGTAGCCTTCGTGTCATCGATGATGATAGTAATGAAAGTTTTCAGTCGCTGGAGATTCTAATACAATCTTCGAAACCCACTGCCATAATCAATATGCCGTGGTTTGCTGATACAAATGAAATATTTAATGTTCAAGCAAGCAATAGTAAGGACAGTGGCTACATCAGTAAATATGAGTGGAAATTTGGCGATAGTCCTTGGAAAATAGTAACAAAAGGTGATACGTCCTTTATTACGCCAAAGATCCCTCAAACTATGATTTGTAGTTTAAAACTAACTGATGATGATGGTGAGATAGCATATTTAAAAAGAGAAGTTTTTGTTGGACCCATTTCGCCTAGTGGCATGAAATTGATTCCATCAAAAAATTCATATTTTCAAATGGGTCAAAAAGGCATTATTGAACCTGTGCATACCGTACATCTCACCAATAATTTCTATATGGATAGTACTGAAGTAACTGCGAAAGATTATTGTACATTAATGAGTGAGACATATAGTTCATTTAGAGAGCCAACCACTTATGACGGACAGATAAGAGACGGATTTGCTATTAATGATTTAAATTGGTATGATGCTGTTTTATATTGCAATGCACGTTCTAAGAAACACTTTTTAGATACGGTTTATGCATATTCAAGTATTACATGGAAAGAACCGGATAGAAGTCAACTTAGTAGCTCTTACCGTTCTGTGCTTAATGACTTGAGTATAGACATAAATAAGAAAGGTTATAGACTGCCTACAGAAGCGGAATGGGAATTTGCTTGTAGAGGAGGAACGACAACACTAAATTATTTTAGTGATATGCCTATGGAGAAATATGCATGGTTTTCTTGTGGGGAACACCAGCTTGTAGCTACAAAAAAACCAAATAATTATGGATTATATGATATGATTGGCAATCTTCATGAGTTAGTGAATGATAATTATCACATATATACAAGCGACTCTACAAGTCCTCCGGAAGTAAACCCAACAGGTACTCTTACTTCTCAAGATAACCGTGTTATAAGGGGCGGTTCCTGTATAACTTATAAACAGAAATTATATTCTGCATGGAGAGATGTAGTTCCTGCTTACCACACGCTCAAATTCAATGGGTTTCGTGTTGTACTTCCTGCTCAATAATTTTGTTACTTCAGTTCCTATTGATTTTACTATTTTGAGGAATAATATACCAGATATTGAATCAACCCATTTTACATAAAACACTAAGATAATGATTAAAATATTAAGTCTCGTCACCCTGATAATTGCAATATTTAGCCTGAGTGTTTCCCTACAGGCTGCGAGTTCCCAAAAGGTCTTTATCGCGATAAATAACCTCGAACGACAGAATATTGATGAGGGTACCTCTAATGTAATTACAGACAGGCTCAGAACTGAACTATTCAAAACCGGCTCCTTCACGGTCCTTGAGCGAGACAAGATGAAGGAAATTTTGGAAGAGCAGAAATTCCAGGTCTCAGGATGCATCTCAAGCGAATGCCTGGTTGAGATTGGGCAGTTACTCGGTGT
>JADFYW010000303.1 GCA_015232855.1 Fibrobacteria bacterium
TCAAATTAATCTGTGTGGTATAAGAAGATATGGTCAGTAATTACTATTAAAGGATGAATACTTTGTTTATTAATATCCTGTCAGACATTTTTAATCGTATCAGGTATAGACCTGTGTTATAATCTTTTGTATTCCATATCCAGTTTTTAGTTCCTGATATCGTTCCCCTAAAAATGGTTGAGATGTGTTTGCCATCTGGGGATAGTATCTGAATGGTAACCGCTTGTTTAATAGGTGAGTAAACAGTAATGTGTTTTGTTTTTCCTGTAGGGTTTCCTTTGACCATTAGCCAAGTTTTCATATTGTTGAATTTACGCTTTAAATCCACAGGTTTTAGTGCGTGGACTTCGTTGCTGTAGGATGAGCTTTGTGATTTTACACCATTGATTGCTTTAACCCGGTAATAATAATTAAGGCCAACTTTACCGCTGTTGTCGGTGAACTCTGTGATGTTTCTGATGGTCACAAGGGGAACAGTGGGGTTTGAGCCGGTCCCTCTATATATAACATAACCGGATATGCCGCTCTGGTCGTCAGAGGCCCCATCCCAGGTCAGGATTATAGCTCCATTTTTTGTGTCTGCCTGTAAGTTAGAAACGTTTGATGGGGCGGTTCTGTCGTTTGAAGCCGTAATAGTTATAAAGAAGCCATCAGTTGTCTGGTTTTCTCCATCAGAAAGAGTACAAGTTACCCGGTATGTACCCATTGCGGCAAATTTATGGATAGGACGTTGACCCTGGCCACGGTATCCGTCACCGAAGTCCCACAGGTATTTAAGTTTGGTCTGGTCGCCACTATAAATACTGCTTTCTGCACTGAAATTTATATCAGTATTGATTGCTTTGGTGCCCTCTATAGGGGATACGACTGCGACGGGGACGCTGCCCGTTGGATTATCTTTGAGATCTTCTACAAGTATATCATTGTAGATGTAATTACCATAAACCAATCCTAAACCGACATTACCTGATTTGTAGGTGTCGTCATTAGCGGAAATTTCGAAGGAACCCCCCAGTTTATTATCGTATTTACTGGATATTTTATTTCCTTTTACTTCCAGAGTTACATACAACTTGTTATATCCGGGGTTGACAATCTGGTTGTGATTTTCGGCGAGCATTTGGTATGACTCCTGCCCGCCGCCCCAGAAATCAACATCCCGGTGGATGGTTACTTTGCCAAAATCGGCTCCGTGCCGATACTTGTTGCGCACCGAAACACTGGTGCCGCCAAACAGATTAAATTGGTACCCCTCGACCCGATTAGTGTCATCTACTAACCGTACATAAAATTCACATAACTGGTGCTGGTCAATATCGCCGGATGATTCTTTTACGGTGAAAGTCATACGGTAGTCTGTCCAGCTACCGTCCCCGAATACCGCTACCGCCATGTTATGATTAACCACTGTGTAGGAGGAAGGTGATACCCATAAACCACGTTCCCCATTTTCTTTATTTACGGCGAACACTCCGGTTATTTTTGCGGCAGACTGGTATTGTTCTTCTAACACATTGCTGGTCATCAGGTGGTAAAACCAGTCTCGGGGATAATCGCCCTGGATAAAATGATCAAAGGATAAGGCATAGAGAATGGGCCGGGTGTCTGTGAGAGGTTTTGCCGATTGACTGTTATCTTCTATGGGGCTGGGTGGGAGTGGCGGAAGTGCTGGTCGCCGGGTTGTTTCGTTTGGTGTTCCGGGGGTGGGCATGGTGAATATCCAGTCTTCCGGGCTGTTACTGTCTGTACCGTCATGAGAAATGGAAGCGTCCGGTGCTAACCCCGTAGTATTTACGTAATCGTTGGTGTCTGGCCATTGGTTATTTTTAACATGAATATCAACAAGAATGCCTGAGGCATGTTTTGCGGCCCATACATCGGATGAACGGGATTCCCAATCCCAGACAACCTCTCTGGGGGGATTATTACCGGGGCCAAAGCGTACAAAATCTTTGAATTTGGAGCTGTACCAAAGGGCACCGTTTACTGTAGGTGGCATATCGTAAAGAGAAATATTACAGAAACGGGGGATAGGGTTTTTGTTGGGAACATATTGGACGTTCGCAGAATTATTCCCGGAGCAGCCCACATAAAAAACAACATAACCATCTGGTTGCATGGTGATTCCACCGGGAATTCTGATAAAACCGGTGGCTCCCAGATTATTACCGTCTCCAGGGTTCCCCTGAATAGCATCTGAAGGTGTGTATTTAATGATCCAACCATCCAGGCTCTGAGCGCCGGAACCAGTGTTTTTGAGCTCCACATAGGAGCAGTAATCGCTGGTTTCGTCCGCAGGCCGAACTTCGTTTATCAGGATTTGTGCTGATACGGCAGTAATGAGGGTGAAAAAGAAAGAAAGGTATAGTTTACAGGATATCCATCCAGATATTCTATTCATGCTGACTCCGTAAAGAAGAATGTGTGAATAAGGTGGAAGCCGTGCTTCCGAAAAGCAACAAAAAGTAATGATTTTGTATTGAAACCAAAAAAAATATCTCCCCACCCGGGTTTCCAGAAATTAATCCAGTAACCTATAACTATTATAATATCCCGAAAAATGGATTTGTCAACAAGCTGCTTTGTTTTACTATGGGTTTTTGGACCAATAAGCTTATTTATAAGGAGATAAGCAGGTTTTATTCACGTCTCTTCTGCGCCCAGCTTTTTTCATTAAAATATCCGGTAAAAAAAAGCAGCTTATCTGAATATAAGGGAATAATAAATAAAAGTATGAATGTCTTTAACATAATTGAATAAAATGAGTTAAGAAAATTTAAATTAATTATAAATAATTTAATTATATGGATAATAAAATATCACTTGCACATTTTAGCCTTTGAGGCTATTCTAATTATAGAATGGAAACAAAATTAGGTGGCTTTTGTGGTTTTAAGCATAATATTATGAATCATAATCGGATGGCTCATCTAGAACCTTTGATTCTTCACAAAAAGGGCAAATGAAAATGAAAAAATTACTCCTTATATTCACAATTTTGGCTACTTCTCTGTTGCAAGCA
>JADFYW010000304.1 GCA_015232855.1 Fibrobacteria bacterium
TATTTCAATAGAATCACTGATAATTGTAAATATTATGTTTGTACTGTTTTTGTCTTTTATTCTTCTCTTGTCATCATGTTGTACCCGTTCTGCCTTGGACGAAAATATCCAGCATACCGGTTTACAAAACCCTGAATCAAAAGATTTTTCTGTCGCTATCGATATAGGCCATACGGTCAAGCACCCTGGAGTAATGGGTGCAAGAGGTATTGGCGAATTTTTCTTTAACCAAAATCTATCTGTGATGCTTCAAACAGAACTGAGTAAAAAAGGATATGCAACATCCTTTATTATCAATCCTAAAGGGGAAGATATAAGCCTGCAGGACCGGACCCGAATTGCCAAAGAGAAGAAGGCTGATATTTTAATAAGTCTGCATCATGATTCGGCCCAGCCAAAATACTTATCAAAGTGGGTCGTAGAAGGAGATACCCTTTTCTATTCCGATGAGTTCCAGGGCTATTCCCTTTTCTATTCTGAAAAATCAACGTTACCAAAAGAGAGCTTCCGGTTGGCAACTCTTTTGGGACAATCCTTCAGACAAAATCATTTCCGGCCAACACTGCATCACGCAGAGGCCATTGATGGAGAAAATCGGCCCTTAATAGATAAAGAAAAAGGCGTGTACCGTTTTGATGACCTGGTGGTACTTAAAACCAGTACCATTCCCGCAGTCCTTATTGAATGTGGGGTGCTGATAAACAGAGATGAAGAGCTGTTATTAACGAACCCGGTATATCAACGCATGCTGGTACTCTCCATTGTACAAGCAATTGAGACTTTCCGTATGCAACAGAAGAAAGGATAATACCCATGTTTGACGCTCTGCATAATATCGATATAATAATCATAGTTGCCTATCTTGTTTTCACGTTCCTTATTGGCATCTACTTTTCTCGCCGTGCCTCACAAAATATGGATGAATTTTTTGTGGCTGGCCGGAGTCTTCCCTGGTGGATAGTGGGAACCTCAATGGTTGCGACCACTTTTGCGGCAGATACGCCACTTGCGGTATCCGGGTTAGTAGCTAAACAAGGTATCTGGTGGAACTGGACCTGGTGGAACTGGGGCATCGGGGGAATCTTCACGGTCTTTCTTTTCGCTAAGCTCTGGCATCGCTCAGGCATCACCACCGACGCCGAACTCATTGAACTTCGCTACGACGGACGGCCCGCAGCAGGTCTCAGATTATATCGTGCTCTCTGGTTCGGCCTTTTCCAGAACCTCCTGATTATCGCCTGGGTAATGAAGGCCATGGCCAAGGTAACGCTCACTATTATGGGTTGGGACGTGGATACCGAGATAATGGGCATGCCCGCAGAAAATTTTGTAGTGATTGTACTTTTTATGCTAACGGTATTCTACACCGTTATGTCTGGCCTTTGGGGTGTTGTTACCACGGATGTCGTTCAGTTTGTTATCGCAATGGGTGGATCTATTTATCTGGCCGTGACCGCCTATACACGCCTGGGCGGTATTGACAGTATTAAAGAAAAGCTTATTAGTCATGAGTTCGATGTAGATACGATACTCCAGATTATTCCAAGTATGACGCCGGTTACAGAGTTCTCGCCATTCACGAAATTCCTCACCTTAGTATTAGTTGTGTGGATTGTGATGTATAATGTGGATGGCGGGGGCTATCTGGCCCAGCGTCTTTTTGCTGCTAAAAATGAACGACACTCTATGTTTGCCTATCTCTGGTATAACATTGCGATGGTATGTTTACGACCCTGGCCCTGGATTGTAGTGGGCCTCTGCGGCATGGCGTTTTTTGGAAAGGTGAGTGACGCAGAAACCTATTACCCCCTTATGATGAAAGAGATGTTACCGGTAGGGTTATTCGGGATTATGATAGCCTCCTTTCTAGCCGCTTTTATGTCCACAATCGATACCCAACTAAACTGGGGTGCCTCCATTCTGGTAAACGACTGTTACAAGCGCTTCTTCCGGAAAGACGCCCCCCAAAAAGAATATGTGCTGGCAGCAAGAATTTTTATCATGATACTTGCAGCCTTAGGCGCCATGGTTTCTTTTTATATCAAGGATATCTCTCAGGCCTGGTTCCTCATTTTCTCGGTCACTGCCGGTATTGGCTCAGTTTATATCTTCCGATGGTACTGGTGGCGGATAAACGCCTGGTCCGAAATATCTGCTTTTGCCAGCGCACTTATTATGACCTTTGTATTACGGGGAGTACCCTTTATAAAAACAATGGATAGCCTAAAAGATTCCGGCCTGGCAAAAGGCCTTGCCGGCCTCTACCCGGAACAATTATGGTTCACCTTTCCCTATTCAATATTATTCAGCATGTTTTTTGTAATCCCGATATGGATAACCATAACCATGCTCACCCGACCCGTGAGCAGAGAGCACCTGGTAAAATTTTATAAGAAGGTGTATCCAGGCGGCCCCGGCTGGGCAGACTTTAAAAAAGAAGCCCCCGGGAAAGAAAGCGAAGGCCTCAATGCCAGAACCTTCGTAAACATCGCACTGGGAGTGACGGTTTCCAACTGCTTTTTAATAGGCACCGGTAAAATGATACTTGGCTCGCCTCTCGTTGGTATCGTTCTTCTTATTGGAGCCTTTATTTCAGGGACACTTCTTTACCGGAATATTAAGTGAGTGATGGCAGAGAGACAGGTGTTGTTTCCAGGGCATCATTATCAAATACCACCACAGTATCAGTTGGCTTTTTATTACCAGGATAATCAGTATGGCCAAGGATAATAATTAAGTTGGGTCATGCATTATGGAAAACCACATAACCTGATAATTTCTATTTTTTACACGCTAATAAGCTTATTTCATCCTTAATAATACAAAAAACGTTTAAATAATAGTAAAAAAGAATTATTATCAGGATCTGGTTAATAGTATATATTAAACAAATTTATATAGAGAAGCCCTGTATCTAAATAAAATATTGTGAAAATTTACGATCTTACAAGAGAGGACATATGATTAAATATTTGTATTTCATCGTAATTTGTTTTTTGATTTTAAGT
>JADFYW010000305.1 GCA_015232855.1 Fibrobacteria bacterium
ATACTTAATTTGGCTTGTGTGTTTTTGACTTTCGCGGTATACTAGGAGAGTCTGATTAATTGTAAGGAACACTGCTCATTCGATTGGTGTTCAAGGTAAAGTGCGAAGGTCTTGTGTTGATAAAGGAGAGTATTATGTGGAAAAAAAGAATTGCTGCTGTAGCCGCACTGGTTTTTATGGCCTTGTGTATGGTTAATGCTGGTCATCCCACAGGTAAACTGGTTATGGTAGATGCTGCAAGGATGTACAATCTGAGTTACACCTATGCAAAAGATGGTTTTCACTGGAATTATGATGAATTAATTAATGCCGGTTTTAACGGGGTGCATATCCGGTTATGGACCGGTGGAGATGATGATTATGAAAATCGTAAGTCGAAATTTGTTAAAGAAGCACAGGAAGCCGGGTTATGGGTAGCTTCTTCTCCGGTAGGACATTCGGAAGGTGATATTCAAAACAGTGCAGAAATAGAAGCCCGGTGGGGTGTTGACTTTCTGCAGTTTGATGAACCATATGACTTTGCTAACTGCGAAGGCTGGGATGCGTTCTGGGGTGAAGCTTTTTATAATAAAATCCGGGATGCGGTTCATGTTATAGACCCAAATATTCCTGTACTTGTTACTGATGTTGTATGTAACACGAGTCTATGGAACTGGGAAAACCTGGATGGCCTGGTACAGGAGGTTTATGTAGATGCCTGGTATCCGGACATGTTGAATTCCGTTATTAATTATAAAGAGACACATCCCGGCAAAGAAGGATATGTCTGGCTTTATACGTTTACCAAACAACCCTCCTCCTGTGTACCTCTGCCTGATGCGACCTATGCAACCTGGTTTAATGACGCATATAACAGACTGGGGAAAATTATTCTCTTTCAAATGGCTGCTCGTTGCGACAACTGCATAAGCGGTGATTGTCAGGATTATGGCAATAACTGGGACCATCGGGCTCAGGTAACAGCAAATGCTACAGTAAATGAACGGGTTGCCTACCACGAATGGGGTGACTATAGTCCTTCTTCTGAAATTAATTCTGCGACTACTGACTGTCAGATTTCGGTAAGAAGCCGGGAAGCCGGCCTTGACCCCTCAACCGTAAAATGTTTCTACACTACCCAACACAGAGGGTTTGGACACGGAGATACCGATGAGGGCAACAGGTTTGATGTGCTATGGAAAGAATGGAAAGATGTTAGCTGTACCGGAACGAAAGGCTCAAAGGAGTGGTTAAAAATAACTGCAAAGAATGTGCCTTTTAGTGAAAACAGTGTATCGAATGCGGTACGGTTTAAAATACAGGATACTTATACCGGTACTTATTACCGTAATGCCCGCTGGTCTCAAAAAGAATTTCTGGTAAAAATTGCTCCTGTAGTTGATTCTACTAACCTTGTTCTGGGTAAACCGGTTACCGCATCTTCGGAATATAAAACACCCAGTCATGCCAAAGAGAATGGTGCCGATGGGAGTTTAAGCACCTATTGGGCTTCTGCAAAAGAAGAAGAACCTTATTTTCAGGTGGACCTGGAGGCGCCCTATGTTATCGGGAAATTTGAAGTTGTTCCTATGATTACCCAGGATTTGCCTAAACAACGGGGTAATTTCCAGGTATGGGCCTCCAATACCGATGACTTTAGTGATTATGAGCTGTTGTTTGATACGGGGGACTCACTGCTTCCTTTTGGGGACGTGTGGGCTGCGGATGTGGATAATGACTCTGCGTATCGTTATATCCGGGTACAACGGAAAGATAGTGTTAAAGACTTCTTATCTCTGGTTGAGTTCCGTGTATGGGAAGCGGAAGTAAGCGGTATAGGTCAGATGTCTTTTCATATACCGAGTGATCAGGTTTTGGTAAATAAAATTGATATTGTGAATGTACAGGGGCAAATTGTTCGCACGCTTACCCAGGGCAGGGGAGATGTCTACAGGCAACTGGTATCCGGTGGAACAATGGTGGGTATTCGCGGACTGAAATCCGGGGTATATCTTGCCAGAATACAGAGTGACCAAAAAGTGATAGTACAAAGGTTTTTTGTGAAATAAGTTTTATAAGGTTCTATGACGATGATAAAAACCACAACCATAATTTGCTTTCTCCTGTTTGTCTGGGTTAATGCTCAGACAAAAAAAGCGGGATGTATTGAGCAGCCGGATTCGCTTTCTGATAACAGGGTATTGCTAAACAAGTTCAGGGAAATATATACAGATGATGTTTTAAAAAACTGGAATTTTTTCAACTATAATAAGGTTAAGAACGGTTTAAAAAAGACTCCCGGTGTAAATGGGGTTAAACTGCAAGTGAAGTTTGTGGAATCAGGTGAATACATTGATCCGCATAAAGGTGGTGTTACAGAAGATAATATTAAAGCAGGCCTGGATGGTTCTCTTCAAATAGCCAGGAAAATGGTACCAGGCGGTGCTACGGTAAAACCATCTCTTCCGCCTGTCACACAGGTCATTCATTCGGGAAGTCAGTGCGGAGGTGGAAGTGCCTGGTATACGGGTCAAGGGATTTTTTATAAGTGTGGAACCGGTTGGGGTTGGAATAGTGTCTTGTATACGAAAGATGGAAAGTTATATGAAATTGTGTATTTCTATCATGGATATTTAGGTCCGGGAACCGGGGGGTCTGATAATAATGATGCACAATTGTTTCTGGTAGTGAATAAAGAAATTGAAATTTGCCCTGATAAAAGGTTTACTTATCAGGTGATTAGAGGGGAATAGCAATCTATTTCTAAAACATTCCAGTCGTTTCGGCCTGCTCTCCTTACTTAGCAGTACTAAGGAAAGCGGACAGGCTTCGCGCTCTCATACGCATCAACTTAAGGGAGCAGATTCTCTTAAGTTGACACACATGGGTCTTGACGGACACAATTACTCCAGGCGAAGTTAAAAACAGAGTGTTTGTCGTATTTTCATAGGAGTCTGCACATATGTTTAAGGGTAGTTTGACATAAAAATAATTAATATTAAATATATTAGTTA
>JADFYW010000306.1 GCA_015232855.1 Fibrobacteria bacterium
GGGAACTTTGATTATGAAGTTCTCATTCGCTCCTGCTTTAATTCTTCTGGAAACATTAACTGGTTCCGGACCGAATACTCTAAATTCGGAAACGGAAGCGGGGAATTTAAACCAGTCATCATTACCTCTGTTTACATCAGTCACCGTTAAGCGTACGTATCGTGCTTCTTTATCGAAATAGTCAACATTTCCGATAAAGGGAAAAGCCGTTTCGGATGTAGCTACAGTTTTTTCTACCACAGTCTCCCACAGATCCTCTTCTGCTGAGCGAACATCAATTTTGTAACCGTAATTACGCGCCGTAATTGTCCAATGAACTGCTGTTCCCTCAAGGAGAGTAACTTGACCCAAATCAACCTCCAGCCAGTCCACAGCCGGGGGCAGTGTCTCTGCATCGATCACATGGGCCCGTGCAGTCCAATAGGTAAATTCATCACCATCAAAGGCCAACTCGGGACCAAAGCCATTAAGTGAACGGCTGGCTGTTACTGCAGTGTCAATCGCGTAGTTAAAGCTTTCTTCCGGAAACTCACGAACTCTCGGTTCCAGAGGAGGATTAAACCATCGTAAAACGGGAGCAAGGTGTTCCCAGTACTTATCGGCGATTTTCATACATCCCTTCAGATTGGGATGAACGGTATCAAATGTATCTGTTTTGTCATCCCACACCGTTTTGACGTCGGCAATGGCAAAAGTGGACATACCGTTATAAAGCTCAGTGGCCAGATTATTGTAGGCTGTATAATAATCGTTACCCTTGGTCGGTATGGTAGCCAATACAATATAAACACCGGGTTTTTGGGCCCGTAGATTAACCACCATTTCTCTAATGGCATTGAGGGACTTTTCCAGGCCCTCACGGTCATTGGTGCCCGCATGAATAAACGCAATATCAGGCTTCATTGATGCAATGGCCGCCGAGCCCCAGGGCGAGATATGAAAAGTGGATGCGCCACCGTAAGACTGATGATCATTGTCGTATCCCAACAGGTAATTTCCTCTTGGGCTGTCTCCCACAAAATCAATAAAAGTAAATCCGCTATCCAGGCACCGGTTCCACAATAAATATCTGAAATTGAAACCTCTGCCTTCAGTGATAGAATCTCCCAAAAACATGATTTTAACAGTTGGTACTGATTGCGCCAGGATGAAAGTCCCCGCAATGATTAATAAGCCTTTAATAATTATTCTTTTCATTGTTTACCTTATTTTCTCTTTATTTTAACTCTGCGGTTAAAGTTGTCAGTAGCGAGTTATCAGTTGTCAGTTTTAAAAAAAGCGCTTCGCGTAATATACATATTTTGCGGAGCCTCATTTTAACTGATAACTCGAAACTGATTACTGATTACTACTGCAGCTTGATCACCTTTTTAACTTTCATCTCATCCCCAACCTTTATCCGGGCAAAATATTGTCCTGTATGCAATTCCCGGCCAGTATTATCCTTGCCATCCCATTCCAAAGAATGAGCACCAAAACCCAGGTTTCCTAATGAATAAGAACGAATGTTTTTTCCATCTACACCGAATATATCAAGTTTTACACTCTTTGAACTGTATAAATGAAATTTGAAACTAATCTTATCACGAAAGGGATTGGGATAGAGACTAACATTTACCTGATCTTTTATTGTTTTTCCAACAGATACCACATCATTTTCCAGCAGATAAAAATCACGCATACCGGCATCTCCGTTCATATCCCGGGCCGCAAACTGTATGATATTGAAAGAATCAGGTTTCGAACTCATAGATGCTCCGGTTAATTTAAAAGTTGTTGCACCGCCAGAACTGTCTTCAATAGTCCCCGATTCCCAATCACTCCAGGTAATTCCTCCATCGCCGGAATACCGGAACACACCAGAATTATAATCGGCTGCTATCTCATTTTCACCAAGAGCCCGGCTTATAAACTGAACATCATCAAGTTCGCCTTTATAATACCATTGGCGGTTAATCATCTTACCAAGAGATAAGGGCTGAGAACGCCACATACCAAAACCACTCCAGTCTTTTGCCATCTTAAGTTTCCCGTCTACATAAACAGATGCATACTTACCGTCCCAGGTAAAGACAAAGTGGTGCCATTCATTCTGGGAAAAGGAACCGGCAGGAGTACTCATCCTATACAATTTTCTACTCATATCCCAGGCACTGATTGCAATATTTCCAGCGTTGAAATTGAAAAACAAGGTTTGATACCCTTCGTTCTCACCAAAACAAATGGGGGGCTGGGAGTTTCCAGCTTTTACCCAGGCTGCAACAGTAAAATGCTTAGAACGTCCGAGTTGGTTAAAGCCCAGATTTACATAATCATCAACTCCGTCAAATTTGAGTGTTTTACCTCCGCTGCCATTCCCCCAGGTTGCATCCACAAAGGTGGGACCGTTAATAGGAGTAGCCTTAAAATCATTACCGCCGGCATTAGTTAAGTCACCATCCATATGCATAAGAAGGAGAGTTTCTTCTTTAAGAGAAGCAGGCTGCGAGCCCACTACCAAACCATTTGCATCATGAACCTTCACCGTGATATCAAGATTATCTCCGGTCCTGTCTACCGTTAATTGTTCTGCAACAGGTGGTAAATCAACCTTCACCCCATATTCTGCACTTTTTAAGGTATCGCTACCCGCAAGGATACTAAATCGGATTTTGTTTAACTTTGCTTTATCATCCACGAATGGCACACTATCAATAGTTACAATATGCAGCCCTTGTGCGTTCATTCCCTGGGAAGTTTCCGCAGGGTGGGCGTTCCAACTGGTGCCGCCATCCGTACTATATTCACAAACCACTGATGCCAGGTCCAGACCGGTAACATCAGTAATGTTAATAGTAAGATTACCGGGAAGACTGGTGACCACACCGTCATTTTTAAGGTTTGACCAGTCGAGAGCCGCAATTTTCACGGTATATTCCCTTTTCCAGATTCGTGGATTCCGGTGGTATTTATAAGGATAAACATCCTTAATTTTAAACATTATTTTA
>JADFYW010000307.1 GCA_015232855.1 Fibrobacteria bacterium
ATTTGTGATGGTGGCACCATTGATATCGCAGCCGTTTGAAATCAGGCAGTTTTCGATTTGTTTATTGGCACGCAAACGAGCCGGAGGAAGATGCCGGTAATACGTATGCATCATACTCTGTGCCTTATGTAAATCAAAAGGAGGATTTGGTTTGAGTAAATCCATATTAGCCTGGTAATAGGCGTCAAGAGCCCCAATGTCCCGCCAATAGGCAAAACCACCGCCCCGTGCCCTAAAGCTATATACAAATACATCGTCTTTTTCTTTTACCATGGCAGGTATCACATCTTTACCAAAATCGTGACCCGTATGGTTCTTGGCATCCTGAGAAACCCGGCGGACCAGGGTACGGGTATTAAAAATATATATTCCCATTGAAACCAATGAGCGGGTTTTATCTTCTGGAATGGGGATAGGATCTTTTGGCTTTTCCTGAAAGCCCGTGATACGCTCATGTCTATTTTTAATTAACACCCCAAACGGGGTTGCATCTTCCCGCGCTACTTCCACACCGCCAATAGTAAGGTCGGCATTTTTCTGGATGTGGAACTTCAGCATCTTGCGATAATCCATATTATACACATGATCCCCCGAAAGGATAATCACATAGTCGGGCTTTTCTTGTTCCAGTGTATAAATATTCTGATAAATAGCATCGGCTGTCCCCTGATACCAGGAGGCTCGCAGCCTTTGCTGAGGAGGGGTCATATTGATGTATTCGCCGATATTGTAATTAAATAAATTCCATCCCAGACGAAGATGCCTGTGCAAAGAAAGTGATTTATACTGAGTAAGCACTTCGATTTTCCGTAAATCAGAACGGAGGCAGTTGTTCAGTGTAAAATCGATAATACGATAAATCCCCCCGAAAGGAACAGCAGGTTTACTACGGTCCCGGGTAAGGGGGGACAAGCGTTCGCCCTGGCCTCCGGCCAGGATGATAGTCAGTATTTTTGGTTTTTTTCCTCTTGCCATATTTGATGATCGTTAATGTGTCTATACGCCTATGCGGTTATTAATTTTTTCCAAAAGTGCGGTAAGGTCTGAAGACTTCACCACATAGTCATCCGCAGACCAACTCAGAAAATTTTCTTTGTAGTTACTGTAAGCCGTATGTAGAATCACAGGCATATCCTTCCTGTCTTCCACAATATGCCCCAGAGCCTCAATACCGTCCATTTCTGGCATACGTATATCAAGCACAATCAAATCCGGTTCAATTTCTTTTAATTTTTCAAGAGCCTCGCGTCCGTTTCTGGCTTCTTCAACCCGGTAACCGGCTTCTTCAAGCTCTTCTTTCACCATAAGGCGTTGGTTGTCATCATCTTCTGCGAGTAATATAGTTTTCATTTTATCCTCTTTGTTATACCGGCAAGGTAATTCGAACAGTAGTAAATTTTCCCTGCTTGGAAAAATATTTTATTTCACCATGGTGCGCATCAATAATCCGCTTAGTTATTGAAAGTCCCAGTCCAACACCTCCATCTTTGGTGGTAAAAAACGGGGTAAACAGTTTTCCCTGGTCTTCTTCGGAAATACCACACCCGTAATCCGTAATTTTCACAACCACGCGGTCACCATCCAGATAATCCTCAATTATCACACTCTTATCCGGAGGAGAAAAAGATACCGCATTACTAATCAGATTCATAAGAGCCTGTTTCATCAATTGCGGATCAAAAGAGACAGTGGGCATATTATTTGCCAGCTTAGATTCAAGGTGTACCTTTTTTTCCTCTGCAGCATCTCCAAGTTGCTCAATCAGTTCCAGGATTAATCCGTTCATATCTCCATTAGAGATAACAGGGTCTGTTTTCCGGAGATAATCCAACACATTTTTGAGTAATTCTTCCAGGCGTCTCACTTCAGAGACAATAATTTCGGCATTGCGGATTACCTTAGTCTGATCTTGAATATGTTTCAGGGTAGAACGGGCAAAACCGCCAATGGTTGTAAGAGGGTTCCTAATTTCGTGGGCGACAAAGCCTGCTGTTTTACCCACAGTAGCGAATTGTTCCATGTCAGACATGGCTTTATCAGCTTCGTTTAACAGCTGAAACATATTTTTCAATTGTTTAATTTTATCCTGGAGCTGCAGGTGTCGGAACGCATTCTGAATAGTGATGCCAGCAAGAAAGGTAAACACCGCAAGGAAACGTTTGTGCTTGGAAGAAATGGGCTGGTGATTGAACATATTATCTGCAATAAGTACCCCGACCACCTCTTCTTCTGCAATAAGCGGAGCCGTAATAAATTCATGTGCACGATACACCTTAATAAAAGATTCACTCACCAGCGGGTCGTTATAGGCGTCCTGGATATGGTGGACTTTTTTGTCCATAACCGTTTTCACCAAAATATTATCAGTATCATTCAGGTCACATTGAAGATGCTCAGCAAGTATAGACATGGGAAGCTGTTTTTTGTCGGGAAATATATCATACTCTGATAAAAAATCCCTAAGCGCTTTCTTCTGGGAAGAAACCCGATCCCATATTTTCCCAGCCTCTTCAGCACTGGTCGGGCCCACACCCATGCCATTTCTAAGAAACTTTTTTTCCTGGTCTACGAGAAGGATAAAAGCCCGGTTAAACCCTAATGCGGGCCCTGCTGTAGCGCCAGTTAAAATGAGAAACAGTAACCTGTCGAGATCAACGGTTCCTATCATAAATACACCGAGTTCCCGGATAATATCTAACTGGAACTGTAATTCTTCCTTTTCTGTTGAATAGAGAAAGGAGAGCATGTAAAATATGTCAGTTTCACCGGGTGCCTCTTTTTGTACTTTGATGGGAGAAATAGTAATGGATACCGTTTTTTCCATTTGCTGGGAAGATTCATACTTAATATTGTTAAGTACAATACAAGAATCAGATTCCTGGCACCGATAAAACTGATTCTCCATGTTACTATTATGAAGCAAACTGTAGGTAATTATTTCTTTAAAATGCTTTTGCTCAAGGTTTTTC
>JADFYW010000308.1 GCA_015232855.1 Fibrobacteria bacterium
ACGATGCGGAGAGTGTCACCGAAAGCAGGACTGCTGGAAAGGTGACCGCAGAGGTTTCGCAAAGGGTATTAAAAATATATTTTAATGTAACATATTGATATGTATGTGATTAAAAAAATGAATTTCCCTTCTTCTTTGCGAATTCTTTGCGTCCTCTGCGCCTTTGCGGTGAAAAGGGTTAATACTGAACAGAATCTAATTAACTATTCTATTTTTATTCTATCAATGGCTGTTGCAGTAGAATGTACAGGAGGCAGACAAGTTTTATTTTGACATACATAAATATTGGTAGTCCCATTATGGCCTTTCCCTTTCAATAGGGGTAAATCACTTTCCTTTACACTGCCAGAAAGTATAACATTGGGAAGGTAATATCTTTCAAACTCCTGACGCTTCTTTAAGGCCTCATTCCCCACAATAGCAACTTCATAATGTGACGAAACAAATCGAATAGCCAATCGATTCCAGTTCGCATAATAAACGCCGCCTTTCACTAACATGGGCTTAACTTTTAACAACATAGTCTTTGACCGGTCATGATAATCGGAATTATGATAATACAATCCTAATAAATAAAGATTATGGGCCATAGCTGAATTGGAAGATGGTATCACGTTATCATCTGTTTCCATTTTACGAACGATTAAATCGGGATCTCTATCTGAAGTGTAAAAGAACATTCCCGATGTATTATCATAAAAGTGGTCAAAGGTATATTCTACAAGCTGCCTGGCCTTATGCAACCAACTCTCATCAAATGTGGCCTGATAAAGCGTGATATATGCCTCTATGATAAACGCATAATCATCAAGAAAACCGTTAATGGGTGTATTTCCCCGTCTCAAGGCCCGATTGAGCCGCCCATCTGTATTGAGCATGTTTTTTTCAACAAAAGTAACCGCGCTTAATGCACTATTTAAAAATTTTATTTCATGAAAGGCCTTATAAGCATCAATCAATCCGGTAATCATCAGGCCATTCCAGGATGTCAGGATTTTGGTATCAAGACCTGGGCGTTCTCTTTTGGAACGAGCCTTGAACAAAGTTTCCCGCATCTTATACAATTTTTTTCTCATAGAAACATCACTTAAGTGAAGCTCCTTAAAAAAGGTATGATGTGATTTACTCTGATACAGGATGTTTTTTCCCTGCTCCCAATTTCCTTCTTCCGTAATATTATAATACTCCATAAACCAGGTTGCGTCTCTGCCTAACAATGATTTTATTTCTTTTGCAGTCCAGCTGTAAAAGGTTCCCTCTTCTCCTTCACTATCTGCGTCAATAGAAGAATAAAAGCCCCCCTCCGGCGAAGTCATCTCTCTTATCATAAAATCATGAATATCATAAACCACCTTCTTAAAGGCGGGACTTTTTGATTTTTGCCAGGCCCGGGAATACAAACTCAACAATTGACCATTATCATATAACATTTTTTCGAAATGGGGTACTCTCCAGTTAGCATCAGTGGAATAACGGGCAAAGCCTCCTCCCAATTGATCATAAATCCCCCCTTGTGCCATATTTTTGAGAGTAACATCAACCCATTTCAGGGCCCTCTCAGAATGAAATACATCACCATAATGCAGCATAAACCGCAGACCCACCGGCATAGGAAACTTTGGAGCCCCATTTTGACCACCTGATTCAAAATCAAGTTTTGGCATCATAACATCATGAACACTATCCAGAACATCTCTGGTTATATCTTTATAATCTTGCGAAACCGCGAGCAATTCATCAGTTTGCAACCCCTCAGACAAAAGTTCTGCCTGTTTATACAATTTTTCCGGTTTGTTTTTATACAGTTCCGAAATCTGATTGAGTATTGAGAGCCAGGCAGCTTGGGAAAAATAGGTTCCAGCATATACCGGTCGACCATCAGGTAGTGCTATTACATTCAAGGGCCACCCCCCTCGTCCAGTCAAGAGTTGAGCTGCCTGCATATAAATATTATCAATATCGGGCCGTTCTTCTCTATCTACTTTAATGGATACAAAACAATTATTCATTACGTCTGCAACTTGTTTATCTTCAAATGATTCATGTTCCATAACATGGCACCAATGACAAGCTGCGTATCCAACACTAATAACAAGGAGTTTATTCTCTTTTTGGGCCTTTTTTAAGGCATCCTCTCCCCAGGCAAACCAATTTACCGGATTATGGGCATGTTGCAGCAAATAGGGACTGGTCTCATTAATCAGTCTATTGGTAAAGGCATACTCATTCACAATAATTCTCCCTGACAACGGACATAAATAATGGTAACAAATGGTATGTACTAAATTGAATATGAGTTATTCTTCATGTTGTCATTGCCCTGCTTGACAGGGCAAGCCATCAAGTCATCGATCCTGAGACGGATCGCCCTGTCAAGCAGGGCGATGACAGATGCAATGTAAATCCCATACAATTTAGAGCATTACACTAGTATCCGTTACCTAAAACGAAACAATATATGAAGTATTCTATATATTCAGGCTAAAATCGAACAATCGATTATGCCAATGGCATTAATAGTTATAAGCTATCAGATACTTTCAATAACCTTTTTCAACTTCTGTTGAACAGCCGTTGCGATTTTTCCAAGGTTGTCATTTTTAACAGCCTGCATAGAAGCAATGGGGTCAACAGCAGAAATTTCTACTATACCATCAGCCTGTTCTTGTACAACTACATTACAGGGAAGCATGGTCCCGATTTTATCTTCTGCCTGGAGCGCTTTATAAGCAAAGGGCGGATTACAGGCACCCAAAATATGGTATTTTTTAAAATCAACATCCAGCTTTTTTTTGAGGGTGGCCTTTACATCTATTTCAGTAAGTACACCAAAACCTTCGGCCTGCAGGGCCTCCTTAGTACGTTCAATCGCTTCATCAAAACCCGTGGCTATGGCTTTTGTAAAATGGTAGCTCATAATTTACCCCTTTGTAAAAATACACTATTTGAATAGAATATA
>JADFYW010000309.1 GCA_015232855.1 Fibrobacteria bacterium
GATCCAATTGGGTATTATGATGGTATGAACTTGTATACGGGGTATTTTGTTCCAGGGGAAGTTGATCCTAGTGGGACGATGGGTTCAGGGATTTATGATGAGAAAACAGGAGGATGGCCTACATCTAATTTTAATAATGCTGTAGCAAATAGTGTAGGATGGGCAACTGCATTTGGTGACTTATGGGTTTGGATGTCTGGGAATACTCCAGCAGTGAGCAATTATAACCAAAATAGCAATCGTTCAGTAAACGCATCTAAATCTAAGATAGGTAGTCAGCTTGCGAAAGATATGGTAGCAACAAACAAAGGGAAAAAATGCAAAGAATGGATATCTCATAGCAAAATATATAATTTCGGGATAAGTGCTTTTTTTGGAGATCTACCAAACGGAACTGCTCATTTTGTTGGTTCTGCAATGGGATATGGTGATCCAAAATACACCAAGCCATGTGAAATAACTGTAAAATATCGTTTGGAAAACAAGACGTCTCTAAAATCATTTTTATACCATATAATTCCTGCTAGCTGGAATCAATCTTCTGGATCAGCTTTTGGAAACTGGACTCAAGTATATAACTGGGAAGAAACTTATGAATGCGAAGAATAGTTTTGTTAAGGTTCTATTATTGATATTTTTATTAATTGGGTGTAGTAATCTAGCATATTATCAAAGTATTGATGATAGGTATGAGATTATTGCAGCGGATGCACTAGAGGATTGTAGTATACAGAGAAAAGGACAAGGCGGCATCAGAATACATAAAGGGGTAAATAAAGTTGGAAAGTTTGGTGACTACATATATGCTAAGAAAACAGATGGTAGTTATTGGATATTAAATATCATTAAAGATCATGATCAGGCAAAGGTTACTGACTGTGTTATTGGTCCATTAGACATAAAGAAGTGTAAGAACATTATAAAGTTTAAAGAACAGGATAATTTAAAATTCGAATGGCAGGTAAAATAACATGGGGAATAAAGGAAAAGAGTTCAGTCCGATGTTTTAATAATCCAAGTTCGGGCATAGCCGATCTTACCAAAAGGATCTCGCAGCCAGAGCTAAAAGTGCCAAAATTAATGAATGAAAGATGGACATTGAAATAAGGCTGATATACTTTGGGGAATGCTTCAAAATCCCACAATTAAGCTTAAAAATGAGGTTATTGACGTAACCGAGGAAGATTTTTATGCAATGTGGCATGGAAGCGAGGCCACTGCGAATATTAGTTCAATATTGGACGAAAATCAGCAAAAAGTACAGTTACCAGAAAGCAAAATTCCCCTTAACTTACGGGTAAAAATAGGTGAAACGGCTAATGTTGGTAGAGATCCAATTGGGTATATTGATGGGATGAACTTGTATAGAGGGTATTTTGTGCCGGTGGGGGTTGATCCCTCTGGTTATTTCGCTGGTATTCTCACTCTGACAGTAGCGACAGCTCCTGAGTGGATACCTGCGGCTATTACTGCTATTAAAGTCGCAACAATTGCTACAGCAGCTGTTTTAACTGTAAAAACAGTAGTTGAAGAATTACCACCGACGACAACTAGGCCCAAAATCACTACACCTATTCCTCCTAAACCACTTAATCCTGAAAAAGAAGAGGAATACAAGAGAAGATGTTGTCCTAAAATAAGGAGTTTTCCCGGTATTATAGATCCTGCTAATATTGGAGAAGGAATTTCTCTACCGCCTTGGCTGGATCCACCTTATGAAGGTGACGGGGAAACAACAGAGCCTGATCCTCCAGCTGTTGAAGGCGATAAAGAAACTGAAACAAAAAAAGATGTGAAGCCAGTTACTGAAGCAGGTACGGCAACTGGAGGTGGAGATTCATGTAATAATGATGATAAAATTGACCTACTCCCCTCCCTGAAGGAAGGGGATTCTTCCTTCATCACCCGGCTAACGCCGCAGCTCCAGAAGCTCTGCCCCGCAGCCCACGGGTACGTATGTTCTTCGCAGCGTTCACATCCGCATTATCGGTATGACCGCAGCTCTCACAGACGAAGACAGACTGTGACTTTCTGTTGTTCTTTGAAACGCACTCACACTCATGGCATGTCTGACTGGTATGTTTCGGGTCTACCAGCTCCAGGAAGGAACCGTACCATTCACACTTATATCCCAGCATGACCTTGAATGTATGCCAACCCGAATTTAGAATCTCCCGATTCAAACCCGACTTGGCTTTGACACACTTACCGGGGTTTTCAAGATCACCCTTGGCACTTTTCGTCATATTGGCTGTTTTAAGATCTTCCAGCACGACATAGCTGTGGTTTTGGGCTATTTCGGTGCTGATCTTATGCAGCATATCATGACGAATATCCCGGATCTTCTTGAATATCCTGGTTATTTCTTGCTTGCATTTGATCCAATTCTTTGATTTCTTGGTTTTTCTGGCCAATTGACGTTGAGCTTTTTTTAGCCTCTCCTGCCAATATTGCAAGGTTTCTTTGGGCAGGTTGTGGAATACAGCTTCCGATGTGGTAACTGTTTGAGCTATGCCACAGTCAACCCCGATCTGTGATCCTTGGTTTACTGGCACATTCATATTGACTTCACAGTTGAAGGCAATATACCAGTGTTTGCCATCCTTCCGGATGGTAATATTACGGATGCGGCCCTGTATCTCCTGGGATTGAATGAACTTTACCATTCCCACCTTGGGGAGTTTTACCCTTCCTTCTCCGGCCAGGGAAAAACCTTGTGGGAGTCGAAAACTATCATTCACACCCTTCTTTTTGAACTTTGGGAAACCCGGTGCTTCTCCACCTTTCGTTGCTCTACGAAAGAAGTTTTTGTAAGCCTGGTCAAGGTCCTTCAATACCTGTTGCAAGGTTTGTGAAGGAGCCGTTTTTAACCATTCAAACTGCTCTTTTAAGGCAGGTAGTAGATTGTTTTGGTCAAAACAGGTTAGCTGATATTCAGCTTCCTCATAGAAA
>JADFYW010000030.1 GCA_015232855.1 Fibrobacteria bacterium
ATTCCTCTGTGTTCTCCGTGTCCTCTGTGGCTGACGACAATTAATTGGTTTTATTACCTTAAAAAGTATATTGTCTCTGATATCCACAAACCCTCAAGGTACTCTTATGGTTGATTATTGTCCGGATTCCCGCTTACAAAAGCAAATAGATTTTATTAAAGAAATTGACGGGCTCAAGACTATTTTGCGTCAGTCCCTCCACCTTAACGATGACCGGCGGGAAAATGATGCAGAACACGCCTGGACCGTGTCCCTCATGGCGGTATTGTTGTCTGAATATGCCTCAGCCCCTGTAAATATTCAGCGTGTGGTAAAAATGCTCCTTATTCATGATATTGTTGAACTCGATGCGGGTGATCTTTTTGCTTATGATGATGACCAGGCCAAAGCAGCCCAGCGCAAACGTGAGTATAAAGCGGCGGAGAGGATATTTTCCATATTGCCGGAAGACCAGGCAAAAGACTTAAAAGCGCTTTGGACAGAATTTGAACAGGGAAAGAGTGATGATGCCTTGTTTGCAAATTCCATGGATCGTCTGAGTCCTCTTTTACTCAATTATACCACGGGTGGTAAAATGTGGAAAAAACACGGTGTCAAAAAAGACCGGGTACTCACCCGAAATAAATCCATTAAAAAGGGCTCTGACAAGTTATGGGAATATGCAGAGCACCTTATTAATGGTGCCGTTGAAAAAGGATATATAGGGACGTAATTATTTTTGGTTTCTTAGCAAAAACAATAGGCAACCAAAGCAATAATGTTATCAACCACCCCCTTTATTCCCGGGTATTTGGGGGAGGGGGATCAAGGGGGAGAGGGGAGTCTATCAGAAAACCAGACAGCCCTTTATCGAAAAAAGGCGCTCACCCCTGCAAATTCATCTTCCTGGATTCCCATATCACCTGGGCGTATCGGGCTTAAATCCGCGTAGGTTTTAACCGGGAAATGGCTGTCTGATCCTCCTGAAGCAGGGATACCCTTTTCCTGCAAAAAAAGTCGGACTTTTTCTTCAATTTGTCGGTTGGTTTCCTCTCCTTTGTAGCCGTTTTCCTGATAACAATATGAAGCTTCAATGGCATCGATTCCTTTGGCACAAAAGGTTTTAAAATATTGGCTCCGTAATTTTTCTGGTGTGAAAAAAGGGTGTGCCCATACTGCGTATCCTCCAGCGCTATGGATAAGTTCAATCGCCCGCAGGGGGTCGAGTTCTTCTATGCTTGCTCCATCGGGTACGTAATAGGGTTTATCGGCGATATACACCCGTGCATCGGCCCATGAGGTAAAGCGTTTTTTGATATGAGGAGGATAGGTTTTGCAAACTTCAGCCATATACGTTAGCACAAAAAGTTTCTGAATGTTTTTTTTTCCTGAAAAGCGAATAACGTTTTCGGTGGTGATATCAAAGCCCTCATCATGAAGGCCGTTGATAAGGGTTATGGCGGTATCAATGGAGTCTTGCCTGAGGTGATGAAATCTGTCTTCCATAAATATGCGGTCCGGCCCCTGGGGGTGCATATTAAAACCAATCACATGGGAAAGCTCACAGGTGAACTCAGTACCCAGGGCGAGCTTTATACCTTTTTGTCTGGCATAGGCATAGAGAGACTCATCCGGGAATTCATCGTGATCACAAATGCCGAGGCCTTTCATGCCCCGTTTTGCGGCCATATCAATAAGGGTTCTGCCAGGGGTGAGACCGTCTTTGGAGAGCTCGGTGTGATTATGGAGATCGTAGTCGTAGAGAGTCATAGTAAAACAATACTGTTATAGAGCCCATGTTCTCTGATAAACTGTGATACGCGTTTGTCCAGCCAGCCTGTTTTTTTCCCCTTACGGAGTTTCGTAGAGGAGATGTTCCGTTCGAGAAACTCAGATGCATAGATATGAGGGGGGGCGGTGTACCACTTTCCTTTGGGGGCGATGCCGTCCCGGGGAAGAGTGATAAAACGGTAGGTTTTGATAAGGTCCTCCCAACGATACCAGCTATGGATGGTCTCGGCGTTATCGGCTCCCAACACAAAAAACAATTCAACCTCGTCGGTGAGCTGCTTTTGTAAAAGATTCAACAAGCTCCAGGTTGAGCCGGTTTCCTGGTCGGGGCAGCCTTTGTTACTGGGGCAGCGGGCAGAAATTTCCATATCGAGATCAGATATTCTCACTGCCCTTATTTTTCCAAAGGCCAGGCGCGCCATTTCCAGCCGGAGAGTGGCCGGGGTGCAGATGTCCCGTTTTAACCGGTGGACTCCGCAGGGAAGTACAATCACTTCTTCACAGGGGGTGTGCTCCACTACCCAGTTAATAACATCCTGGTGCCCTCGGTGGGGTGGGTCAAACACACCGCCAAATACCGCAATCTGTTTTTTGTTTCCGGCCATGTTATTTTTTAGTAATGAGCATTTTCCGGTCTTTAATTTTTATACCCTCAAGCCGGTTTATCATCTTGTTATATTTTTTGTCGTCCTGAAAAAATTTGGAAACATCGATGTGAGTTCGTTTTCCTAAAAGCATAAAGGGGGCCGGCTGTCCGTTTATCTCGGCCCGGGTGCTTATGAGCATAAGTTTGCCGTCCTGCATACGCAGATACCCCTCAACTTCGGCATTGATGTATCCTGTTATATTTAAAGTTTCGATAAATTTTTTGAGGGGCCCGGAGACGTTATTGGTAGGGACCACGCAGCGTATATTAAACAGGCTATCTTCCAGGGTAACCTTGTATTTAATCTTTGCGTCTTTAATTCTTTTGTTGGTTCTGATAAGGTGATTAATCTCACGGGAATTAAAAGCAGTTGTTTTTACGGAGTCGGACCGTACAAAAGACGTTATTTTTGTGATAACTTTTTGTTCTGCGGTTTTATCTACCGGCTCATGGATGAGTTCAAAGGGGGTATCAGATACGTAGGACTTTGCCGGAGCAACCAGGGCAAAATAAACGACTACTGAGACTATGGCCAGGATACCGAAGAGGCCCAGAAACAGGAAAAAGAGGGCCCTTGCCATAGAAAATTCACGTTTATGCTGGCTTTGTAAGGTGTTCATTATGGAGTAAAGGTAATGAAATTAACGATACTTTGCTGTTTCGTGGCAATAAAGTTTTATGAATTTCTCAAATATTTCCCCGTATTGTTTGTGCAATTTAATGCAAAGTTGCACGAGTCGCTAAATAATGCCCAAATGAATCAAATCTAGAAAACAATAAACATTCAGTATTCGGTAAATTTTCTTCAAAAACGCACTTTATTTGCGTGCTATCCAGAAATATCACCGAATATTATCCAATATTTGCTATTGTATTAGAAACTTGATGATAGATATATTATGCATAAGAAAAAGGAAAGGAAATTAATGACAAAAAATCCCAAAACCAAAAATAATACTACTCAAATGTGCAGTATTATTGTATTTTTAGATCAAAGGATTACTGTTTGAATTCTACAATAAATTAGGGAATTATGGATAAAAATGAATTCAGGGACTAGAAGGCTCAATATTTTCTTCAAACAAACAGGACTATATCTCTTTAACAGATATTGCCAAATCAAAAAATAGTGATGCTCGTGCCGCAGATGTTATAAAAAACTGGATTCGCAACAGAGGAACCATAGAGTTTATTGGAACATGGGAACAGTTGCATAATCCAAATTTTAAAGTGGTCGAATTCGACCACTTTAAAATGAATGCCGGTTTAACCAGTTTTGTTTTAAGTCCTGGTAAATGGGTAGAAACAACAAGTGCAATTGGAATTTTTGTCAAAGGTGGCAGATATGGCGGAACTTATGCACATAAAGACATTGCTTTTGAATTCTGCTCAGCTATTAGTCCAATTTTTAAGCTTTATCTCATTAAAGAATTTCAGCGTTTAAAAGATGAAGAACAAAAACAGCTTGGTTGGGATATCCGACGAAACCTTACTAAAATAAATTACCGAATTCATACTGACGCCATTAAAGCAAATCTCATCCCATAAACACTTTCCAAATCACAGATTAATCAAGTATATGCCAATGAAGCTGATGTATTAAATGTTTCTTTGTTTGGGATGACAGCAAAGCAATGGAGAGATAATAATCCAGATTCAAAAGGAAATATTAGAGATTACGCAAATATTTCTCAATTAGTATGTTTGTCAAATTTGGAAAATTTGAATGCGGTTTTCGTCAATGAAAATATCCCTCAAGATGTAAGACTGCAAAGATTGAATAAAATTGCAATTAGTCAAATGAAAATATTGATTGAAGAAAAAGTTGTTAAAAAAATTAAATAAAAAAGGCACAAAAAGGCGGTTGCACCAGACCAGCCTTCATATATTAAAGATAGTTTGGGAGGCTGGCTGGAGAACCGCAACGTTAAAAGGCATTCCAAAAGATTTCCTAAAGACTATATGTTTCGACTTTAAAAAGATGAATTCAAATCCTTGAAATCACAACTCGTGATCTCAAGTTGGGGTGGACTTCGCTATTTTCCCAGATTTTTTACTAAATTAGGTGTTGCAATGCTTAAGCGTTTACCTCTTCAGGACCAAAAGAAAAATAATGAAACAACAACCGCAAAAATTTGATGCAATTATTATAGGTGCCGGTATTTCGGGCCTGAGTGTGGCAGCTTATCTGTCTAAGGCCGGGAAGCGGGTTAAAGTGCTGGAGAAGGCAGACTGTGTGGGCGGTACTATGCAGACCATTCAGGAACAGGGATACTTAATTGACTATGGGCCCAATACGGTGGTACTTAATAACACCCGGATTTTTGATATGATTTCTTTTGGTGGGCTTGATGAAGAGATGCTGCCCGCTGATGCCTGCGCCTCCAAACGTTTTGTAATAAGAAACGGACGTCCACAACCTCTCCCCACGAGTCCTCCCGCTTTTTTTATATCCGGACTTTATTCCCCTGGAGCAAAACTTCGTTTGCTACGGGAGCCTTTTATTGGAAAGGGGCCGGAAGGGGAAACGGTAGCTGATTTTGTAAAACGTCGGCTCGGAGATGAATTTTTTAATTATGCGGTGGATCCGTTTATTTCCGGTGTATATGCGGGTGACCCTCATCGGCTCTCTATACAATGGGCTGTCCCTAAAATACATATACTCGAAGAGAAATATGGCGGACTCATCAAAGGGCTCTTTTTAGGCGCTAAAGAACGGAAAAAAAAGAGACTGGAAAGTGGCGAGTCTGATAAAACCACTGCCCGCATTTGTAATTTTCGAAAGGGCATCACGGCACTTCCTGAAGGAATGGCGGCGTCTTTGGGAGAAGCTGTCGAGCTTAATTGCGATATTGCTTCTATTATAAAAGGGGAGGACGGTTATACCGTTAGTTGTAAACAGTCGGGAGAAGAAAAGAACTTTACTGCAACTTCTCTGGTGTTGTCCGTACCCACCGACCCCCTTGATGAACTGATGACTTTGGTTGATTCGGACTATAAAGGCGGTATGGCTTCCATGCCTTACGCCCCCGTGGCCCAGGTGTTTTTGGGGTATAAGCGCTCCGACGTCACCCATGCCCTTGATGGTTTTGGGTTTTTATGTCCTACAGTTGAAAAGCGTAAAATCCTTGGCGCCCTTATGAACGCCTCGATGTTTCCGGGCCGGGCACCTGAAGGGTATACCGGGCTCACCTGTTTTGTGGGGGGGATGCAACATCCGGAACATGCCGTCCTTGAAGAGGATAAGCTCATTGGCAATGCGCACAGCGAACTTCAGGAATTACTTGGTATCCAAAAACCTCCTTCTTTTTCTCTGGTCAAGCGATACCCCAAAGCCATACCTCAGTATCACCTCGATTATCCGAAGTATCTCACAATCATAGAGTCTTTTGAAGCCAAACACCCTGGCCTCTATCTCAGCGGAAACTTCCGGGGTGGCATATCAATAGGGGACTGTATCTCCCAGGCTGCGGCCACCGCCGATAAGATTATTGGATAGTTAAACAGTCTTCCACATTTAGCAAATTGGGGAAATAAACTTCCCTAATTAGATTCTGTTCAGGATTAACCCTTTTCACCGCAAAGGCGCAGAGAGCGCAGAGTTTCCGCAAAGAGTAATAATAAACACACATGATGTAACACAATGTGCTGTATATAAATAAAAAAATACTAACCTCTTTGCGAGTCCTTCGCGTCCTCTGCGCCTTTGCGGTGAAAAGGATGTGTTTTGAACAAGTCTTCTACTTCTTTTTTACCGTTTGCACCTTTTCACCTTCTACCGGGTCCACAATATCCCTGAACTGGGTGTCGGTTAAGGTAACGATAAGAAAAGCCAACACAAAGAACCCACCCAGCAAGAAAGAAAGGATGTGGAGGGGCTTTTGGAGTTTGAGGCCCATAAAGCAAAAGGCGACGATGAACACCTGGACGAGTCCGATGCAAGCGACAATAACATCATTCAGAGGGCCCAGGTTCCAGATAAAAGGGCCGGGAAGATGGTTGTAGGTTTCAAAATCAACACGGCCGATAAGTATCTGCAGCAAGGCGAGGACAATAAGTACGAACATACCACCAAGGATGCTTGTACGGGAAAGTGTTTTTTGGCTTGAGCTGTTCATGAATTCTGTCTCTTGTCTCAGATTAAATAAAACAACGGAAAAAGTATAAACCAAACTAACACTCCCAGTTGCCAGTAACGGGCGAATAACTGAATAGGAGTATCATTTGTACTGCTATATTGGTATAACATGGCGCGCTTGGTAAGTCTGATTGCGATAAACAATCCAATAACCATATGTATGAGCAACAGGCCATTTATCAGGAAAAATATTGAACTATATTGGGAAGCTCCCTGGCCGGTGAAACCCGGGGCGCTAAAGAGACCGGGCCAGAGCAGGCCTTCTTTAATCAAACGGGAAAACTCATGGTATTTATTACCCAGAAAGAAAAAGCCGGCGATAAGGATTAAGGTTAAGTGCCCTACTAAAGAAAAATGGTTGTCTTTTTTTACCGCCCGCATGACCATGGCCGCAGCGTAAGTACTTAATAAGATATAAGCTGTTGCCCATACCGCCCCATTGTCTCCGATAAGCCGGGAGGCTTGGCGAAAGGCGTTCATGTTACCGAGTCTCAGGACGGTGTACAGGGTAAACAATGAGCCAAAGAGCACGGTCTCTGCTCCTATTAAAAGCCAGATACCGAACATTGCGGATTCACGCTTTTGTGTTGGTTCCAGGCCAGACGATTGGGCAGCTTGTATGGCAGTCATGAGCTTGCCTCCGCAGTATGCATGGCAGGTGGTTCAGAAAAATTCTCTGTTTGGGGAGGAGTGGTGGCCTTCCACTCCAGGGAAGAAGCTCCCCAGGGGTTGTCCTCCGCCCGGGCACCTTTTTTTACAGACATAATAAATAAAACAATAACACCAATAAGCCCGGCCACGGCAATTATCCCGCCTATGACGGACACTACCTGTGAAGCGGCCATCCCCTCAATTACCTGGTAATGCCCACGGGGAAGTCCTCTGGCACCAGCGATAAGCTGAGGAAGAAAGGTGATGTTTAAGCCGATAAAAAGTGTAAGGCCCGCTAACATGCTTAGGTTCTCGTTAATTTGTTTGCCACTCATTTTGGGCCACCAGTAATACAGACCGGCCAACAGGGAAAATAATACTGCGCCCAGTAAGTAGTGATTACTTCCTACGGCAAAAAGGCTTCCGCTTAATTGGCTATTGAGTGACATAATGTTGAGTGCCGCTGCTGCAAGTAATCCCACCGGGAACATGATAATAGCGAATAGGGAAAAGACCAGGGCCGCGTTGAGTTGGATACTCCCCTTATACAAAGTTGCAAGCCAGCTTAAAATACAATTGAAGCAGATGGCCACGAGTATCATAAACAAAAAGGAAGTCATCGTTGAAGCAGCAATAGACTGGCCGGAAGAAGTAAGGTGCCCGCCCCAGCTGAGTATGCTTAAAAATGAAATAGCAAAGAAAGAAACGACTTGTCCGGTATAGCCAAATACGGGCCTGCGACTCATGACCGAAACCGTGTCTCCGATAATTCCAAAGGCAGGCAGTAGGGCCATAAATAAGGCGGGCCTGGCAAAGAACCAGAAGAGTTGCTGGTATAACAAAGCATCGCCTCCCAGTGCCGGGTCAAACAATCCAAGACCCATCATTTTCTCAAGCAGCAAAAGAGCAAAGGCCCCGCCCAGGAGAGGGGTTGCAAAAATCTGTATAATGGCGGCGGCTTGTAAAGACCAGGCAAATAAAGGTAAATCAGACCAGGCCAGACCTTGTGCGCGATGTAATTGAATGGTGACGGTGAAGTTGATGCCTGTAATAATAACAGAGACCCCCAGGGTAATTACTGCAAATACCATCATTACAAATGGGAAGCCCTCGGTAAGGGATGCTGGCGCAAGAGCTGTCCAGCGTAATATGTTACCGGCGTGCATAGATAAAAATGCAAGTAAAAGACCTGCAAACCAAAAGTAAAAGCTCAGGCGGTTAAGACGGGGGAAAGCGACATTAGAGGCGCCCAGTTGCAGCGGCAGGAAAAAATTCCCTAAAGACGCCGGAATAGCAGGCACCATAAAGAGGAATATCATAAAAAAACTATGAAAGCTGAGGGCCTGAAAAAAGGTCTGTTGTCCTTCTACCATAGCGTCATTGGTTAAAAGGTCAAGCCTCAGGCCAATGCCCGCAATAAGGGCCAGCACTGCAGCAACACCCATTCCCACCAGATACATAAGCGCGATGCGTTTACTGTCGACACTCTTTAGCCAGGAAGCGGCTCCTGATTCGCTCAGATAATTTGAAGTATTCTCACTCATTGCAAACTCTTCAGGTAGGCGATTAATGCGTTCATTTCTTTTGCTTTAAGGGGGTAGGCCAGCATAGTAGGCTTAAACCCGGCGGCTACTTCTACATTTGGCTCAAGTAAAGACCGAACCACATAAGCAGAATCAGCAATCACCGCTTCTGCGCTGTCAAGAGCACGTTCGGTCCCAAAAAAGCCTTTAAGGGTCGGGCCGACTATCTTGGAGCCGTCAACAGAATGGCAGGCGTTACAGCCTTGCTTCTCATAGACATAGAGACCATATTCTTCTGGTGTTTTTCCAATACTCGGGTCAAATTTGACTTTGATCCAATGGGCGTAATCTTCTTCTGACAATACTTTTAAAACTGCATCCGCAGCACCGCTCGTGTTATAAATGGCAAACAAACCCTCTTTGTTGGGGTTAAACCAGGTAACGGTTTTGCGGTTGGGTACGACCCCTTTACCGACGCGCATTGAAGGAATAGAAATGCCATGCACATTATCAGCAGAACTCATTTCGAGTTTAACCGGAAGGTTCACAGGCACAATCAGGCTGTCCGGACTGGTGCCATCGAGATAATGGAACTGCCAGGCGGCAGAAGTTGCCGTTACACCGAGCACCAAAGCGGTATTAGGAGGAACCTGTAATTTTATAAACCCACGAAGCCCGTAACAGAAAAAGCCTGCTAAAACGATAAGTATAAGAGCCGTCCAACCCGTTTGTATCATGGCCTGTTTGCAGGGAGAGGACTCTGAAATTGTTTGAGCCTGGTTACGTCCTTTGATTACAAAGAAAATGGTAAGAAGCGAAATGATAACCACCAGAACCAGAGAAAACCCCAGGTAACCATAAAACGTACCATCCACGTATGTTGCCAGAGATGATGCCTTTTCGGCCAGCCAGAATGAATTGTTTGCGTTCATAAACAGTTATTATTAACGGCACATGTCATCGCCCGGCTTGACCGGGCGATCCATCCCTGAATCGACGATCTGCTGGATTGCCCGGGCAAGCCGGGCAATGACATTGTGTCTAGGTTAAATATCATATTAAAATCCAATTTATTTTGCTTCCTTAACAACCATATCCATCGCTTTTTTAACAGGAATCCGTATAGCGCCTTTTTCTTTGTCTGCCCAGTTATAAGAGGACAGCATCTTTTGTTCGTTTTGTTTGAGTTGGATTAAAGCACTCGTGCCCTGGGAGATTTCTTTCTTTTTCACCTCTTTAGATACATAACCCCGGGTGCCGTACACCGATATTAGGGAAAGGGCCAGTAGTAAAAGGGAAGCAGTAAAAATTATACCAAAACCTACACTCAGGACCTTCCCGGTTGCGTTCATCTGTGATAAAGTGTTTTTAATCTCCATTTGTATTAACCTATGCGTTCGTGAATTTAAGGGATTCAGGCAGCCTCGGATCCTTTTGAGGTATCAGGGAGGATTTTTCCATTCTCTTTAAAAGGAAATAGAAAAACAGCCCGCCGATAAATAAAAAGCTTCCGACATCACCTAAGGTAATATGCATCCCCTTGGTATTAATATTCGGCATAATCAGCCAGTAGATATCAAGATAATTCGCAAAAAACAACCATACCGCTACAACAAACAGTGCGAGTAGATTGCGTTTCACGATGCGTGAAATGAAATAGAAAAAAGGAATTACAAAATGAATGAAAATCATGGCTACACTTAAGGTCTTCCAGCTGCCTTCTGCACGAAGGTGAAAAAACGGAGTCTCTTCGCCCAAATTACCATACCAGATTAAAAGGAACTGACAATAGGCGATATAGGCCCAGAAGGCATTAAACCCAAAAAGGAGTTTGCCGAGGTCATGGTAGTGTTCAACGGTAATTGCGTCTTTTACATAACCTTTTTTCTGCAGGAGGTAGGCTACCATAATAATCATTGAGTAAATAGCCACCGCAGAGCATGAAAAATAATACACCCCAAAGATGGTCGAAAACCAATGGGGATTCAGGCTCATTATCCAGTCAAAAGAAAAGAAGGTCTCAGAGGCAGCATATAATATAATCCCCAGTGTTGACCATTTTTGGAGTGACAGGGTAATTGCTTTATCACCAGATGTATCCTGGACAACAGATTTTTTGAGTAACCACCAGGCAAGTATCGCCCAGATAGCAAAAAACACGACCGTACGGCTAATAAAGAAAATAAGATTGAAATAACTGGCTTTTGCCTGCATGATAGGGTCATGGGCCACCGCTTCAGCATGGGACCAGTGAAAGAGTGTATGTATACCAACAGCGAGGAGAGGAATAATTAAAACTCCCATCCACATAAGATTCGCAGTGATGTTCTCAGCGATCCGGCGGACAACCACGCTCCACCCTGCCCGGGTGAGGTGTTGTAAAAGTACAAAGGCTAAACCGCCGAGAGAAATGGAGAGAAAAAAGCAAAAGGCGGTGAGATACGAAAAGGCAAACTGGCGGGCGTCCATCATAAGAGCCACCGCAGAAGCGGCCGCACCCAGCGCTGTAACTATCAGAAAGATAGCCTTACCCTTGCCTGCTGAAAACTTCGTCTGCTCCATAACCTTCCTACTTCAACTGGCCTTGTTTATCGGGTGGTACATCCTGCAATGAAGCGTTGCCACTTTTTTGCAAGGCCCGCACATAGGCGACAATGGCCCAGCGGTCTGCGACAGGTACTTGCGAGCTCATGGCCGGCATGGTACGCACGCCTCTGGTAATTACATCAAATATTTGCCCGTCCTTCATCCCGAGAATGCGGGGGTCGGTATAACTGGGGGATGGGGTAAAGCCTTTTTGCTTCATGATGCTATTTCCATCACCCAGGGCCCCATGACATACCGTGCAGTAAATAGCAAAACGGTCTTGTCCGTGTGTCATTATTGCGGGCGTGATTTTTACAGGGTTGTTCACAAAAACAGAGTCGATAATACCATTATAATAAGCTTCATTTAAATTTAAATGCCCCCGGGGGACCGTTCCCGGGATAAGGGGGCGCATGGCCCTTCCGTCGGGATAGAAGGTGTTTTCGCCAAAGGCCCGGAATTTTTCCTGGTTATCCATATTTAACACAAGATGTATGGGAGGTTTGGTTGACTTCTGGCCGCGACAACCAGAAAATACCAACACACTTAAAAGTGCACTCACAAGCACGACAAAACATTTATGGGTATACCGGTTATTCATTTATTCCTCTATAACCTCTATGTTTTTCCCACCGATTTCTTCTAAAAAACGTCTGGTTTCTTTAGCGTTAAACTGCGGGTCTTTTGCTTCTATGCTAATAAAAAAAGCGTCATTTGAAAAACGTAAAAAGTTTTTACTGGAAAAGAGCGCATGGTATAAAAGCGGTAGTTTATTAAGAGCAAACATACCAAGGAGAGCGCTGAAAGCAGCAAATAATATTGCGCCTTCGAAGGTCCAGATACCAAAAGAGGGGTAATCATTAAAAGGTTTACCGGCAATAACCAGGGGATAGGCAATTTTACTTGACCAGTACTGGAGATAAAAAGCACTCAGCATACCCGTCATACTACAGATAAACACAAAAATTCCAAGCTTTGAATCTTTTAAGCCCATGGCCCTGTCCATGCCGTGAACAGGAAAGGGGCTGTGGGTGTCCCATTTTTTATAGCCTTTATCCCGAACCTTTTCTGCTGCCTTAAGCAAATCACCGGGATTCGCGAATTCAGCTAAAACGCCGAAGAGTTTGCTGTTTTTCTGCTCAGCCATTAATGCTCACCTCCGTGACTCCCGTGATGGGGGTCCGCTTCAGGCATAACGCCTTTAACTTCAGAGAGCGCAATGGCTGGTCCGAAGCGAAGGAAAAGAAGAAACAGGGTGAAAAATAATCCGAAACTGCCTGCGAAAGTACATACATCAACCCAGCTGGCCCGGTAATAATCCCAGCTGGAAGGGAGAAAGTCTGCATGCAAAGTGATTACAATCACAAAGCGTTCAAACCACATACCGATGTTGATAAAAATAGTGATAACAAAAATAATCCCCATATGGGTCCGGCATTTCTTAAACCAAAAAAGCTGGGGGATAACGACATTACAAATAATCATGGACGCATAAGCCCACCAGTAAGGGCCCGTTGCCCGGTTCCAGAAGGCAAAGCGTTCAAAGGGGTTGGCGCTATACCAGGCGATAAAGAGCTCCATCATATAGGCGTACCCCACTATGGACCCGGTGGTAAGCATAATTTTAGCCATATTTTCCATATGACGGCGGGTCACGATATGTTTGTATCCGTAAATTTCTCTGGCGATAATCATCAATGTTCCCACTAATCCGAAACCAGAAAAGACAGCGCCGGTTACAAAATAAGGGGGAAGAATAGTGGTGTGCCAGCCCGGAAGGATGGAAGCGGAAAAGTCAAAACTAACGACACTGTGCACAGAAACTACCAGGGGTGTGGCAACAGCGGCAAGAATGAGGTATGCGCGTTCATAGTGTTGCCAATGCCGGTTAGCACCACGCCAGCCCATTGAAAAGAGTCCGTAAATAGTTTTTCTTACTTTGTTCGTGGCCCGGTCGCGTAAAGTGGCCAGGTCGGGGATAAGGCCCATGTACCAGAAAAGAGTTGATACCATAGCGTACGTGCCGATTGCGGCAACATCCCAGAGCAGGGGAGAACGGAAATTCGGCCACATACCCATTTGATTGGGAAGCGGTACCATGTAATAGCCCATCCAGACACGACCGATGTGAATAATCGGATAAAGCCCTGCGCAACAAACTGCAAATACCGTCATGGTTTCTGCAAAACGGTTAATACCCGTACGCCACTTTTGGCGGAATAAAAAGAGAATAGCAGAAATGAGTGTGCCGGCGTGACCAATACCGATCCACCAGACAAAGTTCACAATGGCCCATCCCCAGGCGTTAGGTGAATTGAGGCCCCACACTCCGGTACCTTCCCAGACAAGGTAACCAACCATACTGACGTAAAGTGTAAAACCCGTAAAAGCAACAAATAAAGAAATCAACCACCAGGAGGGTGTTTTAACAAGAGGCACCTCTGCTGCACGAACAACGATTTCCGTCACATCGGAAAAAGTCTTGCCGCCTTCTACCAGGGGCTGCCGTACTGCGGGATCTTCTACCATATGAGCCGACATCAGTGCTCCCCACGCCCGGTTTGGTGTGAATCAATTTTTTCGGGATGCTTGCTTGCTTTGGCCATTTTAGGATTAAGGTTGGTGACCCGGGAAAGAAAAGATGTGCGTGGCCTGATGTTGAGTTCAGCCAGCAGTTCGTAATTTCGCTTATTGTGCTTAAGTTTTGTGACTTTTGCGTTTTTATCGTTAATATCGCCAAAGGTGATTGCACCTGATGGGCAGGTCTGCTGACAGGCCGGGACAATGTTTCCGTCCGGAACCATCTCTTCCCCTTTATTTTTATGGGCGATACGCTGTTCATTAATACGCTGTACGCAGTAAGAACATTTTTCCATTACACCCCTGAAGCGGACCGTCACATCGGGGTTCTGGGCCATCTTTTGGGTGTTTACATATTTATTCGTCAGGTTATAATAGTTGAACCGACGTACCTTATAAGGGCAGTTATTGGCACAATAGCGTGTACCCACACAGCGGTTATAAGCCATATCATTAAGGCCGTCGCTGGAATGCGCCGTGGCCGCAACCGGGCATACCGCTTCGCAGGGGGCCATTTCGCATTGTGCGCAGCCTATTCCCTGAAACACGACCTGGGGATTATCAAGATCGGTTCCTGCAAAGTAACGATCAATTCTAAGCCAGTGCATTTCTCTGTTGAGTGCTACCTGGTCTTTACCTACGATAGGAATGTTATTTTCTGCCTGGCAGGCAACCACACAAGAGCCGCAACCCGTGCATTTGTTTAAATCTATTACCATGCCCCATTGCTGGCCCTTGTCGTATTGATGTTCGTCCCAAAGACTCTCATAGGCGCCATGGCCCTGATGAGATTTATGATGGACATTTACATCTTCAACCCGTACAATATCGCGGCCCTCCATAGACCAGTGTTCCTGTACGTTGGCAAGGTCATATTTCTTCCCGGTATTTTTGAGGCTTGCGTTATAAGCGGCACTTAACGAAGTACTGTTGCGTAAGGGATACACATTTACACCGGCGCCCGACCCAATGGTGCCCGCTTTGCTACGCCCGTAACCGAGGTTCAAAAGAATAGTGTCATCAGCTATGCCTGGCAAAATAGAAACCGGAAGTTCAAGTTTTTTATCACCACTTTTGATTTCAATAACAGGACGGTCCCATTGTCCAAGAGGAATGCCTTTGTTGTCTTTTAAAAGTATCGCTTTGCGGAGGCCATATTTTTCTGCTGTTTTTAAGCTCATAACCGCAGCATTATCCCAGGCAAGACGGGTCATGGGGTCTGGGAATTCCTGCAACCAGCCGTTACTTGCAAAACGCCCGTCATAGAGGGATAAGTCTTCTTTAAATAAGAGCTCAAGTTCGCCGGCCTTGGTGGCTTTAAGAGATTCTATTTGAGTTTGGCAGCAAGTCACAAGAGTACCGTAAGAAACACCAGCGGCCATATTGTAACTATCAGAACCCTTCATCAGGCCGTCATGTATCCAGGTCCGCCATTTTTTATCAAAGCCTTCTGCGCCTTCCCGGGATTTCCAGTAGTTGCGGACAATATCATAACCCTTTTTAAAAGGATACCCACTGAGTCCGGCCAGTATCTCCAGCGCAGATTGGGCCTGGTATAACGGGGCTATTAACGGCTGGGCGATATTGGTAACACCATTAAAGGCAGCGCCATCGGACCATTCTTCAAGGTAATGGGTTTTGGGAAGGTGCCAGGTGCTAAGCTCTGCGGTTTCGTCAACCATACATCCCGCATGGATAACATTTTTTACTTTTTTCAATTGAGTGACAAAATCAAAGTCTGCCGGGGCAGTATACACCGGGTTAACACCGAGCATTACCAGGGTGGTTACCTTTTCGTCTGCCATGTCTTTTACAAGCAGCTCAAGTGAGTTTACTTCTCCAGCTGTTTCCGCATTAAAACCTGCGGTGGATGAGCGCTTATAATGAACTGTGCGGCCAATGCAGCCAAGGGCCATGTTAATAATATGGGCCAATACATGCAGGGCAGGTTCCTGGTCTTTGCCCACACAAATAAGACTCTGTTGGGGCTGTTCTAAAATATCCTGGCAGACGGACGCTATCCATTTACCGCAGTCTAAATCTTGCGCGGTTGCTGCGCCCTCGGAAATAAGGCCCTTAAATGCGTTAGGGACACCAGCAGGAAGTGCTACACCGAGTTTATTGAAAACATAATCAGAGATGAGCCAGAGAGACTTACGGACCTGGCTTGGCTTAAGCCTGAGTCGATGGTCAGCTCTTGCGCCGGTCAAAGAAAAATCAGATTCGACTATATAAAGGCGGTTTACCCGTCCGTTGTCGGGGTCGCGTTTTTCATTAAAACCTTTTGCGTTTATCAGAGCGCCTGTTTCCCGGCTGAGGAAATCACAATCTATGGCAAGTATCCGTTCTGCTTTGGTAAAATTATAATGGGCGTCCACTACCTGCCCGGTAGCGGCCTTTAAACCTTTTACTGCGTTATCGCGGTTAACGGGCTCCCAGCTGTGCCATTTGGCGCGGGGTAAAGCATTTTGCATATGCTTTTTAACAGCGGCCAGAGAGGGCGAAGTAATATACTCGCTCAGAATAGAAAGTCCTTCTCCGGCATTTGCCTTGTGGGTCGCCATTAAGAGTTCCATCTCTTTCTGGAAGACTCCCCAGGTTGATGGCTTCCCTTGTTTGAGAGGAGTTTTACTGCGTTCAGGATCATATAAATTAAGCAGAGATGCCTGGTGAAATACGGAAGCCGCACCCAGGCTTGACGGATGAAGAGCATTTCCTTCAATTTTGGTGGGACGACCCTCGTGACTCTCAACGACCAGGCCGACTACTTCCTGACCTAATGACATGGAAGTGGCGAAATTGAGGGGTTTACCCGGTACCAGATATTCGGGGCTATTATTATAAGGAAGAATTTTTTCTTCGGGCCGTCTTATTGATTTGCAACCACTGAGCCCGGCTAAGGCCATGGAAGAGGCCATCAGGCCCAGAAAAGAACGTCTGTTTACGGGGTCAAGTAATTCGGAAGCCCTTTCCGGAAACTCGTCTTTTACGAACTTCTTATAGGCTGGGCTTTCCGCAAACTCATCCAGGCTCTTCCAGAAATGTTTTTTGCCCTTATTTTTAAGCGAATCAAAAAACCTTCGGGAAGCCCCGTTTCCGTATGTGTTGTTTTCGTTATTATTTAGCGATGACATGCGGAACAATCTATCCTTGTGTTGATATGATAGCTTTCTAATAGCTTTTTGCCTTGTTCAATTTGATTTGGCATGGATGTGAGAGCAGCGGTAATAAGGTGTTTTTCTCTGAGAACTTTTTCCGGGGCCTTGTGACAATCAAGACACCACGACATACTGAGAGATTGTTCCTGCCGGACTTCGGCCATCTGATCAACTCTCCCATGGCAGGAAACGCAACCCACCCCTTTATTAATATGTACGCTGTGATCAAAGTAGGCGTATTCGGGCAGTTTGTGGACCCGCTTCCAGGGAACAGGCATTCCTGATTCCTGATATTGTTTGAGCTTCATAATTTCAGGTGAAGCCGGAAGGATAAGATTGTGGCAGCCCATGCAAACATCCGAAGAAGGAACACCGGCTACAGGGGAGACTTCAGCTCCGGTATGGCAATAACGGCAATCCATACCCAAATCCGTCACATGTAGTTTATGGCTGTATTTAATGGGTTGTACGGGTTGATAACCAACAGTGAGATGATTGTCTGATAACCAATACCAGATGACAAATATACTTGCAAGGCTACCTATAATTACAGTGACTACTGCAACCGGGCCAAGAAGGTTTGTCCATCTGGGAAAAATCATTGATTTCCTCTCGGAAAAGTAAAAAACTGACTTTGCTTACCAACTAATTACCTGGCACATAAGCCTCTGCTCAGGCCCATTTGCCGGGTATTCAGAAGCCCAATCATAAATAAATTAATGGATTTTTTCAATAAGAAGCCTGATCTGAATTCAGTAGGGTGAACCATACGTAAGTATTGATGATTTCAATGAAAAAGTCCAAACGAACGAAAGCGCACAAAGATTAATGATAAGGAAAAAAGCCGTAATGTATTTAATTATAGCTAGTTATAGCAAAGTTAGCCATTCCCCTTTTCGAAACCTCTACGCCTCTGCGCCTTTGCGTCAATTAAACAAAAACAATGACAAACTGACAATGGAAAATCAGCCCTCAGTATAGCGGAACATTTCGCTGATACAATGCAGGGCCCGTTTCCGGATTTCTTCATCCAGTTCGACAATGTCTTTTTGTTCCGGGGCCTTAAGTACTCGAAGAATGTCTTCCAGGGTATTGGCCTTCATATATTTACAAAGGGTACAGGTACCTACGAATTTTTTATCGGGTAGTTCAAGTTGCAATCTGGCAGAAAGGCCGCATTCGGTTAAAAGGAAAAACGCGTTTGCAGTAGAGGCTTTTACATAATTAATCATCTGGGAAGTGCTTCCCACATAATCTGAATGCTTCAACACTCCGGCATTACACTCGGGGTGACTCAGGACTTCGGCATCGGGATATTGTTGGCGAATATATTGAATCATATCCTCATCATATTTTTCGTGGGCATAGCAGGTGCCATGATGGATTTTTATGGTTTTATTGATTCCTCTTGCTTTAAGGTCCTCAATCAGATTGAGCCCCATCAGTTTGTCGGGAACAAAGAAAATCTTGTCATTAGGAACATTTTCCGCAATTTTATAAACATTAGAAGAGGTAACACACACATCACACTCTGCTTTTACCTCAGCGGTGGTATTTATATAACAGATAAAGGTGAAATCAGGGTTTTCGGCTTTTAAACGCTTTACTTCTTCTCCGGATATCGCGTCAGCCAGAGTACAACCGTTGGGGCTTGAAGGAATCAATACTTGTTTTTCAGGGTTTAGGATCTTGGCGGTTTCAGCCATAAACCGTACCGCACTGAAGACAATTGTTTCTGCATCAGTACCCTGGGCGTTTTTGCTGAGTTCATACGAGTCTCCGCTGTAATCCGACACTCCATGGATGACTTCGGGAGATACGTAAGAATGGGCCAGGATAACCGCATTCTTTTCTTTTTTGAGTTCGTTTATTTCATTAATGAGGGGAGCGTATTCTTTGCATTTCTCCATAGTGTACTTGCAGACATTCCCGCCAATCTTAATATTCCCCAGTTTCTTATATAAACTTTCTGCTGTAACCATAATAAATTCCGATGTAATTAATAAAATGTTCTATTAACTAGAGTGTAAAAGTTTTTAAACCGCTAACAACCGTCATCGCCGGGCTTGACCGGGCGATCCATCCCAAAGTCGAGATTTTGATGGATTGCCCGGTCATGCCGGGCAATGACATGTTCAATATTCTGATTACTAATGCTTCCTTTTGAACAAATATTAATTGCTACTATCCTCCTGTACTCAAATATTACCCGACAACTTAAGCTGCAAAGTAAAACATAATAAAGTGGCAATGATTTGCCATAAAATCAGGAATCCCAGCTACGCATGCCTCCGGCCAGGTCTTTTGCCTGTTAAGAGTTGCAGGCTTTTAGGATTCTTTTTTAACAGGGATCGAAGTTCAGAAGCCATAATTTTTGGCGCAGAGCCAAAGGGGAGCAGCCAGAACATTCGGGCCAGTTTTGTTTTGAAAGCAATTGATTCATTTGTCATAAGCAAAAACCTTTTCAATGTTTTAACCCAATACTCCAACACTCCAGTACTCCATTCTACCCACAGATTCTGCTGAGGAATCAGAAATTTAATTCTTACTCTTTAAGTACCATGTCGATACATAAAACTGCTGCGAAAATGAGTTTGCGGATTGGGTTCTCGGGGGTGACACCCTCTGCAATGTTGAGCATATAGTTATCAGCTGAAGTAAACATTTCTTTGCCTAACCCCGTCCATTTTTTAGTCACATGGGCCAGTTCTTCCTTGCCATACATAAAGCGGAAGTCCCAGCCGGTCCATTTGCCTTTCAGGGTACACACCGCCCGGCCTTCTTTATTCAGTACATCAAAGCTCCCGCCGATAGTAAAGAGTTTTTGACGGAAACCGCCGATTTCCCGTTCTTCTCCGTCATACACCTTTACCTGAGAACGAAAGAACGAAACACCCCGCTGCACGCGAATATAGAGTTCCCCACCAGGGGTCCGAACTTCAATATTAAAGGGCGTCATCTTTTTATAGGTTTTATCAAAGCGTAACATCCGGGTAAAGAACCCGAGTTTTGGCTCTCTGCACTGGGCCACAATAGTACCGGTCTCCGGGTCATAAATATCAAAATTATTAGCGGCTTTAAACATGCCGATATGTTCTTTGACCAGGAAAGTATTTTTAGAAAGGGACGGGGTCATGGGAAAAATTACCTAAAGTGTTTCTGCTTACTCGCAGGTTTGAGTGGATTGCCAATCGGCTTGTCTGACTGTTAGCCAGGTCTTAATTTCTTCAGAAAGTAAACAAAGCTTATTATTGTTAACTAAAAAATAATCCGTCTGAAAATTCACAATAGAATCCGGCAAGCTTGTTAATTCATTGAATCCTACAGAAAAATCACAGAAATTACTTAAATTTCCAATTGAAGATGGTAATGAAGTCAACTTATTTCTATGAGCAAAAAATTCTTTTAAATTTTTTAAAAACCCTATTGAACTAGGTAATGTCTTGAGCTGATTATCATATACCCATAAATACTTTAAACTGTCCAATTCACCAATATCAGCGGGTAAACTTTCTAACTGATTATTTGTTGCCATTAAACTTGTAAGCTTTTTACATAACCTAATATTATTATCAATATGCACAATTTGATTATTTGTCACATATAGCCCTTCTAAACTATTAAGCCTGCCTATTGTTGAAGGTATCACTCTAATTAAATTTCTACCTATGAAAAGGCTTATTAAACTCTTGAAATTACCAGGTAATATGTTAATCGTATCAATTTGATTATAATCTAGCAACAAACTTTTTAAAGAATCAATTTCACCAAGCCAATATGGAAAAGAAGATAAACTATTTTCACTTAAATCACATTTTCTAAGGAGCTTTAAATTATTTAAACTGGCAGGGAGTTTTGTTAATTTGTTTTTTCCCAAAAACAATTCAGTTAAAGAACTTAGGTTCCCGATTTCTTCAGGTAAAGATGTGATGTTTAAAGAACTTAAAGAAAGAAGTTTCAAATATTTTAATTCTCCTATTGTGCTAGGAATGCTTGAAATAGGTAGATTGTTGATTTCAAAAGATAAGGCTTTTCCGTCTTCCCAATTTCCTACAAAAGCATTAACTTCACGGTCCTGTAATCCAATGGAATCTAAAATCCCTCTAATTATCAGAGAGTCGCTTTTCTCAAAATAAGATTGTAAACTTACATCTCCTTCTTTTAAAACCACTTTAGTAGAAGAGATGTTTTTGTTTTCAATAAATGCAGTACCTGAGCTTGTTTGCCATTCTCTAAAAAAATAGGGATAATTTGCCGTAGCACTAATATCAATCGTATCTCCGTAGTTCACTATTGTACTCGCCGGCACGGCTCCACCTTCACTAGGGGAAGAAGTAAAAGTCAGATTGAATTGAATAATTTCATAGGCAACATTAAGTTCAAAATTTTCTTGAACATTTATAAAATCATGATATGCGTTTTCCTTGGCGGTAACATTTGGAAATCCGTTAATTTTTACTTCTTTTATTTTATACCCCTCTTTAGGAATAAAGCTCACACGTCTGGATAGTCCAATTTCTACCACAACATTGCTTTCGGGTGGGTCCATTACCCCTAAGCCGGAATCTATTATAGTAGAGATGGTAAATGTCTTCTTCTTAAAAAATGCCTTTACCGCGATATTACCTTCAGTCACTTCTATCCAGGGATCTGTTTTTGTTGAATCCGTACTTAAAACATATTTTATGACACCTTTGTACCCCTCTGATGTTACTAATTCCCAGCGATCTAGCTCGTACCCCTTCTCATTATCGGGGTTCGCTTTTAATTGAACTGGGACACCCCAAAAAACTTCCTGCTTAACAAGCTCTGGTGCTCCACCCTCGTCTGGGTCTTTCAATAGAATAACCTCTAATGGAATCCGATCAAACTCTGCTGTGGCATTGATGTTTGCGACCATATTAAATACTAATGGATTTACGGTATCCAAAACCAAATCAAAACCTGACCAGCTTTTAAAACGCCAACCGTCTAACGGAACCGCGGTTACGGTCACTTCATCTTGAAATAAATGTGTATTTGTGTCCGGAGAAATAATAACAGACCCCTGTAGAGAGTCTTTAACTGTCATTTCTAAAGAGAAAGCCTGTTTTTTAAATGTTACTTCTATTTTGTGGTTTGCTGCTACCTTAGAAAAGGTATACTTTTTGTTGTTATCTGCTACACTATTGCTATCCCCATCAATCAGAAGTTTTTCAACTAAATAACCTGTATCCGGTTCAAAAGTGAATTCCATGTCCCTGGTGCTATCAACTTTGACAATTCCACCAATACCTGAAGGCTCAATTTTTCCACCTTCTCCCACTATAATCTCAATAGCAAAAGTGCCTCGTTTACGAACAGAAATTTGAAACTGATTTGAGCTATCACTTAGCTCCGGCTGATTAATATTTTTTATTATCAAATAATAGGTTCCGTCATTGGTTAATTTTGCAGTATCAATTTGTAAAACGGAATCTTCAGATATTTCCTCTGTTCCTTTCCTCCACGCATAAGTCAGAAAATCTGTATGAGCTATTACTGGCCTTACCTCAACCGAAGATCCTTCTACTATCAAAATATTTTCGATTTTGGATATAATTGGTGGACCATGTACAACAGACACTTTAAATGTATTAGTCACTTGTTCAGAATTTTGTCTTACTTCTACGTGGTATACACCGGTATCCTGAAAACCAACATTAGTTATCTTTAAAGAGTCAGTTTCTGAAAGGATGCTATCCCCATAAAACCATTTATATGATAAGGAATCTTCCTTGTTAAGGGTAACGTTAAGTGTAGTATCATTGCCATAATATATCTGTAAATCTGCTAAACCTCTTACGATTTTTAACGGTGCTTTCGGGTCTGTCACATATATAACAGCATCACTCTTTATAGTATCATTCTGAGTATACACGATAACTAGAACCTGGGTACTATCCATTACAGAAGAAACCGTATCAATCAAATATCCATTTGTTGTAACACCTTCCAACAATTGATTATTGTGATACCAGGCATATTGGACATCGTTATTATCAACTTCCACTTCAAACTGAAGCGATTCACTCTTCAATACAACGGTATCTTTTAAACCTTTAACCAGTCTTATTGAATTCTTTTCAGATGGATAATCGGTATTCCCGGATAGACTGTCCTCAACAGAATCAGATGCCGCTAATAATTCTTGTACTTCATCAAAATTCCCGGGGCCATCTTTCGTCACCTTGGAATTTTTTGCGTAAAGGACTTTTCCTTCTTTGGATCCTATTATAAGCAAGGTGAAATTATCAGACAACTGATCTGGATAATAAAGTTTTTCCGGAAAAATATCCCCATCTTTCCATTCATAGATTGTAACAGTATCTGTGCTATTTTCGCTTATTCCTAAAAATCGAATTTCATCATACTCTTCTATATTAAAATTTTCCGTGTTTAAATTTAAATAGCGCTTTTGCTCCGGTTCTTTAAAAATACAAGAAAATAAATAAAAGCAAAAAGCGAAAAATAGTATGAGTTTAATCTTATGTAAGACACTGTTTACCATATCTAAACCATTTTCTAAAAAAAGAAAAATTCTCTTTGGAGAAGGTAGAAAAGGGGGTAACGAATGGGGAGGGTTCAGCAATTTTTCTTTCTATTTTCAGAAATGCATAGTTACAGATCAACGCTCCCCACATTCTTCTCTCCTCTATCCTGGCTTAAAAGAAGGAATATAGTTACAGCTGTAGCAACAGCAAGGCAACCTAAGGTCCAACCTATCCATGCTGCGTTTTTTTTCGGTTGCTTTTTTGACTGTACAGGTACAGTTTCTGTTACGTTTGAAAGAGCCGAAGAACTTTTGGTGGAAATAGATTTAGGCCTTCCATATTCGTCATATTGTTGTGTATACTGCTTCCGTCGTTTATACTCATTTTTTACATCTTGGAACATCAGATTTATTTTCTCTGACACGTACATATCTAGCAATTCAATATTGGGAGCAAGTTTAAGTAACTGATACATATAACTTTCCGCTTTATCCTTCGTATTTGCATCTGTGGCATAAACAACCCCTAAATACTTGAACATAAAAATCTTGTCCTCTTGAGAAGAATTTGGATTTGTCTTACGATAAGTTTCTAATTCTGTCCTAATTTTCTCAAACTCCCCTTCTAAATAAGCGGCTTTGATTTGAGCTTGGTTAATGGGTATTGCATGAACTATGCAGACCCAATTAAAAAGAATGGTAAAAAAAATAATCTTCATTTGATTCAAAATAATAAAAGTGCAGGGCGTAACCCCGCACTTTATTAGCATATACAAAATTTTTATGGTACAAATTTCATTACACTCACACCGTAAGTGGATTGTCTGTCATCAAAAGCGATATAGGGTGTTGATCCGCTTAAAGAAATTCTCACTGAATTAGCACCTCCGTTAGGTAAGAGAGAAGTCAGGCTCGGATAACCCACATAAGACCATACACCTTCAGCGTATTTTTGCACATTAACATGGTAGCCAGGATATACAGTATATGCAATATACACATTACCGGCAGCATCCACCGCGAGATCACCCATGTTTCCAGAACTTATGCTGTTGGTAAAATCTTGTGCACCAAGATGTGTCCAGGAACCGCCATCTACGCTTTTAGCCACAGATATGGCATCAGTAGAAGCTGTGCGGTAAGAAATATACACTGTGCCACTCTTGGCTACTATTTCAACACCCTCTATTGGGAGAGTGAGTGATCCACCGTTAATGGTGGTCCAGCTTGAGCCATTCAATTTGCGCACACTAAAACTGTTATTAGAAAGCCTGAATGCGACAAACAAATCCGTTCCGTCTGAAGCAAGTCGCACTATATTAGCCGGATCCGAAGAAACATTGGTGGCTACTGTTTCCCAGGTGGTACCGTTAAATCTCTTTACATAAGCCTGGTAGGGACTCGCATTGTTTACATATCCTACATATACGGTATCATTATGCACCACGATACTTTGGTTGCCATAAGAGCGATACCCATTTGCTACTATTGCGTTCCCCAGAGTATCCCAAATAGATCCGTTCCAATGCATAACAATTACATCATTACTAGCGTTTTCCTGGTATAGCATATATACATGAGGCCCGTTCACCGCCAGGCCGGTATTATTCCTGGAAGAAGATCCCGTTGGGTCGATACCGCCAAGTTTTTCCCAATCGTAGTCATTGGTGGTGAACCAAACGCTTACGGGACCAGTTGTCCCTGTTCGTAGGGCAACATATCCGGTACTTCCATTATATACTATTTTTGGTATATCTGAATCAGCACCGTTAAAACTCCTTGGAGAAGCGGCCTGCCAAATACCGTTGGACGCAACTGTTACGGACCAGGAAACACTATCCCTTAATCTGAGAGCCGCAGAGGTGGTCTTGGGGTGCCGGTCTTCTACATATGCATATACCGTGTGCACTCCGGTATCGGAAATGCCGGGTGTCCAGGAGACTGCGCCGTCAGTTTCTATCGTAACGCCTGAGGGGCTACCGCCATATTTGTAATAATACATAGCTGAAGCAGCCGTGTCAGTGGCCTTCAGTGTAATGCGATATGCAGTGTTTATGTTTAATGTGGTATCTTTTGGTGTTCCCAGCTCGGGGGCGGTGTTTGTATAAAAAGAGGGTTCATTGGTAGAAGACCAGGTGGTGTCCCGGCCGTCAGAAGCACCTACCCGCCAGTAATAGATGGTGGTCGCAGCAAAACCTTCAGTATGGCTGTATGACGCTTCTGCGAGGTCTGCCACAAACTCTGTCGTGGGGGAATTGTCATTGGAGTCAAGCTGAATGATATACTTCAGGCTGTCACCGTCGGCGTCAGAGGAAGCTGTCCAGCTAAAATCAACCTGGGTATTTGTTGTAATAAGCCCACTCACATTATTGGTTACCAGGTTTGACGGTACTGTCGGAACACGATTGTTGGTAGTAAGGCTCCTGGTGGGCGACCAGGTGATATTCTCCTGGGCATCACGTATCCGCACACGCCAGTAATAGGTGGCATTACCCGTTAATTCCTGGCTTGTTGACCGGTTAGTACTGGAACTTGTGGAGGTCACATACACCGAATCCATGTTCGCTGTGTCGCCTTTTCCCAGAAAAACTGTTTGTTCAAAGGAGGGAAAACTCTTCCACTGAAAAGCAGTAGTACCGGCCGCAATCTGAGCTTCGTGTTCGGGGCCCACCAGCATGTCGGTAGTGTCCGGCAGATTCACGGAAACCATCCAGACCACACTCTCCGTTATATTATCATTTGCATCCTTTATTTTCATTTTCCAGTAATAGGTTGTGTATTTAGCCAGGACTGCGTCTTTACTCGCATACGTAGTGTAGTCGCCTACAGCATCCATGGATGAGGTATCTTCGCCCAGCCACAATTGATATGTGAAATTGGGGAGAGTACTCCATTCAAAATTAAAGCTGTTGTTATACGCCGGGTTCAGTGTTGTATCTTTGGCTGGCTTCACCAAAATATCCTTTTCTGGTTCGGCAACCGTTACCTTCCAGGTGAGTGTATCATAGAGATTATGTTGATCTTTCACCGTAATAGCAAATATGGTATCCCCGGAAAATCGGGGTGTAATAGAAAATATCGCCTTATCCCCGGTACTTTGGTCAAAAGAAACCTGAAGTGCTCCAGCCATATTCGCATAACGCAAATCCTCGTAATTTTCAGGATCATTCGCATAGATAGTATCCCGGTAAACTACACCGGGTTTAATTTCAGAAGGCATTGATGTATCTGCGGTCGTGAACTGGGGAGGGCTGTTAACCTGAAATTCCCGGGGAGTACTGTAGACGGTGTCGTGCCCATCGGTAACTCCGATACGCCATTTATAGGTGCCGGACTCTGTATATCCAACGGTATCTGTAAATTTGGTAGTGTCATGAAGTTTTGCCAGGGCTGTTGTGGGTAAATTTTCTGTTTTATCAACAAAGAGAATATAATCCAACTCATCCCCTTCATCTTGATCGGAAGACTGACTCCACCAGTAAGTCACCGGTGTATTTGCTTCGATAAGTACACTGGCATAGGGTTCTTTAAGGGATGATTTGCCGGGTAAATGATTGGGTACATGAAAAGCGTAGATGTGACTATAAAATTCTTTTTTTGTAGAATCTTGCATAACAACCTGCCAAACATAGGTCTTATTTCCAGTTAGATCAGATTTATAAAAGCATAATGTCTCATCATCCTGGCATGAATAATAATAACTCGACTGAAAAGTACCGTCTCCTTCCGGTGCCATATCTGCGGGGGTATATCCTGTGTATACGCGATATTTTGCGTCATTTTCCTTTTTCCAGCTCAGTTTAACCGTCCATACTTCTAAAGTACTGTCCTGCCGCGGTGAAACCAGAAAATCTTTATATTCGATATTGGTTTTACCCTGAATTTTCCAGATATCTCCACTGGTGTTACTTTCCGGGCCGCTGACGGCTTCTATCATCCAGAAATATGTTTTTCCACTATCAATTACTGCTTCGTATTCCGTTTCAGTAATATCTTTTGCCAGTAAATCGCTTGGAGGATAGTTCCGGTCATCCATGTATACATTGTAGCTTACTGCATTCCCATTGACCGGGTCCCATTTGAGTTTTACGGTTTCATTGTCTTTTAAACAAATATAGCCGTTCCAGGGTTCCACATGCTTGGGTTGTTCCAGGCTTGATTTTTTAACGATTACATGCACTGAGTCTTTTGCAAGATTACCTTCTCTGTCAACCAGTCTGATAACAGCGGTATATTCTCCGTCATCAACATATTTATGTGCTGCGATGGTAAACCCTGAATCGACAGCAATCCAGTCGTCTCCATCACCCCAAACCCACTGTATGGTATCAATACCACCAAAGACATCATAAGGAAGAAAGGTCATGGTAGCCCAATTGTCTTCTATGATAGTAATAGTATCGCTTGGTTTTTCATTACCTTTAGAGAAGCCTCCCACATTTAAAAGAATGGGATTTGGACTACGTAATTGTACACTAAAGGTGTTAGAAGCCTCGTCGCCGTCTTTATTCACAGCGGTTACTACCACCTCGACATCTCGTAATCCACTTTTACTATCAGCGGAGCGCTTAGATAGACCAGACTGCAATTGAGAAAGGGAAACATCCAGTTCAGGGATTTCCGTCGAACCCAGAGAACTGCCGTTTTTAATTTTCCAATCATATTGTTTGATTTCTATACTGTCTGTGGTTTGGGGAAAGACTTGCAGCGTTACATCGTTTGATTCCTCATTTACAATCTGATCTACGGTTTCCAGTTTCATGCCGTTACTAAGAGTCGGCGCGTCCCTCAACTGGATGTTCATACCCATGATGGTATTATCAGCCTCAAAACCCATTACCGCACCTGTTACTCCCTGATTTTCCTCTTCAGGTACTTCAATCATAACACCCTTTTCTCCTTTGGGGACGTTGGTTAGAGTATAGGAACCGTCTGGTCCGGTTTTATCCTGTGAGCCTCCACCGGCAGATTGAACGGTAATACCTGAAATGGGTTCGCCATATTTATCTAACACAACACCCGATACCCTTGCTCCAGGCGTTTCAACCTCTATATCGCTCTCTAAAAACGTGGTATCATATTGTGTTAATTTTGTGAGTACCGTTTCCCCGGTACCGTTGCGATGATGATTTGCCATGAGCTTGACACTTTTATAATTGATAGGGATTTTATCGAAGACAAAAATACCTTCTCCGTCGGTGGTTGCATTTAACATTGTTCTCGGAATGGCAACACCCGTTGCTGCCAGTGCCTGATTGCCCGAAACAGCACGGCCTTTGATAATATGATAATTCCATACCAATTGAATAGAATCTTTAATTTCATATTTTTGCCCTGCACTTACTTCTACTTCCAGCTGCGATGTATCTTTGTAGTCGGCATGATAAATATAAATGGTATGGTTGCCCGGTTTTACACCACCAATTGAAAAGGAACCATCTTCTTTACTTATATCGGGGGTGGCGGAATCGCCAACGATTGAAACGGTGGCGCCCTGGATAGGATTACCATCTTTGTCAACCAATATACCAGAAACGGTAGTAGTGGTTCCGTCTCCACCTGCTTCACCTTCTTTTTCGGAGTCGCCTGTGAGCTGAGCACAAGACATGAGGAGTGCTATTATGGCTGAGAGCACAATCAATTCAAATTTTTTCATAATGAACCCTTTTTTATATAAAATCAATGACCCTGTTTATATCAGGCTGTTTTAAAAACAGATTTGATGGTTTGAAACGCATATATGATGAATGCACATTCATTATTTAGAATACCAGATAAATTACCTTAGTAATTAAGTAAAATAATAAAATCCCCAATGAAAGGAACATCTTCCTGATGATTTGTGCACATTATTACTGAATAACCATTTATATCCTAGTGATGCAGTAGAGTATACCTGGTTTTAGAAGCGCCATGCAAGTCTGAGATCGAAAGGTTTTTTGGGTGTACTACTGAAATACAAGTCAAATTTCTTTTTTGCGCTCATTCCGGCAAAGGTAGCGTCAACCATGTTTAAAACCCATACCCCTGCGGTTACTCCAACCATAATATTTGCTAAAAGCAGATCATCCTCATAGGCCTCTTTCAGGCCCTTGATTTCTTCATCAATTTCATCTGCACCGGCTCTCTTGCAGGCCTCATAACTAACACTTGTTTGTTCATTACAAGCTACGGAAATATCGTTAATTCTCTTTTTTGCTTCACCACTTCCCTGATTTAGCTGGTCATAGTTGTAATTTCCAAAATCTTCTTTTTCAATTGCCGAATTCCAGGCTGTGAGATACTGATAAATTGTATATCCAAGAGTTCCAAGACCCGCCACCAGGCTAATGGAACCCCGAATCGGGTGACTGGTATAAAACTGTCCCCAGCCCGGAACAATCGCTGAACGCAGAATAGCAGCAGAAACCTGGCCTTTTTCGCCTAAAAGCTCTTTCATAAAGTCATCCATGGCAGCAGGGCCCACAGTAGTGGTGGCGGTTGAAAGGACTTCACCGGTTTCAACAGAGAGGATCCTCGCGGTTATCATTCTTTTTCCAAATGACTCTGAAACAGAGCCTACCAGCATTCGGTCTGCTACCAACAATTTACCCAGTTTTATCTGGATTTCTTCTGCTACCAGGTCCGACTGGGCCAGTTCGAGTTCGGCCATCATTTTTGAGAACTCCTGACGTTCTACGATTTTATATCTGCCGCTGCTGTGAAAATTGACCACTGCGAATTCTGAAATGGTTCTTCCTGCGTCAGCGGGAATGTTTTCATCTACTTTAAAGGGCATGATGGCGATTGCTTTCTGGCCCTCAAACTTGTCTTTTTCAATAAGCTCAATAAAGAGGGTGCCCAGTTCTTTTTGAATTGCAAAAGAAGAACTGAGAAAGAGAGTAAGGAAAAGAAAAAATGGAGCTTTCATACAATACCTGCTGGTTTAAACCTATTCTGGCCCTCTTGATCATCACTTGTTTCCCATTCAATCTTACTTGGCGAAATGGTATGGCCAATCAAAAAATTAAAAAAAGAAGACAAGGAATGACATTTAAATATTGGATTAGTGGAAAGCTTAGGCAATATATTTAAGAATATTATCTCTGGTGCAGAGATATATCGGGATATTTATAATGGTGTAGTTATCCTCAATTTTAAACTTATGAAGCGGGGCAGCTGAAGCCACAATGCCATGTGATTGTCCGGTAACAGACAAATAATAAAGAATGTTTTTATAATGATTTTTCTTAAGCGTCAGTGCTGCTTTACATTCAATTGGTATTTTTTTGCATGATATTTTGTAGCATCTATCTGTGCATACTTAGAAGGACTGCCAAGATTATTAGCTACTGTTTGTATGATATTATCAAAAAGTTGTGGCTGGTATGCTTCTTTACGCTGAAAATCTTCTCTTTGCGTTCCAATGATATCCTCTAATACTTGAACAGAATCTTCTTTGTGGTAAAAAGCCTTTACCGCTTCGGGGTAACCTCCCACACGCATGTATGTATCATATTGTTCCAACAGAAAAGCGTGTCGAGATGGAGGTATCTTTGTCGGAGCTGATTTTAAAAATTCATAGAATTCTTCTCCATGGGTAAACCTGATAAATTCCAGAAAGCTGAAGGGAAAAAGACGCAGACTTCTGGTGCGCCCCACAGGAATACGGGTTTCTTCAGGGAAAAATCTGTTCATGGATGACCCGGTAAGAATAACCTTTACCCCGGGCCAATCTTCTTTAAAAGATTTCACATAATTTGCCAGAACCGGGTATTCCTGGGCTTCATCAAGAAAGAGAATAGCCCCTTCCCTCACCGAATAGCTATCGTGCATAAGGCTTTTAAAGTCCTCAAAATCTTCTGTCTGTGTAATTGCACGCCGAAGTTTTGCGTCTTTTTCCAAATCAAACGCATAACTTTGGATGTTTTCAGCCTTCTTTAATTGTTGCAGGGCATTATTTACAAAATATGACTTACCAACTTGTCTGGCCTCTTCAATAATTATGGTTTCATGGTGATCCCAATTCAGCAATTGCCAAATAAATTAAGAATTTAAATCTCTATCCATAGATATATTTTACCAATAAACAACTTTTTAGGAAAAAATTTTCCCATAATAGCCATATTTTGGGAAATACTAGTGGAAACAAACTATTAAGAAGTAGCTGTATACACACTCCGTCTCAATCTTCCGGCGATGGGTCCACCATAAAACTTTATTAGCCCGTTCAAGCCAAAAATGACCCGATTTCTATGAAATTAATAGAAAAATACTACTTGATATAAAGCAATATATTGCTTATAATATAGATATAAGTTAATATCTAGCAATATACTGCCTATGAATTATGAAATAACTCTAAATAAAAACATCCTTAAAGACTTGGGAAATAATCTTAAACAACAGCGTTTAAATCAAAATCTGTCTTCTGGCGAACTTGCCCGGAAAAGTGGTGTGAGCATACGAACAATCACCGGGTTTGAACGAGGGGAGAAAAACATTTCTCTTATAAATTTTATGGAATTACTACGAGCATTGGGATTAATTAATAATCTGAGTGGGCTTATACCAGAACTTCCTACTATCAGCCCCATAGAGCTTATGAAGCTTGAAAAGAAAAAAAGAAAAAGAGTAAGGAAATAAATGGGGGTTAAAGTCTACATCTGGGACAAGTATGTGGGGGCTCTTGTGAAAACGGAACAGGGGATTGCTTTTCAGTATGAGCCTGGGTTTAAAAAATCAGGTCTTAATCTATCTCCCATAAACCTGCCGTTGGACGGTAAAGAAGTTTTTATTAACGAAACAGAATGGAAATCGACTGAAGGCATACCGGGTCTGGTTTATGACTCCTTGCCTGACCGGTTTGGGACCAATCTGCTAAAAATTTATTTTGCTGAAAAAGGATTAACTGACAAAGATATCGATGTATTCGCCAAGTTACAATATATTGGCTCTCGCGGTATGGGGGCACTTGAATACCGGCCGACAGTTGAACTTGAACAAACTAAGGATGTAATTTCTTTAGAGGAAATTGAAAAGATATCCTTACTGAGTACCAAAGGCAAAGAAGCCCTTCAAACCAATGTAAAAGATAAAAAAGCCTTAATGGAAATTATACATATTGGAACCTCTGCAGGAGGTGCAAGGGCTAAAGCCTTAATAGCCATTAACAAAATAAATGGAGATATCAAATCAGGGCAACTTCCTTTAGGATCTGATTATGAATATTTCCTGATTAAAATTGATGGTGCCAATCAAGATAAATTGTCTGAGCCCAGTGGCTATGGTAGACTTGAATACACCTATTCCCAAATGGCGGCTGATTGTAGCATCCATATGGAACCCTGTTTTCTTTATAAGGACACCCACTTCTTAACCAAAAGGTTTGATAGAGGTACAAATGGGGAGAAAATTCATGTCCATTCCCTTTGTGGAATACTTGGACTGGATTATAACCAGGTGGGACAATATTCCTATGAACAATATTTCATGGCATCCAGAAAATTAGACCTAGGCCATGATTCACTGGAAGAAATCTTCAGAAGGATGGTGTTTAATGTATTAGCCCATAATTGTGACGACCATACCAAAAACTTTTCCTTTATGATGGACCAGACCGGCCGCTGGTTTTTAAGCCCCGCTTTTGATCTTTGTTATTCCTATGACAGTTCAAACGAATGGGTAAACGGCCACAACATGAATGTAAATAATAAACGAAAAAATATTACCTATGAAGATTTAATGACGGTGGGAGAAAAGTTTAACATCAAACGGCGGAAAAAAATATTTGGCCATATAAAATCAGTCGTGGATAATTTTCAGGTTTATGCCAAGAAAAACCAGGTGAAGAAATCTCTTATTATTGAAGTTAATAAAAACCGTCCAAAGTTAAATTCTCGATAGCTACCAAATACATTATGCCCTGTTTTCAAAATCCTTTTTTTTGTGCTATGTTAGATAATATATTTTTCAACATACCCACCATGTAAATCGGATAATTACTTTGGCCGCCTTGAATATCAATATTCAAAGTAGGATATTAGCTACTTCGAAGTCGCCGTAAATATCCCGTCCCAGTCATTACCTGGTGGGTCTATTAAATAAGCTTTACTGCGACTGATGTAAACATGGGATGGTGTAGTCTTACACCCCGGGTTCCGATCCGGGTGATGGGGCTCAAAATCAAGGCATTCTTCAAATATTTTAATGGCGTCTTCCCATTTTCGCTCCAAATACAGCTTCCGGCCTTTTTCAAAAAGCGAAACACATTTTTCCTGTTCCGGTGTAACTGTTTCTTTCATACACAATATCTCATAAATTTTCACCGGCTGGGATTTGCCTATCACACGGATAACATCTATTAACCGGCCATACACACCATCACCTGCCGATTTCATGGTCTCATCACTCACCAGGGAAAACACCCCGTATTGTTTAGCACCACTTTCTAATCGAGCTGCCAGATTTACTGCGTCTCCCATCATGGTATAATTCATACGTACATGAGAACCCATATTGCCCGTGACAATAGGGCCGGTGTTAATGCCTATGCGCATACGCATATTATGTACTATCTCCGGCCATTTATCACCTTCACTTTTCCATTTCTCCCGCAATTCCACCAACTTGGCCTGCATCAACAATCCGGTCTTACAGGCTTTAAAAGCATGATCCGGCATTTCCATGGGTGCCCCATAAAAAGCAATGATTGCGTCTCCTTCATATTTATCCAGTGTTCCCATATTCTCCAACAATATATCCGTCATGGCAGAGAGATACTCATTCAATAATTCAACCAGCCTGGTAGGGGAGCCTATCTTTTCTGAGAAGGTGGAAAAACTTTGAATGTCAGTAAAGTAAGCGGTGCGAATCCCCTCACTGCCACCCAGTTTGGGCTTAATCCGATTTGCATACATGTCATCTATTACTTCTTTGGAGAGGTAGGTCTTAAAAGAGTCAAACAAGAATGAACGGGCCTGGTCTTTTTCAAAGAAGATGATGAGAGAAGCAATTAAAGTGAACGCCACACCAGTAACCAACCCTTCGGCAATGGGGAAGAGATAACCAAGATAATATAAATAACCACCGCCCACATAGCAGGCAATAGCTACACCCAAGAAGGTAAAATAGCAAAACATGACCTGGCGAAGTTTAAATAGCAGCAACATAACCAGTACTACACAGAAGGAGAAAAGGATAGCTGACCAGCGACCGAAATATTTGATAGCGGAATCAGAAAGTAACGTTGCTGAAGAACGGGCATGAAACTTAACCTTAGGTACAATATCACCATTATACCTGGCAGACATGGGGGATAAGGCGTTATCTCCTAACAATGGGTCAGAAGCGCCAATAAAGACAATCTTATCGCTCAGCTCTTCCTTTCCAACAATTATTTGGGGGGGATCACCGTCTAATGTATCTCCATCCAGAATTCTATAATAGGCATCCATAGATTTGGAAATATCAAACATGGTGTAAAAAGGAATTTTGTGTTTAAAACTATACAGCATATTTGTTTTATCATCTACAACAACCCTATGGCTACCTACAGAAACACCTCCATTTTCCCAGACTATTTCAGCAGTATCAAGAAAAAGAGAAACCGCTAACAATGATATAGCTGGATATAAATACCCGTTGCTTCCCCCTATTAAAGGTAAACCTCTGTAAGCACCATCCCGGAAAGGCTCCATAATGCCGTGATGAGCAATATTTACCTGGGTCTGTAAAAGCTCGGGATAAGGCAGTACAACCTCATTTATATTGCAGCCAGGAACCGTACCTTGTTTCATAGCATATTGTATGGGAACGATGGGCAGGCTATCTTCCTGAGTGTCGGATAAGTTGGTCGGGGTGAAAATGAGAATAATATTAGGGACCTCATCCAGCATATACTGAAAAGCTAAATCTCCCTGATTTGGACCATCACTTTTACAATTATCCTGATTGTGGCTGAAAAGCACATCTATAACTATTACTTTGGCGCCCATAACATTGAGATAATCAATAAGCCCTGCATAAACTGATTTATCTAATGGCCATTGCTGATTACGCAAAAACAGATCGTCAATGCCTATTATCGCAATATCATCCGTAGGTTTTGAATCACCGGTAACCTGAATCCAGGAATCAACTATTTTCCACTCTAAAACATTAACAATTGGAATGGTAAAGACCGCTAACATCAAGATAAATGCAAAAATAGCCGCCATACCTAAGGCAAACCATTGTCGCTTATTGGGGGGTAGCTTGTGTACGGCTTCTTGAAGTTCTTTGTATTTTGTTATTAGGTACATGTACTACTTTTACAATAATGTTTGCTTAGGGAATGGTGGCGTTTTTCGTCTTTTTTGTTCACTATCGTTCACTGGATTACCCGGTCAAGCCGGGTAATGACATTGCTAAGAATCATTTTCATACCAATGAAACAAGGTACTCTTTTATCGTTAATTTAGTTCATACCAGAATAACAGATCCACTATTTGAGCAACTTGTTCGGGATCCGCTCCCCGTACACCCCCAAAATGCATCAATTTCTTTCCATCTTTTTTCTCGCTGGCATGTGCTGTTTTTAATTTATCCGTTAATACCCGTTGCCGGATAAGTTCCCGTAAGCGACGACGATCAAGTTTTTTGGGAGAGGCCTTTTCGTGGTCACCGGAGGCCCGTGTTTCCTCACCTTCGTCTTCTACACTAAAGCCTAAATATTTTCCCAGGTTAGTCCCTTCTGGTAAGAGCTCGTTGGCTTCTTTCAGGGCGTTTACAAAACTGTCCATGTCATTATCGCCCTGGGCTTTCAGATAAAAAGAAAGGGCCCGGTTAATGGCGATGCCCGCGTCTTTCTCTTTCTTAAAAGCTTTTTCTAAAACATTCAGTGCCTTTTTCTCATCACCGGTCAGAATGATTGCACAAGCGTAATTACTCATGGCTTTGGGTGACTTGTCTTTTTTCGTCAGCTTCTCAAAAACCTTTTCCGCTTTTGGATAATTACGCATACGAGCGTATAACATCCCCAAACGATTTAGGTCTGCAGCAGACATTGATTTTTTGGCTTCCAAATCTTTTGCTGCCTGCTGCCAGGAGCCCGAGATAGCCTCGTCAACTTTTTTGCGCTCTAATTCTACAGCCTGCTTGAGTTCATCAATTTTCCATTCTTTGGGTGGGTTCTTTAATGAAACGGCAGCATAAGTCTTCCAGGCTTCGCTGAGTTCGATAACCGAAACTCTCTGACCTTCAGAGATGGCCTGATTAAATTCTTCGGCGGCTGTGGTCCAGGCAGTAAGAAAGCCCTTATTTATTAAGGTTGTTTCCACCGGTACCCAAAGTGTCCCTTTGTGAGAAACCATCCGCTCACGCTCATCACCAAGCGCCATCCGGTTTTTGTCAAAAATGCCCGTATCAAACATCACCAGTACATGGTCTGGATAAGAAACAATAGCTGTTTTTATCCCCACAGCGGTTAACATAGCAGCATATAACACTGCGCTGTCATCACAGTCACCACTTTTGAGTTCCATGGTCTCGCGTGGATATTGCACCCGGTCAAGCACCCGATTTCCAGGCGAACCCGCCGGATCTTTGATATACTTTATGCCATGCTTATGCAGAGCTTGAAATATAGCCATGCCATTGGACAACTCCGTATTCATATACCATTCTTTTTTGGATTGGGGAATGGCGTTACGGGCAAATTTATTAACTGAAGGTTCCCGGTAGGTTACAAAAGCAGCCAGAGCATAAGGTTCTTTCCAATCCATGGTATTGCGATCAAAAACCTGTACCGGAGCGGTTAGCTGGCGTTTTTTGCGCTTGCCGTTTTGAAGATAGGTTAAGGTCACCTGGCTATTAAAAGATTTGGTTTCAGTGTTGTTAAGGACTTTTTCGCTGTTTAAGATTAAATTCAGTTTTAGCTCGTCTTTCCCACCGGGGTCAAGAGATTTAAGGGAGGCCTGAGCGGGAAGGTCCATAAGGGCGGGAATATGCACGCTTACCTGTATGTCTTGCAGGGGGGCCGACGCCACACTGGCAATGCTCACTGTTGACAAGGGGTTTTGCTCATAGTAACGGACCCGCGAAGGAAAAATTTCTTTAACAGAGAAGTTCTCGATATCAAGACCAGGTCCCTGATACTCAAACAAAATCTTTTCTGCGGCACCCTTGCCGGCTTTAACACCAATGCGGTTAGAGGTCATATGGGAGACCTTTAAATTAAATTCAGGCGACTTGTTAAAGAGTTCCCGTACATCCTGGACCGTTCCTTTAATCTGCAAGTCAAATAAAGCGCTCTTTTTTTCCAGATAGCGTAATTGCACTCCTTTGATAAAAGCAACTTTTTTAAGCATTTCCTGAGTACGGGCGATACCCTGGTCTCCTAAGCCGGTAACATATAGTTCCACAGAGCCCTGGTTGTAGGCCTCACTACGCCAGTATGATTGGAGATTTTTAATCAGCTCTTGTGCCAGGGCTGAGCCGCCCACTTCCAGGCCGAATTGTGCGGCTGAGAATTCTTCCTGGGAATTCTTTTTTACCCGTTTTGTTTTAGATGCTATAATTTCAGCGTTGTCTGCTTTCACAATATGAGCGTTCAACTGTACCGGAACCGTATAAAACTGTTTCCCGTAAATTGTTTTTGGCGTTGGTTTCCCTGCACTTACTCCGCCACGGATAATGAGGTCGGCCCCATGCCTAAAAGCAAGACTGGCCAGGTCTTTATCATCTAAGCCCTTTGCTTTTTCGACTTCCTGGATTTTTTTAAACTGTTCCGGTTCTACAATCTTATACCCTTTTTCCAGTAAATACTCTTCAAATTTGTGGGTCGCTGTTTTTTCAAACATCTCTTTGCCTTCACTGCGTTCATCCAGTAATATCATAAGGCGTGGTTTATTTTTTATTTCATAGAGCAGTTGCTGAGCAATTAAATCCCCTTCTGTTTTACCCATCTCCACTTCGGCTGCCACCTGCACTTTAATTAAACCGAATTCCTTTTTTGAAGAGATTACAAAATGATTT
>JADFYW010000310.1 GCA_015232855.1 Fibrobacteria bacterium
ATCTCGTCGGTTTTAAAAAATGCTGTCGCTAATGCTGTGGGTGTTGTTTCTGTGGGTGACGATGCTGCGTTTATGGCTAAAGATGCTTTTGGTTTTGTGAACGTACAAAATGGACCATTACCAATGGGTAACGGATCACAATTCCAAAATTTATGGGTTTCATTAGAACCAACTAGTGATGTACCTCAATTGCCAGGAATAATCACAAATTCAATCAATAAAATTTTAACGGAGCCAAAACTCAATTTCAAACCATTTGGGGGGTTTGGTATAATCAGTGATGACTACCGCTGTAGTGCTGATGCCGATAGATATGATGTACTCCCGACTTATTTGCAGGAATTATCTTTTATGGGTTTTCAGCGCGGTCAAAATGCTACTGGAGGCATCACGGGTGGCGCAAAAGAATTGTCGGTGATTGCTGCGTTTGGTAATGGTACTCGTCGAGGGGTTACGCTTTCGTTTCAACCTCAGGATTTAGTAGAAAAATCAGCTGCAGAACAAATTGTGTATGATGCTATAATGTGGGCTTCTTTTGCTCATCAGGGTTTTAAAGTTGATGTTCCGGTTGCAGATCCCGCTGGTAAAGAATTTGAGTTTATGGAAAGAGTACAGCTTAGTGTACAGACCGTTGGGGCTGAAATTTATTACCGCCTTAATCCTCTTGATGCATATCAAAAATATGCCGGAGAAACAATAGAACTAACTGAAACAACTACAATAGAAGCCTTTGGACAAAAAGAGGGATATGTAAACAGTGATACTATTTCTGAAAATTATGTAAAAACATCATATAATTCAGTTTTGGAAGTAACCAAAATAGGAGGCGAACCTTTGGGAGGCTCCAGTTATTTAACGGAACTTGATGATAAATTTATTATAAGAATAACTACACCCTATGCTACACTCTCTGAAGTCTCTTTGAATATTACTTCTACAACAGGAAAAGATGCGGAAGTTATTACCATTACTAACCCTGAAAACACAGGTAAGGCATTGGTATTTATAGATACGGTTGATTTTGCTGTTGTTGATGCCAACCTCGGTAATAGTATTGTAGAAGCAGCATCTTATGATGTGGTACAAATTGACTGGGTAAACTCTTTGAATAGTGTGGACCAACTGTCCACTTCTTTCAATGTAAGACAAACGGCAAATCCAGGACAGGTCTATTTTTCAGATATTAACTGGAATCCGGTAACCAGGCTTAATGGTGATGAAACTACGCTTTATGTGGTTGTGGAAGATCAAATTTTTGATCCCGCCCGGCTTAGTGAATATGTAGTTACTCTTTCTAATTCAAAAGGCGATAATAACACCAGTCCTGTTGATAAAGAAACTTATGTATTAACGGAAATACAACCGGGGAAGTACGGGGCAATTATTTCAGTAACACAATCTCCACCTGTCAAAAATGAGAACAAGGCTTTTGAAATTCGCATCGGCGATGATCTAAAAGCGCACTATGTTGACCCAGTAGATAAAATGGAAGCTAATGATAGTAAAGGATATGGCGCTCCAAATCAACAGCCCGGAAAAATAGCTTTCACTAATGCTGATTATACTACACCCGTGCAACTTTCAACAAGTGGAAACTGGGAAGCATCGGCCGGGAAAGTCTACTTGTATTATGAAGATGATTATGTAGCGGCCATCTCCCAAAAGACCATATTAATGACTGTGACGAGTACAGATGGGCAGGGGAAACCCTATGAAGATCGGGAACTGGTCAAGTTGAATTTGTTTTCCCACAGAGACAGTATCGGAATATGGAAAGGCGAAGTCGCACTTGATGATAATCCAATGGTCAATTTCGGAGATGGAAAATTACAGTTTTATTTCTTTGCTGAGATAAAAGCAGAAGTAGCCACCCATAAAAATGGTACAGAAGAAAAGTTGTCGGGAGATACGGCCCGGGCCATGTTGAATACGGCTTATGGTAATTTGAATGAAACCATAACTATTAAAGATGCAGTAACGGGGACTGAAATAAACCGTTTTACCACCAGGGTAAAGGTTTGTGTTGAAGATCAGGTGTTTTCAGCGGCTGTTATCGATACCATTTTATTGGAGAAGGTCCAATGCTCAAGTTCTGGAGATCAATTAAAGCAAATCAGGTTAGTGCAGGGCACTCCCGGTTCAAACTTGTATTGTGGTACCTTTACAAAGGAAGAGGCGATATCAGGCACTCTGACTGATACTATTCTCCATTGTCAGGATATTGATAATTTGTCAGCTAAATATACTGACCCGGTATATGGCACCGAAGAGAGAGGGAATGTTACCATTATGGATGCTACAAGTAATCAAATCCAGTTTCTTGATTTGTTGGGAAAACCGGTAATTGGAAGTATATCTGAAGATCAAGGAAACGAATTGAAAATACGCCTAACCCATAAAACACCGGATTTATATAAAAAAGATACCTTGCGGGTTAAGCTTACAGCAGATTCCGGGGATACGCTTGATATTTTGGTTTACGAAACTGGAATTGACAATGGCATTTTCGAGGCGACGTTCACCTTTGCCTTTTCTTTGAATCCTTATAAAAACAATAACATACTAGAGGGCGTTTTCGACCCTGAACAAATAAATAATCAAATGACAATTATTGGAAAAAATGGCGGTTCAGCTGCGAGCATAGTAATTAATTCTTCCTATGTCCCCGCTGAAAGGGCCTGGATAGTTGATGGCAACAGTGATGGCCAGGGAGACTCTATCTATATTCAATTTAAGGCACCGGTCTATAATGCTCCAACCGCGATTAGTTCTATAGACTGGCCTTATGAAGGTGCACAGGGCCATATTGCAGAAAATGATCCCTTCAATTCTGAACAGGTGATATCTCTTCACCGCCTTTTGGATCAATTTCCGTTTGTACATAATATTTCCCGTTTGCCCAATTTATACCTTTAAAAGAACC
>JADFYW010000311.1 GCA_015232855.1 Fibrobacteria bacterium
CGAGGGCTTCTGGTGAATAGTCTCAGCCCGGGCATTAATCATTTTGAATCCCATCCCCGGATCTTTGGCAAAAAAAGGCACCAGGCCCCATTGCAATGTTCTCAGCTGTTTTTTAGCCCGGCTCTGCAAAAATACAGGAACCTGTTGCGAAGGCGCCACATTAAAACTGGGCACATGCGCTGTTATCTGTTCATAATCACCAAACAGGTCGCGAATGACCTCTGTTGCACTTTTCACCACAAACCGTCCACACATACCTACAGTGTAGCAACAAAGCAGAATTCAAGCAAGCTGCACCTTTTGCAGATAACTTTAAGGGCAAGCATGAAATTTTTGACCTTGACAATGGTTTAACCACCAATAAACAAAGACATCTCTCTAAACATGACATCCTCATCAACACCTCATTTCTACCTGGCTCTGGAACTTCGGCAATTTCCCGCGCAAGCCATTATTGCCTGTCACCCAGCCTACCGCACCCTCCCCTTTGCCATTATCCTACAAAACCCTGGAAGACATAAAACTTCCCTGTGGGCCTGTTCCCCCGCAGCGCAGCGCTGTACAATCACCCCGGGTATGCCCGTACATGACGCAAAAAAAAAATGTCCTGATCTCCAGCTACTCCCCCGTAATAAAATTGCAGAAATACGCCTTATGAAGGCCACACACAAGGTAATGGAGACGTTTACACCTGTTTTTAGTTTTTCTTCCGCCGGTAACGGCATCCTGGATCTGAGCGGTACGCCACTACTCAGGCATCATACCCCTGATACTGCCCTACAGCATATCAGACAAGCACTTTTTCATACTACCAAACTCTCCGGATATGCCATGGGTTTCTCTGGAAATCAGGTCCTGGCACAAATGTTGGCTAAAAGTGCCGAACCCAACCAGTCTATTATTGTTTTGCAACAGAATGAAGATGATACTTTACATCAAATGGATATCGCACTGCTTCCAGGCATATCATCCAGCGCCAAAACAAAACTAGAGCAATACGGCCTTAAAACGGTAGATCAATTTTTAAAGCTAAAAAAAACCGCCCTGATAAAGCGTCTGGGCAAAGAGGGCGAACGATTGTATTTTCTTGTCAGAAAACAGGAGTTTAGTACCGCTTCTCCCGGCCATCAATCACTTCAAGCAGAGACCGTCTTTCCCTATGACATCAACGACCAGAATAAACTGAAACGAATAATCCGTCTTACGGTTGACAAGCTCTGTTTCAAACTCAAAACAAAGGGGCTGAATACAGGAAGACTTACCGTGACTCTCATCTACACCGATAACAAGAGCATACAGCAAAGTATTCGTTTCCCCAACTGCACCGACGACTTCCTCTCCCTGGCAACTCAGGCTGAACAGCTGGTCCGGGATATGTATACCCGTCGGGTAGCGATTAAATCAATACACACCAAAGCATCTCTGCTCCAGCAGGAAACCAGACAGCTTAGTTTGTTTGACACCCGTTGGGAACGCCGACAACGCGCTATTAGCCAAAGCATTACTCATATCCGACAGAAAAATGATTTCCAAAGTATCTTAAGCGCCTCGCATATCACCAGGCCAAACAAACAAGTACGATAACATTCCGCCTTATTCGCGGAGTGGGTAACGATTTATTAATGTGATAAAATGTAAGAGGAAATAAGACTACACAAAGCAAACAACCAGCTTAGATCTCGATTTCCATACCCTCTTTGGAGAAATCAAGGGCAAAGCCTTTTTCTTTAGCTATTTTTTTGAATTTGGCTTCAAGTTCTGTGAGACGAACATCATCATTCATGGGCTCATGGTGCGAAAAAACCATATGTTTAATGCCAGCTTCTTCTGCGAGCTTGATGTTCGTTTCCATAGAGCTATGACCCCAACCAATTTTAGTAAGATATTCTTCTTCGGTATACTGGGAATCCCAAGAAACAACATCAGCGCCCTGACAAAAATTTAAAATCTTTTTATTCTGCTCATTTGCGTCCTCATCCAGCTCCTGCAAAAATTCTTCTTCCATACCTTCACTATTTTCAGAATCACGATAGACATTACGATAGGGTTCATGATCTCCACCATACACAAATGTTTTACCATTATGGATAAGCTTATACGCCAAACAGGCAACCGGGTGATTCATGCGGCAGGTATGTACTTCAAAGCCATTTACGTCAATTTTTCCTTCTCTGCAATCAATGTATTCAAGTGTGGCCCCGAGTTGCGAGATACGAATGGGGAAATATTCATAATTAGTCTGGAGCTCCATTATCTGCTTTAAGCTTCGGTTTTGTACATCAGAAGGCGGACCGTACATTGAGAACTCATTACCAGGAATGTAGGCAGGTACAAAAAACGGAAAACCCTGTATATGATCCCAATGAGTATGGGAAATTAAAAGCTTCCCTTTAATACTTTTTTGCTGGGACATGAGATAATTCCCACAATCGCGAATACCGGTACCGGCATCAAAAACAAGTATGGTATCATCCACCTCTACAGAAACACACGATGTATTCCCCCCGTACTTGGAAGTAGCATCACCTGGAACAGGTATCGATCCCCTCACTCCCCAAAATTTAATCTTCATACTTTCAAAAATTCCATTGCTTTATCTATTTCACCTTGTAGCTCGGACAGTACTTCGTCTTCAATATCTTTTGTTACACCCAGCTTCGTAAAAACCTCCGGCTCTGCTTCAAGAGGTGTTTTGTCTAAAACTAGTCCAATTCCGCTATTCTTGCAAATAACATTGGCCAGATAAACAGTTTGATTAAGTTCGGTACTTCCTTCTTCACATAAAGGAGAGTGATGATAGCGCATCACCGTGATTAAATCTTCAGAAAGGTTCCATTTTTCGGCAAGAATCTTTCCGACAATACAATGATCCACA
>JADFYW010000312.1 GCA_015232855.1 Fibrobacteria bacterium
TAAATTAGGAGGGGGTCTTGTTTTCACGTTTGACAGGCTTTTCATCTGTCATTCTACTTTTAATTCTTTTGGCCAATACTATGGCCTCAGATTCTAGTTGCGTGGTAAATCCAGATCCTCTTTCCATTGATAGACCTCTCCTATCCCAATTCAGAGCTATTTACACAGATGCGGTACTGCAAACCTGGAAGTGGGATAACTATGATATGGCCTATAACAGCCTTAAACCTATTAATGGCGTATCCCTTAACAAGGTTTATAATCCCACCGGACAATTTGTAGATCGAAGGGTTGGGGGCGCTACCCTGGCGAATATTTTAAAAGGCTTGAACTTTGCGCGCACAAACGCACTGAAGACCGTGCCAGAAAACGCTGACATTCTCCCTGAGCAAACACCTTTTTCAAAGTATATAAGCTGGGGGAAAGATAAAGGTGGTGTCCCTGTTGGCATGGGATGGGCCTGGAACAGTCTCACCTATGTTTTAGATGGTGATGTATACGAGGTAGTTTATTTTTACCACGGATTTTATATTCATGAGGCCTGTGGTGCTCCCTATTGCGATGGGGACATGACACTAATAGCTAACGGTCCGGCACTTATCTGTAAAAGCAAATTGCCTGTTCCAGCGGTGGACCCTCCGGGTTCCCCTTTTGGTTTTCAACAATTGGTCAGCCTCAGTAATATTGTACCAGGTACATCTCTATTTTATCGTCTTGATACAAATAATTTCAGGCCCTATACAGGAGATTTTATTCACATCACCAATGACATTGTTATACAGGCTTTTTCCAAAAAACCGGGCTGGTTAACAAGCGATACTATTTCCGAAGTGTATACCAAAACAAATAATCCTTCGAAGCTGCAACTGGGAAAAATCAGTGAGGAACCCCTTGGTGGAAACAGTTATTTAAATGAGAATGATTCTGGTTTTGTTATTAAACTTACTACTCCCCATGCCACCCTCACAGAAGTTAGTATCAGCTTTACCAGCATCTGGGGTCTTGATAAAGAAACCATTAGTATCAAAAACCCCCAGGTTATGAGTGATGCATTAGTGTTTATTGATACCATAGATTTTGCAGTAAAAGCATCTTCCTGGGACAACTCCATAGTTGAAGCAGCCATTTATGATAGTATAACAGTGAGTTGGACCAACCCCATTCTTATGAATGATAATCCCAACTCTACTTTTTTGGTTAAACCCGAATTACGTGATCCGGTAATTTATTTTGCAGATTCGAATTGGAATGAATTAGCAGACAGCCTTTCAGGTACGGAATCAATTTTGTATGTAGTAGTAGAAGATGCTGTATTTAATCCCGCCCACCTGGATGAATACAGAGTTTCGCTCAGCAACAAAAAAGGTGGTAATAACAATGCATCAACGGATTTTGAAACCTATCCGCTGGTTGAAATTACTCCGGGGACCTATGGGGCAACAATACCATTAGAACAATCTCCGCCGGTAAAAACAAATAACGACAAGTTTGAAATCAAAAACGGAGATGAACTGAAAGCAGTATATGTGAATCCGGTAACACTGATTGCAAAATCAGATCTTATTGGGTTTGGCGTTCCTAACCAGTTGCCCGGCCTGGTTTCGTTTACCAATACAGATGGTTCTCTACCCGTTGACTTGATATCCGGGAATATATGGGACGCCTCCAAAGGTCTGGTATATTTAAAATATACCGATGATTTTGTAGGTGACCTTGTGGTAAAACAGGTATTACTGACTGTGGAGAGCACAGATGGAATGGGAAGGAAACGAACTGACGCGGAAATGGTGAGTATGACCCGTACAGGTAAAGTCGATGATCAAGGCATATGGACAACGCTGGTTCCCTTAGAAGACAACTATACTGCGATTTCAGGTGATGGGAAATTGCAGTATTATTTTAAAGGGGTAATAACCGCCTCGATTGCCACACATCTTCCCGGCCCAAGTGAAGTATTAGAGGGAGACACTGTGAAAGCAGTACTCCAAACAGCACGGGCAAACTCGAAAGAGATTATAACCATGGGAGACCCACTTACCAATGGAAAACTCACACGGAACAGTCAGTCAATTGAAATATGTGTACAAGATCAGGTGTACTCCAAGGCATGGATTGATACTCTGCTGCTTACAAAAGTAAAGTGTCTAAATTCCGGTGATATGTTGAAAAATATTCCTCTGGTTCAAAAAGCAATTGATTCACCGGTTTATTGCGGAACCATTACCAAACTTGAAGCCCAGAATGGAACCGGGACCGATAGTATTTTACATTGCCAGGATATTGATAACATCCTCAGTAATTTTGTAGACCCGGTATATGGTACAGAAGACTCTGAACAAGAAACCATTATCGACGCTACCATTACCAGGCTACAGTTTTTTAATACCCGGGGCCAGGAACTTTCCAGTTTTTCAGAAGTAAACGGAAATCAGATTTTAGTTCGCCTTACCGACAAAACACCGAGTCTCTATACAGTCGATACCCTGCAAGTCAGTCTTGAATCAAGTAACGGAGATACCCTTACTATTGCTGTTGTGGAAACCGGTGTAAATAGTTCTGTTTTTGAAGGTCTGGCAGATATCGGGTTTTCTGAAATCCCTGACCTGGATAATACTGTCCTGGAAGGCAAACTGGATCCGTCTTCGGGGTCAAACCAAACCACTCTAACCGCTACCAAAGGAAATATTTCAGGTACCGTACTGATTAACGCGGCTTATGTACCAGCTGAAAAAGCCTGGATAGTAGATGGTAATCATGACGGGCGCGGCGACTCGATATATATTAAGTTTGCTCAGCCTCTGCCTGCTCTTCCCTCCCTTATAAGTTCCATAGACTGGCCGGGGGAAGGTTCTCCCAACCTGTCAG
>JADFYW010000313.1 GCA_015232855.1 Fibrobacteria bacterium
CGTCAGATCCCCTTGCCAGCACGCCAAGCATGGAAATAAAATTCAAAGAATCCGGATTACACCAGAAGATGACCGTAAAAGAGCCTGCACCATCTAGCCCGGCCTTACTTCCCAGATCAATATAATCGTCCACACCATCAAAACCCTGTCCACCGGCCACCACAGCAGATTCCTTTTGATCCATGCTAACACCGGTTCCATGTCCACCATATACGGTAACATCTTTATACCCGGCATTATTAGTATTAGCATCCTCATTTAAATGCCAAATACCGGCAAAACCGTTAACCGTATCAAATACAGCCTTCCCTTCAGATAAGTCAACAGCATCCTGCAAACCCCAATGCATGGTAAAATACTGTGTGTCGTTCCCTCCAAACAGGGTATCAAGTTTTACCCATATTTCAGCCATGCCATTTATGGCATCCCAGCGTTCAATTTCATAGGAAAGTATGGTCCCATCAGGTTTTGCAAATCGTATATCATTACCCTTCTCCTGAGCTTCTGAAAAATCGAAGTTTATTGAATCCAACCGGACTAATAAAGGAAAATCAATCAGGTTTTGCGTAATATCTGCACCACCAGCAGCTGTATTAATGATTATTTTTTTTGTGTAGCCCCAGTACCGATACGCACTCACCAGGGTATTCATTTCCGGTACTACAGAAACATCCGTTGTGAGTAAATTATATAAAGAAGAATCATTTTCACCATAAACCAGTTCCGAAAAACTACCGGCAGGTACATCATCCACTAAAAGATGCCCTTTTTTAATATCTTGTGAGCTGAGTTTTTTATAAACACTGGTACCAGGAATATATACAAAACCGTTTTCAATCAATTCAGTCTCTGCAAGAGATAGCCTGATAGCACCAGGTTTTTTAATATCCAGTTTTTCAATAACTAAAACTGAATCTTCAGCATCCGGTATCAGAATCCCCTGCTTTAATGATTTCAGACCCGCTGCGTCATTAACTACTTCCAGATTATAATTACCCGCATCAACATTCCTGAACATATAAACGCCTTCTTCATCCGTTGTATCCACTAAAGAGTCTGGTGTTTTGGGATCAAGATAGGGATTATAAGTCTTTGGGTACAACATAACCACGGCATTACTACCACCACCGGAATCGCTCTGAACGATGCCTTTCACCGATACATTAATAACCTGCCCCCCGGAGCTGGTACCTGCTGTTTCGTTCCCCGCACTACACCCTAAGAGCCACAAACCCATTAACAGAATTATTAATAGAATTACAAATGATGAATTATGAATTATGAATTTAAAAAGAGGTCCTTCGGACTTCCTATAATTCATATTTCCTGATTCAAAACTCATAACTCAATCCAACACAAGTCCTACGGACTCTCTGTAATTCATATTTCCTAATTCATAATTCATGATTAATATTCCCCGATTCATATTCAAGTCCAACTTCAGTCCTTCGGACACTCTATAATTCATAATTCCTAATTCTTGATTTATAATTTAATCCGACGTTTCTTCTATCACCACACCATCCTGTTCACTCGATCTCTGAGAATCAGCCGTCGTCTCTGCTCTTACAAGTGGTTTTGTAAGCGGAAATGCCTGAATGTTTATTTGATAAACTCTGTCTGCGCTGTGCTTCTGTACTATTTTCCCTACTTCATAGCGAAACTCAATTATTTTTTTCATAATTTCATCATAACCCGCCTGGTTAAGTCCCACCGTATTCCATGATAACATCCGCTCACTAAGGCCAAATTTATCAATAGACTCTTTTGCCTTTTCCAGCATGGATACCATGAAATTGTTTACCGTAATTGAGGTGTCGTGTACCCCGGAATCTATGGCTTTGGCGGTAGGCCTGAAAAAACCATCCTCACCCGGTTCGATAAGTTCAAGTTCTGACAACAGGGTAAGAGAGTTCTTCGCTTCATGGGCCCTGATGGATGGTACCAACATTTTTGCAAGACCTGCATAATCATCTTTAATATCCATGAACTCACACATTGCGCGTATTGCAGAATGATACCAGCGTTCGTAATACTGATAGCTGTGCGTGCTTACTTTGTAAACACAAGATTTACGAAAAGATATTAGTTTATCAAAACTTGCTTTTTTGACCTCGAGCTTCTTTTTTTGGTTATAGGCAACCATCGTTTTAAAATACTCCGTCTCCATTTTTTTGAGTCGGCAGTATTTTGCAAAAGCGGTGATAAGCCTTTTGGAAATATTATTTTTACCGTGGAGCACAGCTGAAAGATGCCCAGTGGTGACGTCTTTAACCTCATCACAAATATCCTGAAGGATTATCCCCCTGGTCTTTTTTAGATAGTCAAAATAATCGTTAAGAAACTTACGGTAATCAGTATAATTGTAAACAGATATGGGTATTTTTCTCAATTATTCACCAGATTTAAATACAGGCATCCAACACTTTTAATAGTACCCTGAAAAGACTGAAAAGGCAATTAATTTTTAGTATATTTTTTCAATATCCTATAACAATTTAATCACCTTAAACTTTAATTCCTTTTATTCCTTATTGTTATGTCGTTTTGTGGGGAATTTTATTTAACCTAATTCGTGCCATTATTCATCCAAAAATGTCTAATAATCACCACAAAGAGTTTGTTTTGGACAATAACTATTTACCCAATGTCATTAAGTCAAACAACACCTGTCTCAAAACCAGTCATTCCGGCTTGTCCGGAATCCAAACAATAGAAGCATATAAGATAATATTGTTTTGTTTTGTTCGTTTTTGAAAAAATCGTTTCATTTATACAATACTTTTGATTCCGGACAAGCCCATACGCATCAACTTAATACAAAAAAGCTTAAATCCAG
>JADFYW010000314.1 GCA_015232855.1 Fibrobacteria bacterium
TATTTGAATAGAATATATAATTTATTAAGAAAGGCGAGCATCCTTAATACTGCTAATCTAATCCAAGTACTTTGAGGGCAGTAACTACATTTTCGAAAGGCGCACTCACCTGGAAGCCCTGAACAGAAGATTTAATTTTCTCACAAGTTTCCCGGGCAATTTCAATTCCTGTTTTGATATTGTCTTCTTTGGAAGTACACTTACTCATTCGCTCCAATAGAGATTGCGGCACCACCACCCCGGGTACTTCTGTTGCCATAAATTGGGCATTTTTATAACTGGTCATAGGCCAGACTCCTGCAATTATTGGAATAGCCTGATTTTTCGCATCAATCTTCTCCATAAATTCAATAAGAGCCTCTGCATCAAAAACCGGTTGGGTAATTGCGTACTCTGCCCCTGCTTCCACCTTTTGCACAAATCGATTAATTTCTCGCGGAAGATCTACCGCACAAGGGTTGGCAGCAACACCAATAACTATAGCCGTTGAAGGAGATATGGGATGCCCACCCAAATCAAACCCATGATTCAGGTTATTCACCATTTGTACCAGCCCAATTGAATCAAGATCAAAGACACCAGACATCTCGGGATAGTCTCCAATATTTGGAGGATCACCGGTAACACAAAGCAGGTTCTTGATACCTGCTGCAAAACCTGCCATAATGTCCCCTTGCATACCCATTATATTTCTGTCCCTACAGCAGAAATGAGGAATAACCTCTATACCTGTTTGATTCTGGATGGTAACCCCCGTCATCATATTAGAGAGCCGGGCACTGGCCCGAGGGCCATCCGGCATATTTACCGCATCAGCTCCTTTATCATAGCAGTATTTTATTTTTTCAAGAGTCTTAGTAATATCCATTGATTTGGGAGGCAATACTTCAATAGAAGTGACCATTTCTCCCCGGGCCAGTTTGGCACTAAAAGGAGATTTTAGTTCCAGGGGAACAGCAGGCAATGCACCTACAGGTACATCAGAGGAAGTCTTCACCTTAATATTTTTATACTGCTTCACTTCACTGAGGTTTCTGATACCTTTCACCGCTTTATTAATATGCTCAGGTGTTGTCCCACAACATCCCCCAATCCCCCTGGCACCTAGCTGAATAAAACGCTTAGCATATTTCATAAAATATTCAGGACTGGTGAGGTATATTACACGACCACCAATATCTCTTGGAAGCCCGGCATTCGGCATGACAACCACTGGCTTGGAACAAATAGGGATAACCGTCTTTAATGCGTCATAAGCACCCGCCGGTCCCATACCACAATTGATACCAACGATATCAACATGAGCGTGTAATTCCAGAGCACGGCTATAATCTTTAATATGCTTTCCATCATGGGCCACTCCTTCTTCATTCACCGAAAAACTGGCAGAAATATCCAAACCTGTCTGTGCAACCGCGTCAATAGCAAGCAACAGTTCATCAAGCCGGGAGAATGATTCCAGGTGAATAAAATCAGCGCCTGCTTCTACAAGAATTGTGGCCTGTTCCTTAAAAGCCTCAGATACTACATCCGTTCCTATATCATCAATCTGCTGGTCTGAACTCACACAGGGCCCCATTGCTCCGGCTACATAGCAATTATTTTCAGCAGCCTCTTTTGCCAGGGATACGGCCTGGCTATTGATATCTTTGATTTTATCAACCAGACCAAAACCTTTTAACTTTACCCGGTTGGCACCAAAAGTATTGGTTTCCAATACATCTGCTCCGGCTTCCACATAATCCCGGTGAATTTCCAGTATCAAATCAGGCTTTGACAGGCATAGTTCATCATAACAGGTATTAATAAACACACCCCGTTCATAAATCATGGTGCCCATGGCCCCGTCAAAAACCAGAGGAGACTCTTTTAGCTTTTCTAAAATACTTTTCATATTACTCTTCTCGACTCTATACTACATTGTAGTATTCAGAAATCAGTAGTCAGTATTCAGTCGTCAGTTTATTTAATGCGCTTCGCGAAAATTTAGAATTCCGCACTATAACTCAAGACTGATAACTGATGACTCACTACTCTTAATCCAGCGGATCAAACTGTTCTTTGCCCACATAACAAAGCGGGCACACCCAGTCTTCCGGTAAATCTTTAAATGCTGTCCCGGGCGCAACCCCATTATCCGGGTCGCCTTTTTCCGGGTCATACTCATATCCACAATTAACACATATATACTTCATAATAAAACCCTCATACTGCAAAATATTTGGCTTGGGGATGATGAGCAATAATAGCACTGGTTGTCTGTTCCGGCACCATCTGCATGTTTTCAGTGAGAGTAACCCCAATTCCCTCTGGCTTAATAAGTTTAAATACTTCTTTATGGGCATCAAGTTCCGGGCAGGCAGGATACCCAAACCCATAACGTGAACCCTGATACTCCTGGGTGATATAGCCGGTCATTTCCTGGGGATTATTATTGATAACCCCCATTTCTTTACGCATTTCTTCATGCCAGTACTCAGCCAAAGCGTCTGTGACTTCCACACTGAAACCATGCATAATGAGATAATCATGATACTCATCCCCGGTAAACAATTTTTTAATTTCTTCGTCGATACGCTCACCAATCGTAACCACAAAAAATGAAGCGATATCGCCCCCCTCTTTTTTGGTGTGATAAAAATCACTAATACAAAAATGAGGAGAAAGCTCCTGACGGGGAAAGGAAAATTCATGCAGACCATTTGCAGATTCCACAAACAGGGAGTTCCCCTCGCTGTAACAGGGAAAATACCCATAAGCAGCTTTTGGTGTAATCAGGCCTCCGTTAATACTTTTTTCTTTTAATTCATTATACATGGGTCTTACTTTGG
>JADFYW010000315.1 GCA_015232855.1 Fibrobacteria bacterium
TCAGGGCTTTTTTAAGACACTTTTTTCTATTTTTTTATATTCATAATCATGACAAAATCCAATTTTAATAATCTTGTAAATCTGCTCTCTCTTGACAGTGAAAAAATTTCAAGGCTTCTTGATATTTCTTTTGAAGTTAAAAAAGAATATAAAACGAATGGTCCCAATGATTTGCTTAAAGGTTTTACCTCAGTGTTGTTTTTTTTTTTTTTTTGTTTGAGGACGCGGGTGACCTTTGAAGTGGCCATGGCCCACGTTGGGGGCTCTACCATAAATTTAGAACCGGGTAGTGTTTCGCTTGGAAAACGAGAAACCGTTAATGATGCAGTTAAAAATCTTTCAAGATGGGTAAATGTGATAATTGCCCGTACCTTCAAGCACAGCCTGGTAGAAGAATTGGCCAGAAATGCCTCTGTACCAGTTATTAATGCGCTTACTGATTTGTTCCATCCTTGCCAGGCTCTGGCATTTGCACAAACATTGCAAGAAAGATGTGGAGACATACGTGGTTCACATGTGGTTTTTGTGGGTGATGGTAATAATGTAGCCAATTCGCTAGCGATTCTATCGGGTATGATGGGGCTGGATTTTACGTTGTCCTGCCCTTCAGGCTATGAAATTCCTCAATTTGTACGAGAACAAATACAGCCGATATTTCAACAGAATGGTTGCCGCTTTGCAATCGAACATGATCCTCAAAAAGCGGTAGCTTCCGCAAATATTATTTATACAGATGTATGGGTGAGCATGGGAGAAGAAGCTGAAAAAGAAAAAAAAGTACAGCATTTTTTAAATTTTCAGGTGAATGATACACTGCTTTCAGCGGCTCCGGCGGGTTGTCTTGTTTCTCATTGTCTACCTGCGCACCGGGGAGAAGAAATAACCGACAGTGTGCTTGACTCAGATATCTCTATATGTTTTGATGAAGCTGAAAACCGTTTACATGTTCAAAAAGCAATATTGCTTGCACTGTTAAGCCCAAAGTATGCGTTGTAACCGCTATGTTAGATAGAAGTCAGTTCGGAGTAGAGACCCTGGATTCAATGCTAGGCGGCGGCCTTGTTGCCGGCTCTGCAAATATTGTTGAAGGTGCACCAGGGACGGGGAAGACCACCCTGGGAATGCAGTTTATTGTGAACGGTATTGAAAAATATCATGAGCCAGGCCTTATTGTGACTTTTGAAGAGTTTCCAAGTCAATATTATCATGATGCGTTGAATTTTGGATGGGACTTAAAGAAATATGAAGAAAAAGGAATGCTCAAAATTATTTTTACTAATCCTGATGTTGTGTTAGATGAAATTGATGAAATGGGTGGTAAAATTGAGTCACTTATTGATGAATTGGGAATTAAACGGTGTTTGATCGATTCTCTTACCCATTTTGAATATGAGGTTGATGATGAAAACGAACTACGTGAAATGGAATTTGATTTTATATCCAGTCTAAAGCGGGAAAGTCTTACCAGTATTTTATTGCGGGAAAATAATAATCTCCTCGGGCAAACAAGCAGTCTTTCTCAAGCTCCGTTTATTGCTGATAGCTATATTATTCTCCGATATGTCGAGATAGAAAGTGCCGTTTCCAAAGCTATGCTCATCCTTAAAATGCGAGGAAGTCAACACGCTAAAGACATCAGGCGTTTTCAAATTACCGAGGGCGGTTTTGAAATATCTGAGAAATTTATCGGTCAGGATGGTATCCTGAGCGGTTCTCCAATGCCAAGTGCCGCTGATGCGTTCATGAAGGCCTTTGTGAAAGCAGGATAATGCTTCAATATGTTTTCATTTTGTGTATTGGTGCGTCCTTTTTATTTATATGGTATTATTTCTCATTAATTGCCAAGTTTTACCGGCTTAAATCAGGACAGGGTCTCCACCAGCGGTATTATTATTTTGCTGGTTTTGTGTTTACCCTTGGCATATTATCTTGTGCTGGTTTTTCCTACTCCGCACTCGTCCGATATCTTTCGGCTGGTTTAATTACCGTTGGAGGTATGAATATTATTTTACTGGCATTAAATTTGTATCGTAACATGATGAGTGTAAACAAAAATTCAAATTAAATGAATATAGCTTTCCCAAATTTATTTTATCTGCTTGCTGTAATAATGCATGTAACTTTTCTTGTAGTTTTGACCATCTTAATGGTACTTTCAAGAATAATGGGACTGGCAATGAAAAAGAAACCTCTGTATAAGGGGATCTATGTGTCTCTTTTACTGATTATATGTGCACATATTTTTGTTTTTTTAGGTGAAGCCTTTAGGGTTGTGGTATATGTTTGCAATACTCTAGGTTTGATTATAGGGTGTGTAATCACCTATTATTACTGGAAATGGCTTCCCAAAGATTTATCAAAAGGCTGAACAATGGCAAAAATATTAGTAGTAGATGATGAACAAGATATTGCTGATCTTATTAAACTGGTGTTGGAATTAGAGCAACACGAAGTAACGGTTGTTACCGATGCTGAGGAGGCTGTTCCACAGGCATGTGCATTGCAACCCGATCTGGTGTTACTTGATCTGGTTATGCCACATATGGACGGATATGATGTGTTGCGGGAATTGCGTGCTGAGAATTCTCTGAAAAAAGTGCCTGTGGCATTTTTAACCAGTAAAAATAAATCTGTTGACTTCATGGTGGGATTACATATGATGAAGGTTGATGATTATATTACTAAACCATTTGGGAAAAAAGATTTGCTTGATCGGGTAAAAAAGCTGCTGAATAAAAAAACAAAGGGATAATTTTTTTTAACAGGACTAAACCTGTTTAAAAGTTCTCTAAAAAGTATTTGTAGAAA
>JADFYW010000316.1 GCA_015232855.1 Fibrobacteria bacterium
GTCGGCCCAAGGGGAAAATCCCCCATGTCCATGTAATCACCGCTGCCGTCAAAACAGGCGGTTTTTTCCTTTCCACCAGCGCTCTTCCAGGAATCCATTTCCATTGACATTGCCCCATTTTTAAATTGCGATAACCGACCATGCCCGGAAATATCAATACCATTTCCATCCATAGGATATAAAGCAAGAGTAGTAATATCTGTCGCCGCCGGTCCGGAACCGACCCTGAGACCATCTTCGTCATGTAAGGTCAAACTCATATTTACCTTGTCGCCACTGCGGGTCAGTTTAAGATCTTTTATCTCTGGTGGAAGATTTACGCGCACCGGGTATTCAGGACTATTACTGGTCTTGTTTGCTGTAGTATTTATACTGAAGCGCATTTGAGTTTGCCCTTCACTACCGGATGTAAATGGCACATTTTTCACGGTTATGGTTTCCTTTTCTTTACTTCCGCTCGCACCGCTACATTCAACGGGATGTTCTTTCCAGCTTTTTCCCCCATCAACAGAATACTCACAAAGTACCGTTGACGGCTCCAGGCCAATACTGTTCTGAACACTGACAACATAGTCGGGATTATGAGTTTTTGGTATAACCATACCGCTGAAATCACTCCAGCCAATACCGTTTGCTGTAACGGGATAATCTTTTTTGAGGTAGCGGGCGTTCCTAAGACCCTGGCCATCATACTTGTCTTTGATCTTGAAGCGAACCCGAGGCCCCTTGTAGGCCGTTCCCGTTCCCACGGTATCAAAACTTACCCTCCGTGCGGTAATCGTTATCCAGTCTTTTTCACCACTAGGAGCTTCCATAGAAAGTCCGTAATGCCGCACCCATTTGGTATTGCCATACTCATTTTCTTCTACCGCGTAAAACACCTGCACAGATGAGGTATCCAGGCCGTATTTGTCGTGCCGCACTTTGACAGAAACATCCATAGCGCCACCAGGTTCTCCTGTCTGCGCAAATTGTTGCCACTCTGAAAAAGCCTTTCCTCCGCCGCTAACCCTTTTTATAATAGCTGCGCGGTTTCCCCAGTCAGCTCCATTGCTGCCCGCGTTATCCGTACCCTTTGCTCTGCGGTTAAAAATAAAAAACCAGGTGTGACCCAGCGGGCCATTGTAATTTGTGCTTGTCCAGTTTTCAAACTGCGCGTCGGAAATAATTGTTGTTGCCCCTAAATAATTATCGCCGTATGTCAGCAGCCAGACCCAGTTGCCCACTATCTGGTTTGGGTGTGCCTGTTTGTGGGTAAGCATTTTGGGATAATACAGGCTATACCACTGGTCAAAATACAGCTCGTTGAAAAGGCCATCAAGATTTGACCATTTTGTAAAAACTTTTTCTATACAATCCACATCGGTGATAATAACAGGAATAGAGTTATCAATGACATGTACACTCGCCTTGAGGGAGGCATATTCCGTTTCGGTAAAATTTTCACCATAAGTTGCCAGGGCACGACTCACGCAGTTTGAGCCCCAGCCCAGCAGAGGCTCATCAAGTTGTATCATATCAACCCCTGCGGCGGCCATCTGCGAAGCATACAGTTTGCAGTTGGCATTGCCGTTCTGAGTGAGCGTCGCGCCTATAACCCAAAATCCGTATTCATGAGCTTCATTCACCAATTCCCACATGGTATATGCTTTTCCCACGCCATTTGTGGTTCGTGGCAATATGGTGTTAATCCCCGCATCACTCAATTCTTCGAAAGTTAGCACGCGATCATCGGCAGGAACCTTGCTTGAAACCCTGTCCATATGATCGAGGTCCAGCATCATCATTTTGGCAGTAGGAACACCGGCAAAAAGTAAACTAAAACCAAAAACCAAAAAAATTATGCTAACTGATAATTTTCGCCAAATGTGACCCATGTCGATCTCCTTTTATTTGTCCTATCAACACTGAAACATGCTACCTGTATCCAAAAATTAAACACCGCATAAAAAGTTTTGAGTTATCAGTTCTGAGTTTCGAGTTTAAATAATGGCTCCGCATGTATGTAATTATTACACGAAGCACACTTCTTTTCTCATCACTACACCTCAAAACTGATAACTATTGCAGTTTCATAATTTTCTTAACAATCATGTGTTTCCCTGTTTTAATCCGGACAAAATACTGCCCGGCACTCAATACCCGCTCCTGTTCTCCTTTGCCATTCCATGTAATAGAATGCTTACCCGGAGTATAAAAACGGGAAGTGAGATTTTTTATTTGCTTACCATTAATTCCAAATACATCAATTTCGACCTTTTGATGTACTGCTACTGAAAAGGTAAGTGCAGTTGCATCATAAAAAGGATTTGGTGCAAAAGATACTTTACCAATATTTTCAACATCCGGCATAACAGGAACAGCATCGTTTCCAAGCAACGTATACTGCCTTACTGCAGTATTCCCATAGATATCCCTTACCGTAAACTCTATCCGGTTCATAGAGTCAGCAGCAACAGGAAGTGGAACACCACTTACAGACACCGATACCGGTTCTTTGGTTCCATCTGTAGCACTTAACTCAAGTTTTTCCCATGCAGTCCAGGTCTCACCACCATCGCCAGAAACCCGGTACATGCCTGAATAATATACTGAGGCAAGTTCTTCTTCCGAAAGAGCACGGCTTAAAAAATGCAGGTCATCTACACATCCCTTGAAAAAAGTTTCGTCATAAGACGGCACCGCAAGACGAAGCGGACGAAAACCAAACAAGCGGAAAAAACTCCAGGCACCGGGATCTGGTTTGCCGGAAGCCCGTTTCTGCCCATTCACATAAAGATGCCCCTCATCCCCATCATAAGTAAAAG